>CAZYFM010000008.1:0-59897 GCA_964646885.1 uncultured Flavobacteriaceae bacterium
ACAGGCTCCGGCGGACCACCCACGACTTTGCACATTCCATGACACACTGTTAAGTCGTAGGTCCTGCGCCTTCGCGCAGGATGACGACAGGTTGTTTGGATACACCGCGAGCCCGCACCATGAAACTCACGCCACAGCACGAAGAACTCCGCCGCTCGCTCATCCGCTTCATCGACACCGAGATCAATCCTCACGTCGACGAGTGGGAAGAGAACCCGCCGTTCCCGGCCCATGAAATCTTTCGCAAGATGGGCAACGCAGGATTTCTCGGTATCTCGAAGCCGGAGAAGTTTGGCGGGCTGGGCCTCGACTACTCCTACGCGGCCGTCTACAGCGAAGCGCTCGGCCACATTGATTGCGGCGCGATCCCGATGGCCATCGCCGTGCAGACAGAGATGGCAACACCCGCCCTCGCCCGCTTCGGCTCCGACGAGGTGCGCGAGGAATTCCTGAAGCCTTCCATCACAGGCGAATATGTCGCCTGCCTCGGCGTATCGGAAGTAGGCGCAGGCTCCGACGTTGCGGCGATCAGGACAACGGCCCGAAAGGACGGCAGCGACTACATCATCAATGGCGGGAAAATGTGGACGACCAATGGCGCGCAGGCAGACTGGATGTGCCTGCTCGCCAACACCGGCGACGGCCCGGTCCATCGAAACAAGACGATGATCTGCGTGCCCATGAAGACGAAGGGCGTCACGGTTGCGCGCACCTTGAAGAAACTCGGCATGCATTCCAGTGACACCGCGCAGATCCATTTTGACGACGTGCGCGTACCCCAGCGCAATCGCATCGGCGAGGAAGGTCTCGGCTTCACCTACCAGATGGTGCAGTTCCAGGAAGAGCGCATGTACGCGGCCCTCTGCGCACTTACAGGTCTGCAAAAGACCATCGACGAGACGATCAGGTACACCCGCGAGCGAAAGGCTTTCGGCAAGTCAATCCTCGACAACCAGGTCGTTCACTTCCGCCTCGCCGAACTGCAGACTGAACTCGAAGCCCTGCGCGCCCTGACCTGGACCGCCGTCGAGCGCTATGTGGCTGGCGAGGACATGACGCGCCTCGCCTCCATGGCCAAGCTCAAGGCCGCGCGGCTGCAACGCGAAGTCAACGACGCGTGCCTCCAGTATTGGGGCGGCATGGGCTTCATGGCCGAGACGCCGGTCTCGCGCCGCTTCCGCGACGGCCGCCTCGCCTCCATTGGCGGCGGCGCCGACGAAGTCATGCTAGGCATCATTGCCAAGCACATGGGAACGCTGCCGGGGCGCGGGAACTGAACATGCACTATCGCCCCTTCAAATCGGTCCTCGTCGCCAACCGCGGCGAGATCGCTTCTCGGATCATTCGCGAAGCACGAGCTGCGGGACTTCGCTCGATTGCGATCTTCTCCGACGCCGATCGTCATGCGGACCATGTCACCCTGGCGGATACGGCGATCAGGGTAGGCGCAGCCATGCCCAACGAATCCTACCTCCATCCGGGGCGCATCCTCGCCGCCGCCAAGGCCACCCGTGCGGACGCCATTCATCCGGGCTACGGCTTCCTGTCCGAGAATGCTGACTTTGCGCAGGCCGTCGTGGATGCGGGCCTTGTGTGGATCGGCCCGTCTCCCGACGCCATTCGCGCCATGGCAGACAAGGGCAATGCCAAGGACCTGGCACGCAAGGCACGCGTTCCCGTGATCCCGGGATATGACGGTGAAGACCAGTCCGACGAAAGACTTCTGCAGGAGGCAAGAAAAATTGGCTGGCCGGTGCTGCTGAAGGCGGCGCTGGGCGGTGGCGGTCGCGGACAGCGCAAGGTGACAAGGGAGGAAGACTTTCTCGACGCCTTGTCGTCGGCACGGCGTGAGGCGCTCTCAGCCTTCGCCTCGGATCGCATGATCCTCGAGAAGGCGCTCGAGAAAGTGAGGCACGTTGAAGTTCAGGTCTTCGGTGACAGCCACGGAAACGTCATTCACCTCGGCGAGCGCGACTGCTCGGTCCAGCGCCGCAACCAGAAGATCATTGAGGAAGCACCAGCCCCCGGCGTGGGAGACGCCCTGCGCCATCACATGGGCGCCGCTGCCGTCGCACTGGCCAAGGCGGTGAACTACACGAACGCAGGTACGGTCGAGTACCTGCTCGACGGCGAAGGGAACTTCTGGTTCCTCGAAATGAATACGCGCATCCAGGTGGAGCATCCCGTCACTGAGGAGGTGACAGGCACGAACCTGATCCAGTGGCAGTTCAGCGTCGCCAGCGGTGAGGCCCTCCCTCTCCGGCAGGGTGACGTCGAGATCCGGGGACATTCCATCGAAGTGCGCCTCTGCGCCGAAGATCCCGTCGACGGATTTGCCCCTCAGACAGGGACTGCGCACATCGGCACGGGCAATTGCAGGATCGACAGCCCGGGCGGCATCGCCCACGTATCCGGCGACTACGATTCCATGCTGGCCAAGGTCATTGCGAAGGGCGCAACCAGGCAGGACGCAATCGAACACCTGCAGCATCAGTTGCAGGATTTGCCCCCGGCAGGCATACGCACGAACCGGAACTACGTCCTCGACATTCTCTCCAGCCAGGACTTCATGGAAGGCGCCTGCACCATCGACTGGCTGTCGGCTCGCAAGCCCTACGCGGAAAACCACACGGCGGCGGCACATGCCGCAGCAGCGGCAATCTTCCTCGACCACGGCGCAGGCCAGAACTGGCGCTCAAACGGTCTTTGTCGATCGATCATCACACTGCAGGAGCGCCGCGAGAAGGTCACGCTGGCAGTCGAGAACTTCCGCTGCAACGGCTATCAGGTGACGAGCGTAAGGCCGGAGGGAGACAGCCTCTGGGCTGAATTGCAGGCCCCGGATGGCACCATTACCAACCTCACCGCTCGCTTCTTCGACAATCATGTCCATGTTTCGCTGGGCGGCCGTGACGCACTCTTCGAAGACGTCACTTACGCCCCCGCAGAGCGGAAGGACGCCGCCGGCGCCGGCGCTGTGCGCGCGCCAATGGCGGGAAGGATCGTGAAGGTCCTCGCCGACGCCAGCACGCGCGTGGCAAAGGGCGACTTGCTCGTCATACTCGAGGCCATGAAGATGGAGCACGAGCTGCGTGCGGCCATCGATGGCACCGTGGAGAACATATCCATCAAGCCCGGCGACCAGGTGTCGATGCGCCAGCTGCTGGTGACGGTGAACCCTGGGACCGCGGGTTAGAAGCCCGCGGCGCCGCTTGGACTAAGCCATCTTGTACTTCACCGGCAGTGTCTTGAGGCCACTGACGAAGTTCGCAAGCGTGTTCCTCGGCGTGCCGTTGAGCTCGATCGACTTCAGGCGCGGCAGCAACTCGTTGAACAGCGCCTTGATCTCCATGCGCGCGAGATGCATGCCGAGGCAAACATGCACGCCATAGCCAAAGGCAACATGCTTCGAGACATTGCGGTCCACCTTGAACTTGAAGGGCTCCTCGAAGACCTCCTCGTCGCGATTGCCTGACCAGTAGAAAAGCGACAGCCCGTCGCCTTCCTTGATCTTCTTGCCGCGCAACTCGTAGTCCTGCACGGCGGTACGCATGAAGTGCTTCACAGGGGTGACCCAGCGGATCGACTCCTCCACGAAGTTCGGAACAAGGCCCATGTCCGCGCGCAGCTTTGCCATCTGGTCCGGGTTCTTCAAAAGCTGCAGCAGGCCGCCCGCCACCGTCGAACTGGTCGTGTCGTGCCCCGCCGTCGCAACGATGATGTAGTAGCTCATCGCCTCGCGGTCACCGATGGGCTGACCATCGATCATGCCATTGGCAATGATCGAGGCCACGTCGTCCTTCGGGTTCTTGCGCCGGTCCGCCGTGATCGCACCGAAATACTCAAAGAGCTTCATGGCCGTCTGCATCAGGTCGACGGACTGTCCGGACGCGCTGAAGGCGCCGGTATCCGCCTTATGGTCGGCCTGCGCCGTGACGTCAGGATCGCCAGGACCGAAGATCTCCTGTGTCATCTTGAGCATGAAGGGCTCGTCCTCGGGCGGCACACCGAGAAGCATCATGATCACGCGCAGCGGATACCAGAGCGCCACTTCCTTCACGAAGTCGCACTCCGAGCCCAGCGACGCCATGCGATCAACATGGTCCTTCGCGATCCCCGCAATGCGGGCTTCGAGCTTCTTGAGGTTGGGGGGCATGAACCAGGACTGGGTCAGCCCGCGCAGCTTCATGTGGATCGGATCGTCAAGGTCGACCAGCGTGCGGAAAAGATGCGTGTCACCGGTCACGGACTTCACCCACTCCTCCCCCTGCACGGGCGAGAGATAGGTGCGCAGGCGATTGACGAAGATCTGGTGGTTTTTCTCCACCTCAAGGATATCCGCATGCTTCGTGACGGACCAGAAAGGCCGGAAGTGATCAGGCTGCGTCCAGTGCAGGGGATCTTCGCGCCGCAACTGCGCATAGACCTCATGGATCGACTCATCCTGGGTCAGGGCCGGATTGACGATGCGGTTGTCGAGCGTATCGAGCGTATATCCCGGAAAGGCGGCTGCGGCAGAACTCATTGAGGACCCCTGTCGAAAACAATGCGCACAAACTTTGGTACGCGGCCTCCCGAATTGCAACAGGCATGAGGGGATTGCAGGCTGACGTCGACGCAAACCGCTTGCGGGCACGTCGCATCGGCGCTTAGCTGGCAGGACAAGGGCTATTCCGCCCGATTTGCTGCAGGACCTCACGCATGGCGCGCATCAATTTTGTCGAACTCCCCGCCGCAAGCTTCGCCGCTTCATCGAAGTTCTATGCGGATGTTTTCGGATGGTCGCTGACATCCTTTGGCCCCGATTACGCGTGTACGATGACCGGAGATGTCGATCTGGGTCTTCAGGGAGACATGTCCGAAGCGACGAAAGCGCCCCTGCCGGTCATCGAGGTAGACAACCTGGAGCAGGCGCTCGAACAGGTGAAGAAGGCCGGCGGCACGATCATCAAGCCGATCTTCGGATTTCCCGGCGGCAGGCGTTTCCACTTCCGCGACCCGAGCGGAAATGAACTCGCCGCGCTCAAGGCCGATCCGGCCTAGCACCCGATAGCAGCAGTTCCACCGCCATCGCAGACGGCCGGGCCGAGAAAGCACGCTCGGCCTCAGCGCCAAGATAGCGCCGCGTCGCTGCCATACCCTCGATCAGGGCGATGCATTGCATGACGCGCAACCGCCGCTGCCGCGCATCAAGCCCGGAATTGAGTTCCTGCGCCATGGACTCAAGGGCCGCCCTGTAGACGTCATAGTATCGGGTGACAGCCGCAGCGATCTGCGCGTCACGCTGGGCAATCGCCGTGACCTCGGCCATGAACACCGAGCACTGGTTTCGATAGGCTTCGTCATCAAGCAGGAACTGCAGGGCCGCTTCAAGCCGCGCGCGCGGTGAACCAGCACCTTCCCGGAACCGCGAAAGCACTTCCCTCGCATACTGCTCGATGAAGCGGTCGAGCAGCGCCCCGATGATGCTGGCGGGCGTCGGAAAGTAGTACTGGACGTGGCTGAGCCCGACCCCCGCAAGCGCCGCCACCCCACGCACCGAGAACCCGCCGTGTCCCTCTTCGAGTAGCAGCGCGGTCGCGGCTTCCAGGATCTGGCGGCGCCTGGCCTCGCCGCGACCGGTCAACACCGGCCCCTCCATCTCCCGTCGAAGCCCGCCTCTTTTGATCATGCAAACCCGCCTGGACGCACACCGTTGACAAACTTGGTCATATGACCAAAATTGGAGGTGGTCGGCAAGGGGGCTGAAGGAACATGGAACGGCGCGTACTTCTCGTGGGCGGATACGGCGTGGTCGGCGCACAGGTGGCGGCGATGCTGCGCCGCCATCACCCGGAACTGAGGCTCCTGATCGCGGGAAGAAGAAAAGAAGCCGCTGAAAAACTCGCGGGCGCACTCGGTAATGCGGAACCGGTCAGCCTCGACACCCATGCACCGGATCCACTGGAAGGTGTCGCCGGCACGCTCGACGCCGTCGTGATGCTTGTGCACGATCACGACGACGCGACCTTGCGCAGCGCAATCCGGCGACACATCCCCTATCTGGACATCACGCGAGGCAACAGCGCCCAGGCCCGCGCCTACGTCGTCACCGCTCTGGCACCACCGGCTTCACCCGTGCTCTTTGCGTCGAACTGGATGGCCGGTGTCCCCGCGATCCTCGCCATGCACTTGTCGGCGAGGCTCGCGATGACGGAAGCCGTTGCCCTCTCGATCCTCTTCTACGGAAACGACAAGGGCGGGCCGGATTCCGAGGGCGCGAGCGATACGCTGGCAGAACCGTTCGAGGCGCGGATACGGGGTGAATGGAAAAAGGCGGCCTCCATGGGCGACGCCGTCACTATCACCTTTCCGAGCGGCCTCGAGCGCCCCGTCTATCGCATGGCGATGGCCGACATGATGACCCTCGCGCAGGCAACCGGCGCGAGCGACGTCGCCGTGCGATTGGGCCTCGACGACGCCAATACAGGCCGCATCACCAGCTTCCTCGTGAGATCGGGATTGTGGTCGGTGCTGCAGTCCGACCGCATGGCCTGGCTGCGCAAGCGCCTGAGCCACAATCCCACGGCCAGGGGCGCACCTCACGAGCTTGTTGTTGAGGTGTCCGGCAAGACGATGGGCGGAACGAACGCCTCCCTCAGGGCAACCGTGCTCGATCCGGCGGGCCAGTCCCATCTGACGTCGGTCGGCGTCGTCGCCAATCTTGAGCGCCTTCTCGGTCTCGGCTGCGCGCCGTTGCGTGCCGGGACAGCGGTCCCTGAAACCTCGCCGGATGGCACACGCCTGCTCGCATTGCTGGAGGCCGAAGGCGTCAAGGTCAGCATCTGACACCCGGTTTCCGCAGCGAAAGTCCCTCTCTATTGTACACGCACGGCGTCCTCGCATAGCCTGCGCCGCAACGAAAACACGAACGACCCGAGGGCTGGAAACATGAGCAGGAACCTGCAGACACTCGACTTCGACTCCTCTCGTCCCCCTTCCCCGTTCATGAACGAGAACCATCACGCGTGGCGGCGCGAGCTGAGGAAGTTCATCGACCGCGAGATCATGCCTTATGTCGACGAATGGGAAGAGAAAGGCGAGTTCCCGATCGAGCTCTACCGCAAGGCTTCCGACTTCGGCCTGACGCGTATGGGCTACCCCGAAGCCTATGGCGGTATCTCCGAAGGCCTCGACCGCTTCCACGGCATCGTCACCGCGGAAGAGATGGCACGCATCGGCGCAGGCGGCATCAATGCCAGCCTCATGGTCCACGGCATTGGCCTGCCACCGATTCTCGCCATCGGCTCTCCCGAGATGAAGCAGTTCGTGGCACCACGCGTGCTCTCGGGCGAGAAACAGATTTCGCTCGCCATCACCGAGCCATCCGGCGGCTCGGATGTGGCGCAACTGAAGACACGCGCGGTCAGGGACGGCGACCATTACGTCGTGAACGGCTCCAAGATGTTCATCACCGGCGGCATGCGCGCCCACTGGTTCACGACGGCCGTACGCACCGGCGGCCCAGGGATGGGAGGCATCTCGCTGCTGCTGATCGATGCCGACGCGAAGGGTGTGACGCGGACCAACCTCAGGAAGCAGGGCTGGTGGGCATCGGACACGGCAGAGATCGGCTTCCAGGACGTCCGTGTCCCCGTTTCGAACCTGATCGGCGGCGAGAACCAGGGCTTCATGGGCATCATGCTGAACTTCAACGGCGAGCGCCTCGGCATGGCCGCAGGCGCCACGGGCTATGCCCGCGTCTGCCTCGAGGAGGCCGTGAAGTGGGCCCGCGAGCGCCAGACCTTCGGCAAGCGCCTCGCCGACCACCAGGTCATCCGCCACAAAATCGCGGAAATGGTACGCCAGATCAACGCAACCCAGTCCTATCTGGAAATTTGTGCATGGCGCGTCCAGAATGGCGAGACCCCGGCAGCCGACCTGGCCCTCCTCAAGGTACAGGCGACGCTGACGATGGAATTCTGCGCGCGCGAAGCCATGCAGATCCTCGGCGGCACGGGCTACATGCGCGGTAGCCGGGTGGAACGCATCTATCGCGAGGTGCGCGTTAACGCGATAGGAGGAGGTTCCGAGGAAATTATGCGCGACCTGGCTGCTCGCCAGCTGGGGTTATGAATTTTAAATGTCTCGTGAGACCCTGACGGGGACTTGATCTGCAATCGGAGCACCGACGCTCATGTTTTCTCTGACTATCGGCCTGTTCGCCTTTGCTGCCATGGGCGGCATCATGTTGTGGCGCCCGCAGTACATCACGCAGGTGACGGGCATCGATCTCTCCACGCCGGAATCGCGCAGCGAGGCACGCGCCGTGTACGGCGGCTTTGGCGTGGCCATGGCGCTCGCACTCTCTACGGCGCTTGTCTACTCCGACTTCCGCGGCGGCATCATGTACACGACCGGCCTCGCCCTGATGGGCATGGCCGCAGGTCGTGGCTACGCCGCGTGGCTGGAGCGCCCGACCTCCCCGATCATCTGGGGCCTGCTCGCGGGTGAAGCCATCCTGGGCCTGATGATCTTCTTCCGTGTCTGAAGGCCGCTTCAGGCACCTGACCTACGAGACCAGCGGCCGGATCGCGACCATCACGCTGAACCGGCCCGAAAGGCTGAACGCCATTGCGCGCGGCATGCCTCAGGAATTGCGCGAGGCCGTCGAGCGAGCCAACGACAACAACGACATCCACTGCATCATCCTGACGGGCGCCGGCCGCTCCTTCTGCGCCGGTTACGACCTGGTCGACTTCGCCGAGAACCGCAGCCGCTCGGCCGGAGGCCAGGATTCATCGCAGGGCCCGTGGGATCCCATGGTCGACTTCGCGATGATGTACCGCAACACGCAGGACTTCATGAGCCTGTGGCGATCCAACAAACCGACTATCGCCATGGTACGCGGCCACGCCGTCGCGGGAGGCAGTGACATTGCCCTGTGCTGCGATCTCGTCGTGATGGCCGACGACGCGAAGATCGGCTATCCGCCCGCCCGCGTCTGGGGCGTGCCGACACCCATGATGTGGGTCTACAGGCTGGGCGCGGAGCGCGCGAAACGCATGCTCTTTACCGGCGACCTCATCACCGGCAAGGAGGCGGCTGCGATGGGCCTCGTATCGGAGTCCGTGCCCGAGCCTGAACTAAATTCCCGCGTTGTTGCACTCGCGACACGCATCTCCGCCGTGCCAAAAAACCAGCTGATGGCGATGAAACTCGTCGTCAATCAGTCGATTGAATCGATGGGCCTGACCCAGACGCAAATGTTCGCGACGCTTTTTGACGGAATTGCGCGGCACTCTCCGGAGGGTGTGTGGTTCAAGCAACGCGCGGAGGAAAAAGGTTTCAAGGAAGCCGTGCGCGAACGCGACTCCGGAGAGCCAATCGCAGAAGGTGTATCGAGACCCTTCTATCGCTTCTAATGCGTTGAACATCGTTCAATTCCCCGGCATCACTAGTGGCGAGAACTGATTTCCGGGGGGAAACCAACTTGTCTCACTCAGACGTTCCGACTGACCGTCGCCGCGAAGATCGCCGCGAGGCCTCACACGCGCACAAGCGCGCCGAGATCCTCGCCGCCGCGCGACGCGTATTCGCCCGCGATGGCGCCAAGGGTCTCACGATCCGCGCCGTCGCCACCGAAGCCGGCTACGTGCCGGGCGCAGTGTACTTCTACTTCCACTCCAAGGCCGCAATCCTGTCCGAACTCGCCGTCAGCGAGCTCACGGGCCTGACAAAGCAGCTGAAGGCAACTTCCAGCCGCGATGCCGCCGAACGCGCTGCCGCCGCTGCAGAGGCTTTCGCAACGGCCCACGCGATCTTCAACATGGACTTCGACAGCCAGGGCGTGAACCCCGGTTCCGAGCGTGTCCTGCTGGGTCGTCTCATCTCGCTGTTCCAGACGGTGAGCGAGCCGCTTGAGCTGAACGGCCTGCCGCCTGAACAGGCCCAGGCGCGTGCCCTTGGTCTCTCCTCGGCCGCCATCGGCCTCGCGACGCTCGCCCGCATGGGCAAGCTCGACAAGCTCGGCGTCACAGCGGCAGCAACGCTGCGTGAAGTGGCGCACTGCCTGAAGGACGCGCCCGAACGCAAGGAAGCGACCGGCTAACCGCCAGTCTCACTGCAGAGGCCTGCGACAACCATCGCAGGCTCCGCTTCTGCCTGATGCGTCACGGCGACCGATTGTTGAAGCAACAGCAGACGCGATCAGGCCGCCTCGAACACCGCCGCAATTCCCTGCCCGCCCCCGACGCACATCGTCTCGAGGCCGAGCTTCGCCTTGCGCCGCTGCATCTCGTGGAGCAGCGTCACCGCAATGCGCACGCCCGTGGCCCCGATGGGATGGCCAAGCGAGATGCCGGAACCGTTGACGTTCAGCCGGTCCATGGCTTCAAAGCCCCATCGCTTCACGACGCCCAGCACCTGGGCCGCAAAGGCTTCATTGAGCTCGACGAGATCAATGTCCTTCCACTTCAGGTTCAGTCGCGCGAACAGCCGCTCGACGGCTGGAACCGGACCAAGCCCCATCGTCGCCGGATGGCAGCCCGCAGCTGCCCACCCCGCAAGGAAACCCATCGGCTGGAGCCCCAGGGACGCAAGCTTGTCTTCCGCGACGACGAGGCACGCCGCTGCTGCATCATTCTGCTGGCTTGCGTTCGCCGCCGTGACGACGCCACCCTTCATGATGGGCTTGAGCGCCGACAGGCTCTGCATCGTGGCGTCGGCGCGAAAGCCCTCGTCCTTCGACACGACCAGCGCATCGCCCTTGCGCTGGGGCACGCTGACGGGGAGCACTTCGGCAGCGAACCGGTTTTCGGCCCAGGCCTGCGTCGCGCGGCGGTGGCTCTCAACCGCAAACTGGTCGGACGCCTCGCGCGTGATCTGGCACTCCCGGGCGACATTTTCCGCCGTCTCGATCATGCCCGAAATGACACCGAAGCGCTCAACAGGCTGCGAACGCTCGCGGCCGCGCTCCAGCCGGTCGTAGAGCTGCACGTTCCCCGCACGCGCGCCGCTGCGCATCGACGTCGTGTAGTACTCGATGTTGCTCATGCTCTCGACGCCGCCGGCGATCACGACATCGGCAGCACCCGTCTGGACCATCATGGCTGCCGTTGTCAGCGCCTGCAGGCCGCCGCCACACCGGCGATCAAGCTGCATGCCCGGCACCTCGATCGGAAGGTCTGCGGCGAGCGCAGCCCACCGGCCGATGCACGGCGCTTCGCTGTTGGCGTAGCTCTGCGCAAACACGACATCCTCGATCAGCGCCGGGTCAATCCCGCTGCGCCGAACGGTCTCCCGCACCACATGCGCGGCCAGTGTCTCGGCAGGAATGTCCTTCAGCGCGCCAAGATACTTGCCGACCGGCGTGCGGACGGGGGCGACGATTGCGGCTCTGCGGCTCATCAGATGACTCCACTCTTCTTGAGTTCCTCGACAGTACCGGGGTCCAGGCCCCAGTCCTTCAGGCTCGAAACATTGTGTGCGCCGATTTCGGGAGGCGGTCCCTGCACTTCGCCGGGCGTCAGGCTGAAGCGCGGCGCCGGCGCGGGCTGCACGACACCTCCCACGTCAACAAATGCACCGCGCTCGACGTTGTGCGGATGCCGCGGTGCCTCGTCGATTTCCAGCACGGGTGCGAAGCAGACATCCGATCCTTCCATCAGCGCGCACCACTCCGCACGGGTCTTTGTCGCGAAGACATTGGCAAGCTTGACCTTCAGCTCGGGCCAGCGGCTGCGGTCAAGCTGCGCATCAAAGGCCGGATCGGTCAGCCCCGCCTTCTCGCGAAGCAGCGTATAGAATTGCGGCTCGATGGAGCCGATGGAGATCCACTTCCCGTCGCTGCACTTGTAGACATCATAGAAATGGGCACCTCCATCAAGACGATTGGAAGCACGCTCGGCGGTGTGCACGCCCTCGGCCCTGAACCCGTAGAAATAGGACATCAGCGAAGCCGCGCCATCCACCATGGCCGCGTCCACGACCTGCCCTTGCCCGGTCGCGCGCGCATGCAGCAGCGCTGAAAGCAGGCCCAGCGCCAGGTAGAGCGAGCCTCCGCCAAAGTCGCCGATCAGGTTCAGGGGCGGAACCGGACGCTCTCGCGTGCCGATGGCATGAAGGGCGCCGGTGATGGCGATGTAGTTGATGTCGTGACCGGCTGCCTGCGCCAGGGGACCATCCTGTCCCCACCCGGTCATGCGGCCATAGACAAGTTTCGGATTCCGCTTGAGCGCCACATCCGGACCGAGACCCAGCCTCTCCATGACGCCAGGACGGAACCCTTCGAAGACGATCTCTGCGCGTGACATCAGGTCAAGGCAGAGTGCCGTCGCTTTCGGATCCTTGAGATTGAGCGCAACCGACCTGCGACCACGATGGGTGACATGATGAGCCGCCGCTGGTCTCGCGTCACGACGGTCGATCCGGATGACGTCAGCGCCAAGGTCCGACAGCAGCATGCCGCAGAACGGAGCAGGTCCAAGCCCGGCAAACTCGACGACACGGACACCCTTGAGAGGACCTTTCATGCGCAATCTCTGCATTTGACCTCGATACCGGTCTTTTCATATCAAGTCGCGAGGCTAAATCCAGAGGAACCTGCCAGCGATGGGCCACATGATCGAAACGGTTCGCTCCAGCGTGCAGACGTGGGAATGCGATCAGATGGGCCACATGAATGTCCAGTTCTATGTCGCAAGGGAAATTGAAGGGATCGCGTCGCTGTCGAGCGCCCTTGGCTTGCGGCCTCGCGCGGCAGGCATCAGCCAGGCCGCGCTGATCCCGCACGAGCAGCATATTCGCTTCCATCGCGAATTGAGGCCTGGTGCCCCCTACGTCATGCAGGGCGGCGTGCTGCAGGCTCGCTCCGAGGGCGTGGTCCTCGTGCAGGAAATGAAACACACGCAGTCTGAAACCACGGCAGCCACCTTTGTCACCTATGCGCAGTGGAGCGACCTCGGTTACCGCTCGGGCCTTCCGCTGCCTGCGATTGCCATCGCCAAATCAAGTGAACTCACGATTGACATGCCGCAGCAGGCGGCACCGCGTGGCCTCGGAACTTACCCGCCCCGCCCTTCACCATCATTGGCGGAAGCCCAGGCGATGGGCATGAAAACGACGCTCCGGCGCCTGGTGACGGACGAGCTCTGCGACGCGCAGGGCTTCATGCGCATTCACAACTACATGGGCAGCATCAGCGATGCGATCCCGAACCTGCTCGTGCAGACAACGGGCAGATCGCGCGATGCGGGCACGACGGGCGGCGCCGCTCTTGAGTATCGCTTCGTCTATCGCAAGCCGGCCTGCGAGAACGACTTGCTGGTCGTGATGAGCGGGCTGAAGTCCGTCGGCCAGAAAACCTATGTGTGGTGCCACTGGCTGTTCGATGCGGACAGCGGGGAATGTTTCGCAACGGCTGAAGCCGTCGCCGTGTCCCTGGATCTTGTTCAGCGCAAGGCAATGGACATCCCGCCCGGCATGCGGGAAACGCTCGAGGCCCTAGTGATTGAGGGCATTTCCATCTAGCCCGCGCGCCATCAGGCGCAGTTCGAGCCGCACGACATCGGGTTGCTCGATGGGCAGGAAGTGGCTGGATCCCGGCACGCGGATGATGCGCACGTCCGGCATGCGTCGCCTCAGCAGTTCGGCGGATTCCTCCGGACAGGTCGAACGCTGCTCCGCCAGGATCACGGTTAGCGGAACGCGCAGGCTGCTGATGCGGTGCCAGAGGTTGGGAGGACCCGCCCGGTAGTTCGCATCTTCCCAGCCCGGCGTGCAGGCAAGGCGCACCTGCCGGTAGTCGATGTAGTCGAGCGAGCCACCCGTAACGTAGTCACGGACGACTTCCTCGGGCCAGTTCCTGAACGCGCCCCGGTTCCGGTAGGCGTCAAACATGGCGTCTCGCGAAGGGAAGATGCCCCGCTTGGCGCGGGTCCGGGGCGAGGTCTGCAGCAACCCCGCCGCCCTCAGCAGCGCCATGCGGCGGAGCTCGGACGGCGGCGGAAGCACCGGCTCGATCAGGACCAGCCCGCTGACCCAGGTCGGCTGGTCGAGGGCTGCCATCAGGCTGGCAGTGGCACCCAGCGAGTGTCCGGCCAGGATCTTGGGACGGCCGTCGATTTCCTGGACCGTCCGGATGATGTCGTCACTGTAGATCTGCCACGAGCGCATGCCTTTGGGATTGGCAGCCAGCGTGGACTGCCCGTGCCCGCGCAGGTCGCTGGCATAGATGCGCATGAACAGCGAGAGTTCGTCGAAGAGTGTCCGGTAGGTCAGCGCGTTGAAGCCATTGCCGTGCGCGAAATGGACGGCTGGCGCCTTCGGACCGGCGCCCTCCCAGGCAAGCACGGACACATCGCCGTCCCACATGCGGAACGGCTTTCGGACTGGACCTTCTTCCAGCGCGAACACGGCCCTTGCGGTCATCGTCTCCCTCGCGCGCCGCGGGATATTCGATCCCGGGACGACCCCAACCATGCCAGAGGTTTCAGAAAACGCACATCACAAATTGTTAGAGCAATCACTTACTCTCAACCACAAGTCCGTTCTGAACGCGAGTCAAAAAGTTGGACGCGGACTATTCTTTTGAACGCGTCATCGACAGCTTCGCCTGGCGGCCGATGGTGCCGTTGGTCAGGCGCGTGAAGGACAGGTTCATGTGGTCATTGTCCTTCAGCGTGCGGTCATAGACCGTCATGTCCCACTGTCCATCTTCGCTGACCACCAGCTGGTTGATCGTCAGCGTGTCGCCGGCAAGGCGGGCCCAGGTGGTCTTCTTCCCCTGCAGCGCATCACCCGACTTCACGTCGATGAACATGCCGGGCTTCTTCGACGCCTTGAACGTCAGCGACGAGGCCTTGACCTTGGACTGCGAGGCGTTGCCGACATCCGAAGACATCGTCGTCCAGGAAATCTTGAAGCCGTCGGCAGCCTTCTCGATGATCACTTCGGAGTCCCGCGACTGGGTCGCCACGGGGTTCGTGACACCCTGCGTCGCCTGGCCGGTCCCGATCCAGCGGCCGACAAAGTCATCGATCTTGCGATCCGCGGCCTGCGCGGCCGAGGTGACGAGAGCTGCAGCTAAGCCAAGAACGACCGCGAAACGCATGAGGCATCCCCTGAAATGAAAAATCCCGGCCGCTCGGGCCGGGATCCATCAAAGCATGAGATCGTGCGTCGGTACAATCCCGAAGCTAGTTAACCTTTGCCGGGCCCTTGAGAAGGTTCAGCTTTACCGCCCGGACAACCCGGCTGTTCTCGAACCGGGTAAACCGCACATCCATGCCCTGCTTGGTCAGGGTGCGGTCATAGTGGGTCACGAAGTAATTGCCGTCCGGCGCCACAGACACCTGCACGATGCTCAGCGTGTCGCCATTGATCACGGCCCAGGCCGTGTCCTGGTAGAGGTTCGGGTCGCCCGAAGTGATGTCACGGAAGAAATTGGGCTTGTCCGTACCCCGGAAGGTCTCGACATAGGACTTGGTGTCCGCCTCGCGCGGAATGTCGTCGCCCTTGAGCTTCAGCGTCGACCACTCGATGGCAAAACCATTTTCGGGCGCCGGGCGGATGATCACCTGGCTGTAGCGGGTCTGCTTTTCGGTATCGGCGTCGACCTCGCCCGGGATCTCTTCCGTGCCGTGACCAAGATAGGCGCCAAAGAAGTCTTCGATCTTCCGGTCGGCAGCCGCGGCCGGCACGGCCATTCCGACAACAAGCAATAGTCCCAGAAACGCCTTGCGCATGAAGTTCACCCTGTTTGCTGACACGCAGCTATCACAACCCCAAGGCCTAGGAAAAGGGGCAAGCCTCACAGCCGGCACAACCTGCAATCGCCAGCCCAACTTCCAGCAACCGCTGGCCTCAATGCGGCACGAAATAGACGGCCATGATCGCAACGTCGACCAGGAAATGAGCCGCAATGGCCCACCAGAGACCTCCCGTCTCGTAGGTAGCCTTTCCCCAGACAACGGAACCGATCCCGATGAGCAGTGACACCGGCAGCGCCGCCAGCACGCCGACGCCAAGCCCCCAGTGAATGATCCCGAAGAACAGGCCCTGCATCCAGAGACCGGCCGCAACGCCGCCATACTGGATGAAGGCGGGCTGAATGAACCCGCGATAGACGACCTCCTCCGCGATCGCATTGGCAGCAGCCGCGACAAGGACAGCCGCAAACAGCGGCCAGAGCGTCCCCTCGATGATCGGCTTGAAACCGACCGGCGCCTGGATCAGCACGACCAGCACGACAATAAAGATCATGTAGCCGCCCAGAAGCTTTGCAAGCCAGCTCTGCAGCGGCTCCGACGCGATCAGGTCCCGCGACTTCACGAGCCAGTTGCCGAAACCGAACGCCGGATGCCCGGCCCCTGCCCGCTGGCCGAACACAAGCCAGACTAGCAGCAGGACGACGGCGATCGGTCCGGCAAACCAAAGGCGCGACAGCGCGAACCTCAGCGCATCATCTTCGTGGCGCAGCGGAATCTCCACACCCGGCGGGAAGTGCTGGAAGAGGAACGAGAACAGGTAGAACCCCAACAGATAGCCTGCGACCGTTCCCGCCGCCCAGGCGAGCGCCCGGCGCCCGAACAGGACAGCGAGACCCGTCAGCACCACGGAAGCCGCAAGGCAGGCCCGGTAGACCTGCTCAAGCGGAACGTGGCTCTCCATCATCCGCGAAACATCATTGGGTTGATAGGGTCCGAGGAACGCGACACCGCCGGCCCAGGCGATCAGCGCCAGCAGGACAAGCACGCACCAGCGCAGCGCGCCCGTCTGTTCTGTGCCAAGGAACGAAAAGACCGAGTGATGGCGTGTCTCCTCGGGTGACAGCATCTTCATGGCGTTACTCCCCCTTCATCGTGGTCCTGAGCCGCGCAAAGTTCCTCAGCACGGCCGCCGGGCCCCCGGACTCGTTGGCATCGAGCAGCTTCAGGGCCGACTGGCTCCACGCGATCCGCGCGGCAGCGGCGTGCTGCCCGCTCAGGATCGTGATCAGCGAATAGGCAAGATCCCCCGACGCGCGATCCTCCCTAAGCACGAGGGCCTCCGCGCCTTTCAGCGCCTCCAGCCGACGCTGGGCCTGCACGCCCGCCTCCTCGATGAAACATCGAATGGCCGACGCATCGGCTGACGCGCCGAAGAAAACCTTCAACAGCAACTCGTTGCGGGCCCGCTCCGCCACCGGAGGTGCATCAAGCCATTTGCGCAATGCACCGCGCCCGGCCGGCGTAATGCGATAACGCTTGACGTCCCGCCCCTCTCCCTCCGTCGGCAGCGGCTTGACCAGCCCCTCCTTCGCCAGGCGCTTCAGTTCCGGATAGATCTGACCAAAACTCTCCGACCAGAAGAAGCCGATGGCCTGCTCGATCCATTGCCGGATCTCGTAGCCCGACAGGTCCCCGCCGGAAGCGAGGATCCCGAGAATGACATAGCCCGTGCTCTTCTCACGCATATATCTCTGATAGATATATCTCACAGATATGTCAAGCCACGAAAAAGGGCGCCGGGTCTGAAGCCCGGCGCCCTGTCTTCGTTCAGCCGTTCAGGCCGGCGCTCACGCCGCCTTCTTGGCCGGATTGAAGCGGCCGTAGAACGTGTCGCCCTTCTCGGCCATGTCACGCAGCAGCTTGCCGGGCAGGAAGCGCTTGCCATACTTCTGGGCAAGGCGATCGCAGTCCTCGACGAACTTCTTCGTGCCGACCGTGTCGATCAGCGACAGCGGACCACCGGTATAGGGCGCAAAGCCCCAGCCCAGGATGGCGCCGACATCGGCCTCGCGGGGATCCGTGACCACGTTCTCCTCGAAGCAGCGCGCAGCCTCGATCGCCTGGCGATAGAGGAAGCGCTTCTTCAGCTCGTCGACGAGCTCCGGCGACGACGAGGCAACCTTGATCTTGACGATGTCCTTCAGGCCCGGCCACAGGCGCTTCTTGCCGCCATCGGCGGGATAGTCATAGAAGCCCTTGCCGTTCTTGCGACCATAGCGGCCGAGCTTGGCCACCATGTTCTCGATCAGCGTGTCGGCCGGACCGGCTTCATACTTGTCGCCGAGGTCCTTCTTGGTCTGCTCGCGGACCTTGTAGGCCAGGTCCAGCGCGACGTCGTCGGCCAGCTCGAGCGGACCACGCGGCATGCCGGTCATGCGGCCGACATTGTCGACGATCGCCGGCGCGATGCCTTCCGCCAGCATCTCCTGCCCTTCGGCCACGTAAGTGCCGAAGCAGCGCGACGTGTAGAAGCCGCGGGAGTCGTTGACCACGATCGGCGTCTTCTTGATCTGCTTCACGTAGTCGACAGCCATCGCAAGAGCATAGTCGCCGGTCTTCTTGCCGGTGATGATCTCGACGAGCGCCATCTTGTCGACGGGCGAGAAGAAGTGGATGCCCACGAAGTTCTCCGGACGCACGCTGGCCTCGGACAGGCCCGTGATCGGCAGCGTCGAGGTATTCGAACCGAACACGGCCTTCGGCGTCAGCTGGGCTTCCGCCTTCTTCGTGACTTCAGCCTTGATCTCGCGGTTCTCGAACACGGCCTCGATGACGAGGTCGCAGCCCTTGAGGTCGTCATAGTTCGTCGTCGCCTTGATCAGGGAGAGAAGCTTCTCCTTCTTCTCGGGCGTCGAGCGACCCTTCGCGATTTGCCCGTCGAGCAGCTTCGTCGAGTAGGCCTTGCCCTTGTCGGCCGCTTCCTGCGTCGTGTCGAGAAGCACGACCTCCATGCCGGCCTGCGCCGACACATAGGCAATGCCCGCGCCCATCATGCCGGCGCCAAGCACGCCGAGCTTCTTGACGCTGGTCGGCTCGACCTTCGCCGGACGGCGTGCACCCTTGCCGAGTTCCTGCATCGACAGGAACAGCGAGCGGATCATGTTGCGCGAAGCCGGATCCATCAGCAGCTTCGTGAAATAGCGCGCCTCGATCCGCAGGCCTGCATCGATCGGAACCTGCAGGCCCTCATAGACGCACGACAGGATGTAGCGCTGTGCCGGATAGTTGTTGAACGAGTTCTTGCGATAGAGCGCGTTGCCCATCGTGAAGGCCGTAGAAGCGCCCTTGTCGTTGGGCAGGCCACCCGGCACCTCGAAGCCCTTCTTGTCCCAGGGCTGCACGGCGTTCGGCGTTTCCTTGATCCAGCGCTTGGCTTCCGCGAGGAGCTCCTCGGCCGGAACGACCTTGTGCACGACCTTCTTCGCCAGCGCGGACTTCGGGTCGAGCGAGTTGCCCTGCATGATGAGGCCCATGGCTTCCTGCGCACCCATCAGGCGCGGCAGGCGCTGCGTGCCGCCACCGCCGGGCAGCAGTCCGACCTTCGACTCCGGCAGGCCCAGCTGGATCTTCGGATTGTCCGCCACCACGCGATAGTGGCAGGCGAGCGTCACTTCGAGGCCACCGCCGAGCGCGAGCCCGTTGATCGCCGCCACGACCGGCTTGCCGCAGGTCTCGAGCTTGCGAAGCAGCATGTTGAACTGCAGCACGCCCTCATAGCGCTGGCGGACGCGCTCTTCCTCGCTCTTCGGCGCACCGACGCCCGCCGCACCGCTCTCCATCTCGTCGAGCGCTGCACCGGCGCAGAAGCCGTTCGCCTTGCCGGACGTGATGACGAGGCCCTTGATCGCCGCGTCGCTCGCAACCTTGCCGATGACAGCCGCGATGTCGGCCATCGCCTTGTTCGACAGGACGTTCATCGAACGCTCCGGATCATCCCACGTCAGTGTGACGATGCCATCCGCATCCTGGTTCCACTTGAATACCTTGAGTTCCATTTTCCGTCTCCTGGGAGCGCGGGCTTCCAGCCCGCAAGAAACTCCCGTTTAAATATATCATTGCGGGCTGGAAGCCCGCGCTCCCGGCGTTAAAAGCCCACGATTATAGTCGCCGTGCCCATGCCGGCGCCGACGCACAGCGTGACGAGGGCCGTCGTCTTGTTGCGACGCTCCAGCTCGTCCAGCACCGTGCCCAGGATCATCGCGCCAGTTGCGCCCAGCGGATGGCCCATCGCGATCGCGCCGCCATTCACGTTGATCTTGTCGTGCGGGATGTTCAGCACCTTCATGAAGCGCAGCACCACCGAGGCAAAGGCTTCGTTGAGCTCGAAGAGATCGATGTCCTCGACCTTCATGCCGGCGCGCTTCAGCGCCTTCTCCGTCACATAGGACGGACCCGTGAGCATGATCGACGGTTCCGAACCGATCGATGCGAAGCCGCGGATGCGCGCGCGGGGCTTCAGGCCCTGCGACTTGCCCGCTTCCTTCGAACCCAGCAGCACGGCCGCCGCGCCATCCACGATACCCGACGAGTTGCCGGCGTGGTGCACGTGGTTGATCTGCTCGACTTCCGGATAGCGCTGCTGCGCCACGGCGTCGAAGGCGAACTCGCCCGGCATCGCAAACGAAGGCTGCAGAGCCGCCAGCGTCTGCATCGTCGTGTCCGCGCGCATGTGCTCGTCTCGGTCGAGGATCGTCAGCCCGTTGATGTCCTTCACCGGAATGACCGACTTCTTGAAGTAGCCGTTCTTCCACGCATTGGCCGCGCGCTTCTGGCTTTCGACCGAGTAGGCGTCAACGTCGTCACGCGTGAAGCCTTCGAGCGTCGCGATGAGGTCCGCACCTATGCCCTGCGGAGCGAAGTAGCTCTTGATGGCGATCAAGGGATCCGTCGCCCACGCACCGCCCGAGGCGCCCATGCCGACGCGGCTCATCGATTCAACGCCGCCACCGATCGTCATGTCGGACTGGCCGGACATGACCTGTGCCGCCGCCATGTTGCAGGCTTCGAGGCCCGAAGCACAGAAGCGGTTGATCTGCACGCCGGCCGTCGTCTCGGCGTAGTCGGCATTCAGCACCGCGATGCGCGCGATGTTCGAGCCCTGCTCGCCCACTGGATCGACGCAGCCGAACACGACGTCATCGACGATCCTGGTGTCCAGGTTGTTGCGGTCGCGCACGGCCTTGAGCACCTGCGTGCCAAGCTCCAGCGCCGTCACCTCATGCAGTGCACCGTCCTTGCGGCCCTTGCCGCGCGGCGTGCGCACGGTGTCGTAGATAAAGCACTCCGTCATGGTCTTTCCTCCGTTATGCGAATGTCAAACTTTGTCCAACTCAGTCTGCATGACGGCCGCGAGGCGGGTCTCGCCCGCAGCCTTCAGTTCCGATATCACCCGCTCGCGCTCGAGCCGGGGCTTGTTCTGCGAGAGCTTGGCCTTGCCCTCGATGCGCGTGATCTGCATCCGCAGCGCCACCACGCCCTTCGGCAGGCTCTCGCGCACGCGCGCATCAAGCTCGCCGATACTCCAGCCATTCGGCCGATTGCCCTCGTAGGCATCCGTCATGGCCCCGAGCAGCTCCATCGCCTCGCCCGGATGAACATCGACCACACCGTAACAGTGCACCGCCGCGTAGTTCCATGTAGGCACGTTGATGGCCCGCTCAAGGTACCAGGACGGCGAAACATAGCCGTGCGGCCCCGAGAACACGGCGAGCATCTCCTGGCCCGCAAGCCGCGCCTGCGGATTGGGCCGCGCCAGATGCGCGTAAAGCGTACCCAGCGGTCCCTCATCGCGACGAAGCATCATCGGCACATGCGTCGCCACCATCCCGTCAGGCCCCGTCGCCACCAGCACCGCAAAGTCATTCGCCTCGATCAGCGCGTGCTGGTCGGCGAGATCGTCCATGGCGAAGTGCGGAGGCGTGTACATGCGGACGCGTTACAGGCTGCGCGAGATGAGCAGCTTCATGATCTCGTTCGTACCGCCATAGATCTTCTGCACGCGGCTGTCTGCATACATGCGGGCGATCGGGTACTCGTTCATGTAGCCGTAGCCGCCATGCAGCTGCAGGCATTCATCAACGACGCGGCACTGGACTTCCGTCATCCAGAGCTTCGCCATCGAGGCCATGAACGGATCGAGCTTGCCTTCCAGCAGCAGGCCGGTCGTGTGGTTGCAGAAGATCTTGGCGACCGTCGCCTCGGTCTTGCACTCCGCGAGCTTGAACTGCGTGTTCTGGAACTCGATCAGCTGCTTGCCGAACGCCTTGCGTTCCTTGACGTAGGCGATCGTCGTCTCGAGCGCGCGCTCGATGACGGCCATGGCCTGCAGCGCAATGATCTGGCGCTCCTGCGGCAGCTGCTGCATGAGCTGGATGAAGCCACGCCCCTCGCCTTCGCCGATCAGGTTCGATACCGGCACGCGCACGTCGTCAAAGAAGAGCTCCGCCGTATCGTTGGCCTTCTGCCCGATCTTGTCGAGCACACGGCCGCGGCGGAAGCCCTGCACCTCGTCCGTCTCCACGACGATCAGCGAGATGCCCTTCGAGCCCTGCGTCGGATCCGTCTTCGCGACGACGATGATGAAGTTCGCCGTGCCGCCATTGGTGATGAAGATCTTCGAGCCATTGATCACATAGTGGTTGCCGTCGCGGCGCGCCGTCGTGCGCACCGACTGGAGGTCCGATCCCGTGCCGGGCTCCGTCATCGCGATCGCCGCAACAAGCTCGCCTGAAGCCAGCCGTGGCAGCCAGCGCTTCTTCTGCTCTTCGGTGCCGCAATGGAAGATATACGGGGCCACGATGGCATTGTGGAGCGTGATGCCCCAGCCATCGATGCCGAGGCGGCCCAGGTGGTCGATGATCACGGCCTCGTGGGCGAACGTGCCGCCGGCGCCGCCATACTGTTCCGGCGTCGACGCACAGAGGAGACCCGCCTCGCCGGCCTTCAGCCAGATGTTGCGGTCCACGTGCTGCTGCTTGGTCCACTTCTCGGAGTGCGGAACGCACTCGCGTTCAAGGAACTTGCGCGCCTCGGTGTCGAAGACCATGAGGTCTTCCGTCATCCACGAGGCCCGTTCAACCTGCAGCACGCCCATTGTCTTCCTCCCGGTTATGTTGTGGCGTTCAGTCGTGTGCGCTTGGCGTCATCGCATAGCCGATGAGGCGGCCGTGTTCGGCTTCGCTCCCGCGCGGCGCATTTGAGGGGACACCTTTCTCCGACAGGATCACCTCGAGACGGGCGCGCCCCTGCCGAAGCTCGGTCAGCGCCTGCTCGATGTCGGCACGCTGCCGCTCGAGCGAACTGATCCGCTCGTTGAACTTCTTGATGGCATAGGTCAGCTGCGTGGCCTGGCCATCGTTGATGTCGTAAAGGTCGAGCATCTCCTTGATCTCGACCAGCGAAAAGCCGACCCGCTTGCCACGAAGGATCAGTGCGAGGCGAACACGGTCACGCGGCGAATAGATGCGCGCCTGCCCCTGCCGCGTCGGCTTGATCAGTTCCTCGTCTTCGTAAAAGCGGATGGCCCGTGGCGTAATGCCGAACTCTTCAGCGAGCTGGCTGATGGTGAAGGTCTGCATGGTGCACCTCCTGATGACGGTTTGGTGAGCATATGTTCCGTTGACGTAAGCGTCAATAAGGCCGTTTTGGGCTGGTTTACCGCCGTTTTCCATTTACGACGGACGACCACAAACCCGGCAGCCGTGGTGGATAAACGCTCACCCACCCCCAACTGGATTACGCAAGCGTAAGCTGGACATTGCCCCTCAGGTCACCCCGATCATGCATCGAAAAGATGACACTTCCTCCGGCGTCACACCCTCGAAAACCGCACAAATCAGCGAAAAAATGATTCGAAGATGACACTTTCGTCGTCTTTTTTTCGTTTCTTGCCGCCTCCTCAACGATCCCGGGCGCACCCGGGCTCAAGTTGAGAACATATAGGGAACAACAACGCGAACCACCATACGCCCGATCGCCGCACCTCTTCAGGCAGGCGGCCCGCTCTCCCGGTTCGGCGCCTCCGACAGCACGTCCCGCATCCGGCGACGCGGACGCTGGCGGACCTCGGCCTCGGGAGACTGCGCCTGGATCTGGTCACGCATCTCCGCCCGCTTCTCGTGGATCGAAGCGATGGCTGGCCCCATCGCGATGCCGACATCGACGAGCACCACTTCGGCCAGCTGCAGGCTCGCCTCGATCGTCTCGGGCACGGCATCGGTGGCGCCAAGGCGGTAGAGCTCGCCCGCGTGCCGCGCGTCGCGTGCGCGGGCAATGATGACGAGGTCATCCCGCTCGGCGCGCGCCATCTGCACGACGGCATTGGCGGACTTCGGGGAATCCATGGTCAGCACCAGCGCGCTCGCGGTGCGGATCCCGCAAAGCCGCATGAAGTCCGGCTGCTTGATGTCCCCGAAATAGACTTCAAAGCCCTTGTCGCGCGCCTTGGCGACAGCCTCGGCATTCGAGTCGACGGCCAGATAGGCAATGCCGTGCTTCTGCAACAGTTCCGCCACAACCCTTCCCACTCGCCCGAACCCGGCGATGATGACGCGACGCTGCTCGTCGCTCGGCAGCTTCATCAGCTCTGCAGGAAGGGGCTCCACTTGCGCGGGCCGCATGCGCGCAAGCAGGCGGCCGAGACTGTGCATGCCAGGGATCATCGCCATGGTCAGCGCGGCAACGATCAGCGTGAACGCCCCCGCATCTGCGGGCAGCGCCTTGGTGGCAACCGCCAGTGAGACGATCACGAAAGAGAACTCGCTGCCCGGCCCCAGCAGCAGGCCGGATCTCAAGGCCGACACGAGCGGAAGTTTGAGAAGCGTCCCCGCCCCTGCCACGACGAGTGTCTTCACGAGGACAAGCGCCACGCTCGCGAGGAAGATGGAGACGGGATCGAGCACGATCCGGCCCAGGTCCACATTCATGCCGGCCGAAATGAGGAACACCCCCACGAGCAGCCCCTTGAACGGCTCGATCGTGTACTCGATCTGCCGGCGATACTCGGTCTCGGCCAGCAGCAACCCGGCCATGAGCGCTCCGAGGGCCATCGACAGCCCCGCAACCGCCGTCACGAGGCTGATCGCCAGGATGACGAGCAGGCAGGCCGACATGAAAAGCTCCGGGCTCTTGGTCGAGGCCACGCGCCGGAACAGCGGCCTCAGCAGCATGCGTCCGGCGAGGATGACGATGGCGATTGCAGCGCCCGCCTGCAGCATCGCCGATCCAAGCTGCATGGCGACGGACCCCTCGACAACGGTTCCCATCATGCCAACGACGAACATGATCGGAATGACGGCGATGTCCTGGAAGATCAGTACCGCAAAGCTGGCGCGACCATGGGTCGACCCGAGCTGTTTCTGCTCAGACAGCACCTGGATCACGATCGCGGTCGACGACATCGCCAGTGCCAGCCCGATGATCAGGGCGGCCGGGAAAGAATGCGTCAGCATGTAGGCCACCAGTCCGATGATCGCCGCGCTCGCAAACACCTGCAGGCTGCCGAGACCAAAGACGAGCCGTCTCATGACCACCAGGCGCTCGAGCGAAAGCTCGAGTCCGATCATGAACATCAGCAGCACCACGCCGAACTCGGCCGCATGCGAAATCGCTCCCTCCTTCGCGATGCTGAAGAAGGAAAACCAGGGCACATGTTCGCTGAGGCTGCCGGCCCCGTACGGACCAACGGCCATCCCGATCAGGATGTAGCCGATGACGGGACTGACCCGAAGCGAATGAAAGACGGGAATGACGAGGGCCGCTGACCCCAGGACGATCAGGGCTTCCTTGAACTGCGCAATGTCGACGGGAGTTGCCATGCCGCGAGTGTACTGATTGCGGACATCATGTCGACAGATTGCCAGCTGGCAGCGCAGGCTCCGGCGCTATTGTCGCTCGCGAAATGCGACCGCCGCCAGGAAACCGGCGAGGACCGAAAAGAAGACGGCGGTCAGCCCGTAGAACAGGGGCTCGCGCTGGGAGAACTCCGACAGGGCGCGCTCGATGCCCGTCTTCTCGATGAACAGCGTCATCGAATTCGAACTGGTGATCTGACCGTTATGGAAGGCAAACACCTGGACCCTCAGGTTGCCGGCCGGCACGTTGGGCGGCAGCGCCAGCGTGGTCCTGAAAAGCGTCCCCGACATGAAGGATACGGCACCCTCGTGCTGGGCATAGAGTTCGCTCGCCACGCGGGATTCCAGCAGTGCCTTCTTGAACGCCTTGGGACCACCGACGACCCCTGGCGCAGGCCCGAAGACGAGGTGCTCCAGTCCCAGTTCGAACTGCTGCAGGACGGAGGGCGCCGCGATGTCCTTGAGCGGCCGGTTGGTGGCAACGAAGTAGAACTCGGGCACGTTCACGAAATGGCGGGCGTCACGATTGATCCAGACAGGACCGACCAGCTCCTTCTTGCGCACGATCGCCTGCGAGAGCTGGTCGCTTCGCACCACCACGATAATGTCCCGTGACCGGTCGCCCTCCACGATCTCGCCGATGGCAGGCTCGACAGAACCGAAGATCGCGACTTCCGTCCCCCTGAAGCTGGAATTGATTTCGATCTTGTCGCGCGAGATTCCTGCCGCCAGTTCTTCTGCGTGGGCGGTCCACGGCAGCAACAGCACGAGCAGCAGGACCGCAAGCCGCATCATGGGGCCGTCTCCACGGTCACGGAGAACGGGTTGGCGGGAGGCCAGACAAGGTTGACGCCAAGGCGGACGCAGATCATCAGCAGCAGCGCCGCAAGGCAAAGACGCATCCAGTCACTGCGCAGCCGCTCTCCGTAGCGCACGCCAAACTGGGCGCCGATCACCCCGCCCGAGATGAGCAATGCCGCCAGGATCGCATCGACGCTCTGGTTCGTCACGGCATGGAGCAGCGTCGAGAACGCGCCGAGGAAGATGATCTGGAAGAGCGACGTTCCCACGACGATCGAAGTCGGCATGCGCAGCAGGTAGATCATCGCCGGCACCAGGATGAAGCCGCCGCCGATACCCATCACCACGCTGAGGAGGCCGATCAGCATGCCGAGAAGGATGGGTGGAATGGCCGAGATGTAAAGCTTCGAACGATGGAAGCGCATCTTCAGCGGCCAGCCATGCACCCAGTAATGCGCGCCGGCCGCGCGTCGTGCGGGCATGGCTCCGCCCGCGCTCTGCCGCACGGCCTGGAGGCTCTCCCAGAACATCAGCGACCCGACGGAACCCAGGAAGATCACGTAGGACAGAGAGATGAAGAGATCGGCCTGCCCCGCCGCCTTGAGCGCATTGAACAGGTGGATCCCGGCAATCGAACCAATGAAGCCGCCACCCAGCAGCACGCCACCCATCTTGAAATCGACATTGCCCTTGCGCCAGTGGCTCATCACGCCCGACATCGAGGACGCCACGATCTGCGGAGACTGCGTGGCAACCGCGACCGCCGGGGGGATGCCCCAGAACATCAGGAACGGGGTCAGGATGAAGCCGCCGCCCACGCCAAACATGCCCGAGAGGAATCCAACGGCCGCACCAAGGCCGATGATCAGGAATACATTCACCGGCATTTCGGCGATGGGGAGATAGATCTCCATGGGACACTGCGGAATGAGGGTGGTGCGCAAACGCAGGCAATCACGCTTAAACCTGTCATGCCGTGAAGGCCAGTGAGCATTTCACAAATGCTGAAGAACACGGGCCGCAAACTGCCGCACCGCGCCAGGTCAGGCGCGGTGGTTGCTCAGGGCAGAAGGCAATCGTGGTGAACCGGCATACGCCGGCAGCGGCTGAGGCCTAGCCCGGACCGGACGGCAGGTCGTTGGCTGCAGGGTTAAGGGGCTTCGGCTTGAAGCGGCGAGCAGCGTCCAGCGCGATCGCCACATCCGAAGCGCCAACGGCCTTCTTGAGCGCGTCCAGGCGCTCGGCGGCGCCATTGTCACCCTGCGACGCCGCGACGGCATACCAGGTGATCGCGTCCTTCAGGTTCTTCTCCACGCCCATGCCCTGTTCAAGCAGGACGGCAAGATTGTACTGCGAGTCCGTCAGGCCGTGCGTTGCGCTTTCACGGAACCAGCGGGCGGCTTCCTTGTAGTTCGCCTGCCCCGCTGACGAGTCTGCCAGCAGGACTGCAAGGTTGTGCATCGCCTTGCGATTGCCAAGCTTCGCGGCCTTTTCGTACCAGGCCTTGGCCTGCGCCATGCTCTTCTCGACACCGACGCCACGCTCATAGAGGGCGCCGAGCCTGTACTGCGCGATCGCAAGCCCCTGCTCCGCGGCCTTGGTGGCCAGCGACGCAGCGCGTGCATCATCCTTCACGACGCCACGGCCTTCGGAGTAGCGAAGCGACAGCAGGAACTGCGACTTTGCATCTCCACGCACCGCGCCCGATTCCAGGCTGGCAACCATGGCTTCCTTTTCGGAAGAGGCAGGCAGGGCCGAAGTGCCCGCAGTGAACTCCGCGGACGGCGGCTCGGCCGGAATGTCGGCACCACCCATCGGTTCGGATGAAAGTCCCGTCGGCGCGCCGTTCGCTGCCGCCGTTTCCGACGCTGGCGGAAGCGGCGCAAACTCTGCGGGTGCGGCCGCAGGATTGGCTTGCGCACCCTTGCCCGACGGCGGAACGGCAGGCTGCGTGGGCCCGTTCAGGATTTCGCCGATGCTTGAACCCGGATCCGGGCGCTCGACGCCGTCTTCGCTTCCACCGGGGAGCGTGAAGAGCACGGCCACGATACCGGTCACCACCGCAAGGCCGGCCAGCGCAATGATGATCAGGCGCCCGAGATTGCGCCCGCCCGGCTGTTCAACACCCAGGTTGGAAGCCCGCTTGCTCCGCTGGCTGTGCTCAGCCTGGCGTTCTGCCGCGGCCTGGGCGGCGCGACGGGCCTGCGCTAAAAAATCGGAACCAGGCTTGTCCCCCGCTTCCTCTTCACCAAACGCATCATTCAGCTCATCGCCAAAGCTCGGCGGTTCAAAGCGCTTGTCGTCGAAATCCGGTCCCTGCGAGGACTGCGGCGTCGACAGGATCGTGCGGAGCGCTTCAAGGGACAGGCCATCGCTCTGCTGGTGTCGCGCGCCTTCGTCAAACGGGGGCGGCACGTCATTGCCAAAAGCCCGGCTTTGCGTGTTCGGACCAGCGCTCGTCAGGAACGGCGGCAGTTCGGGCTCGGCCGCATAACGGGGCGACTGCACCGGCGGCGGCGCAAAATTCTGAAGAGAGCTCAGCGCCGACGGGCTGGTGGACAGGCGCCCGGCATGCGGATCCGGCGGCACGGCATCGGCCACGCCCTTTGCCACGAGACCATCGACAGTCAGGCGCAGCGCCGACATGGAATCCTTGTGGCGCTGGTCAGCGACTTCAAGTCGCTCGGAGAAATCGTCGAACGACTTGTGAAGGTCGCGCACGGTCGCTTCAACGCGACCGTCGGACTCGTCCATGCGACGCGACAGGACATTGATGGCCTGCGTCTGGCGCTTGTCGGAATCCTCGATGCGGGAGGACAGCGACTTGAGCGCCGCGTTCACGCCGCCGACAGACTCGGCCGTGCGCTTGTCGCTCTGGTCGATCTTCGTCGTCAGCGCGCCGAGCTTGGCCTCAAGCGAGGAAATCGAATTGAGCAGCGGCTGCGTGGACTGCTCGCCCATGCCATCAAGCCGTGCGGCAATGCCTTCAACCGACCCTTTGAGCGCGGCAAACGCGGCTGGCGGGATGGAGTTCTTGGCAGTCGTTGCCTGCGCGATGCGACCATCCATGGCCGACATCTGGCCACGGATTTCGTCAAACATGGACGAGGAACGCGCCTCAAGCGCATCAAAACGGGCGGCGATGCTGTCCGAGACCGTCGTCGCGCGCTCGACCGTGTCCACGCGCGACCCGAGGTCCCGCATGTACTTGGCCATCTGCGTAATGTCTTCCCGCGTGCGGCGATCGGCATCAACCACTTCGCCACGCATCGATGCAATCGATGCTTCGAGGCGAGCCAGCGCATCCTTGCCAGGCGCATTGCCCGCAGCGGCTTCCATGTCGGTCAGCCGCTTCTGCAACTGCCCGAGCGTCGCCTCGATGCGGCCGATGGCTTCGCGACCAGGAAGGTCGGCACGCTCGGCATCCAGTTCGCCCAGGCGCTTGTGCAATTGGCCCAAGGCACCTTCAAGCTTCGCAATGGATTCCCTGCCCGGCCAGTCAGCCTGCCCGGTCTCGATGTCGACAATGCGCTTCTGAACGCTTCGAACGGTCGTCTCGAGGCTTTCGAATGCCTTCGACTGGTCGCGCGCGGATTGCGCAAGCGCGTCGGCCGCGCTGGTAAAGGCTGCATCGGCGAGCTGCTTGACGCGCTCGGCGGCATCAATGCGCTCCTGCATCGCCGCAACGGACTGGTTGACCGTTGCGATGGCCTTCTGGGCCCTCTGCTCGGATTGCTCGAAACGCTCACCCAGCTCGCGGACGGAACCCGTCAGGGCCGCAATGTCCTGGCTGCGGACAGGCTGTTCGTAGCCCACGCCATTGACGTCACGGAAAAGCTGTTGCGGCGGCTGCTGCTGCGGATAGTTCGGCTGAGCCGGTCCCTGCTGGTATCCCTGCGGGCCTTGCGGCTGCGGGCCAAATCCCTGCGGCTGTGGTGCGAACTGTGGCTGAGGATGGGAAGGCTGGCCGTAAGTCGACGGGCCCTGCTGGGGAGCAAAAGCCTGCGGAGCGCCGGGCCCCTGCGGATAGAGCGGCTGGGGCGCATTGCCGAACTGCGGCTGCGGATAGGTAGGCTGTTGATAGCCCTGGGGAACAGCCGGTGGAACAGCTTGGGGATATCGCTGTGCCTGGCTGAAGGGCTGCGGAGCTTGCTGGAACTGCGGCTGCGGACCATAGGTGCCGTCGCCCGGGACGAACCCCTGCTGTGAATGAGACTGGGGATATCCCCCCGGTTGGCCACCCTTCCCATCCGTAAGGATGAGTCCGGACAGCCACTCTCCAAGGCTCACGCCAGCGCGACGCGCAGCTTGCTGCGCCACTTCTCTGGCTTCAGCTTCGATACCTTTAACATTCCACGGAACGCCGGGCCGCATGCGAATCAATACCCCCGATTTTCCGAAGACGTTAGGTATGCGAATATGTTGTGTAAAGAACGCGGCGCCCTACAATGGCTTCGAGCGTGGCATTTACATCTCATCAAGATTCGTAAACGGCAGAACACCAACGACAAGAGCAGTGAACATGTTGCAACGACGACTCACGCTGGCCTCGTTGAACAGCAAGATCAAGCAAAGGTTGCAACCCGATTTGACTTCTACTTTTTTCCGTCTCGCCTTCGCTTCGCAGAGGAAAGTGATTCGCGCGGGCGCAATGGCGGTGACACTGCTCGCAGCGTCCTGCACGGCATATCTTCCGGATCTTTCGAACGCACCTCAAAAGACTGAACGCGATTCAGCGCGCATTCCGAAACTCGATCTCTCGCAGGCGCGTTGGCAGAAGCTGGCGCCGTCGCAGCCGGAACAGAATCCCGTCCGCATGGCGATCCTCGAACGCGACCAGAAGATTGGCGCCACGCGCATCGCGATCAAGGCACCGCCCAACACAACCATCCCGCCGCACTGGTTCACGGTCCAGGGTGCGTGCACGGTGGTGGACGGCACCTTCGTCTTCGATGGCGTGGATGCGAATGGCAGGCCCGAGCGGGTCCGTCGCCGCCCCGGCGACTTCCAGATGCTCCCCCCGAATTACATCCTCAAGATGTCGACGGAGGGAACGACAGACGCGATCCTCTACCTGACGCTCTACGGCGAATGGTCACCGCAGTTTCAGGCGAACGCCTGGGGCAAGACGACCGGTCCCGCCAAGCCGGCGCTGCGGGGCGCCAACTGACCCCGAAGGAAAGGGGTAGACCTTTTCCTTGCCAAGCGCATAGGCCATGAACCCGCCCGCGAACAGCGAGGCAATGGCATCGTCGGAAACGTCGAGCCCTCCCGTGAAGGACCCCATGGACGGCAGCACGCAGCGCCGCCCGTCACTGGCAAAGCACTTGCGCCGCATACGCTTCACGCGCGTGTTGACTGTCACCACCGGGTGCAGGTGGCCCGCCACCTCACCCTCTCCTTCGCCCGGCGAAGGTTCATGCGTGAAGGTCAGGGGTCCCACCGTGAGGTGCGGCGCGCTCTCGCCGCCCAGCGCACCCGCCGCTGCCGCGTCGTGATTGCCTTCGATCCAGACGAAGCGTCGCCCCTTCATGAGCTGCTGGATGGACGCGCGGGCCGCCGCATCAAGCCGAGCAGGCCCTTCTTCATCATGGAAATTGTCGCCGAGGCAGATGATGCGCTTCGGATCATGCCGCGCGACCACTTCGTGCATCACGCGCAGCGTCGCGTGCGTGTCATAGGGCGGAAGCATCTGCGACGTGCGCGCAGCAAAGGACGAACCCTTCTCGAAGTGAAGGTCGGCGAACGCAAGCACCCGTTCGTCGGGCCACCAGAGGGCTCCCTGGTGGTCGGCAACGACGTCCGCGCCGGCAAGCCTGAACGAAACCACTTCGAAACAGTCCTTTACGATGCCTGAATCCGGGGACAGAAATGATCATGTCCGCGCAGAATTATCTGCAGAATGCATCACACATTGTCACACCCTTGCTTGACTTATCCACACGAAGGGCGCATATGAGCTCCAGCAAAACACGATTTTGCGAGCGCTTACGCCGCGTGGCCGGCTCGGGACATGTAGAAAACGTCCCTTTCTCGATACCTTATTGAGCGCGCACCAATCGGAACAGCCCAGGTAACACGCGGGGCATCCACCACAACCCCGCGATTTTCGCGCACCGGCCCGGACTCCGTGTCCCGGCATCAGGTGCGTTTGGTCGCATATTTGAAAGTATGACCATAGTGACTGATTTCAATTCCATGGGCCTCGAGCCGCGTCTTCTGAAGGCTCTGGCGCACGAAGGCTATTCCACGCCCACGCCGATCCAGGCCCAGGCCATTCCGCACGTGCTCGAAGGCCGTGACCTTCTTGGCATCGCCCAGACGGGAACCGGCAAGACCGCAAGCTTTGCGCTTCCGATCCTCCAGCGCCTCACGCTGAACCCGAAGAAGGCCGCACCCAAGTCCGCGCGCGCCCTCATCCTCTCGCCGACGCGCGAGCTCGCGGCGCAGATCGCCGACAGCTTCCGCGCCTATAGCCGTTACCTCAACGTCTCCGTGACGACGATCTTCGGCGGCGTGAGCGAACATCCGCAGAAGCAGAACATGGCCGGCGGCGTCGACGTCCTCGTCGCAACGCCCGGACGCCTGCGCGATCTCGTGGCGCAGCGCGCCGTCGACCTCGCACACGTCGAGATCTTCGTCCTCGACGAAGCCGACCGCATGCTCGACATGGGCTTCATCAACGACATCCGCAAGATCGTGAAGTTCCTGACGCCCGAGCGCCAGAACCTCTTCTTCTCCGCAACGATGCCCGACGAAATCGGCCGTCTCGCCGGCGAACTGCTGCGCAATCCGGTCAGCGTCAGCGTGACCCCGCAGTCGACGACCGTCGAGCGCATCGCCCAGCGCGTCATCCACGTGCCGAATGCGGACAAGCGCGCACTGCTGATCCATCTCCTGCGTACGGATCCGTCTCTCGCCCGCGTGCTCGTCTTCACGCGCACGAAGCACGGCGCCGACAAGATCGTCCGCGCGCTGGACGCCGCCGGCATCTATGCCTCGGCCATCCACGGCAACAAGAGCCAGAGCCAGCGCGTCCACGCGCTGAACAACTTCCGCTCGGGCCGCGCACCCGTGCTCATCGCCACCGACATCGCCGCCCGCGGCATCGACATCGATGGCATCACCCACGTCATCAACTTCGACCTGCCCCACGTGCCGGAATCCTACGTGCACCGCATTGGCCGCACGGCGCGCGCCGGTGCGGACGGCATCGCCATCGCGTTCTGCGATCGCGAGGAACGTCCGCTGCTGCGTGACATCGAGAAGGTGACCCGCCAGCAGATCCCGTCCAGCGAATGGCGCGCCACGGAAAAGACGGCTGAAGCCGCAACGCCCGTGCTCACCCACGAGCAGAAGCAGGAGTTCCGCCGTCAGCGCGAACCGATGCAACAGGATCGCAAGCCCCAGCGTCACGGCAGCCCGAAGCCGCACCGCAAGGGCAACAACCCGCGCCATCAGATCCTCGAGCACATGCTGGCACTCGGCGAGCAGCCGGCTGTTACGGTTGAACCGAAGACGGCCGACGGTCAGTACCGTTCGCCGAAGCCGCCGCACCGTTCAGGCAAGCCGCATCAAGGCAAGCCCTTCGGCGGCGGCAAGTCCTTCGGCGGCGACCGCCCGCGTGACGGCGGCCACCGCGCCGATCGTCAGCACGAGCAGCGTGGCGAGAGAAACGAACATCGCGGCGAGCGCAGCGGCGAAAGCCGTCATGAGCACGGCGCCGGCCAGCCTGGCGAGCGCAGCTTCAAGCCACGTGGTGATCGTCCGTTCCAGCAGCGCGGCGACCGCCCCTTCCACAAGCGTGGCGATCGTCCGCAGAACGCAGGCGCTGCAGAAGGTGCCGGCGGCGGCCGTCCCTTCCACAAGCGTGGCGAACGTCCGCAGAACGCAGGCGCTGCAGAAGGCGCCGGCGGCGGACGCCCGTTCCACAAGCGCGGTGATCGTCCGCAGCACGCAGGCGCTGGTGGCGACCGTCCGTTCCACAAGCGTGGCGACCGTCCGCAGGGCCAGTCGCGTGACGGCCATTCACAGGACAGGCAGGCCCGTCCGGGAAAGTTCGGCAAGCGCCCTGCAGCGCGGGCGTTCTGATCCGGCCCTGAAATGAGGTGACGATGTTTGACTGGCTCTTTGGCAGGAAGCGACCCGCAGTCCCCGGATCGCGAACAGCTTCAGGTCGCGGGCCAGTCAAACCAGTCCCGCCGGGACGAATTCCCCAGGTAAGGGCCATGCCACGCATGCCCTTCCCCATTCAGACAGTGGACGGCGCGAAGGCGCTTGAAACCTGGGAACGCATCAGGACAGAAAATCGCGGCACGCCCGTGATCCTGGGCCACGACGAACGCCTCCATCATCTCTCCGAACTTCTGTCGGGAAGCGACCTTGCTGAGACAGTCAGCACGGTCGAGCGGCAGGCGAAAGCCATGCCCTTTCCCGAAGCCTGGCGTGAGTGGCGCAGGCAGAACGTCGACAGCTTTGTCGTTCAGGACGAAGACGATTTCACGGTGACGGGTGGCGACTGGCCCGAGACCGTGACCCCACAGGATTTCTCCAGCCACCTGGACCTGCTGACCCAGAAGCCGCTGGAGCGCGTGCACATCGCCATCCTGCCGACGACGGACCCGACGCTCATTCCGGCGTACCTTCGCTTTGGCGGATGGAACGAGTGTCCGGACGCATCGGTGCAGGTCGCAGCTGCACGCCATTGGCACGCGAAGTATGGAGCCGAAATTGTCGCGGTGACCGATGACATCGTCGAGTGCCGCGTCCGGCGCCGCCCCGCCACGCGCGACGAAGCGATGCAGTTGGCCCTGGAGCAATTCGAATTCTGCTCCGACATCGTGCTGCAGGGAACGGGCACGCTGGAACCCCTCGCCGCCACGCTCATGACAAGCGACTGGTGGTTCTTCTGGTGGGATTGATCGCGTGACTGACGCGCACACCATCTCCATCCGCCTCGCCCGCCTGGACGAGAAGGCCTTTCTCGATGAGCTTCAGCAGCGTTCGTCTCTCGCAAACCCGGGAGACCGCGAATTCCTGCTCGCAAATCCCGACATCGGCCTGATACCGCCGCAACAGATCGAGCAGGGCTTCGTATTCGTCGCGGAATCGGGTGGCGTGGTGGTAGGCCTCGTCGCCCTGCAGAAATACGACGCCCCCGACATGGAACTCGACGGCCTCTTTGTCGAGCCCGCCCTCTTTCGCCGGGGCATCGGGCGAAGGCTCGTCAATCACGCCATCGATTTCTGCCGCGCGCGCGGCGCGCGCAAGATCGTGCTCTTCGCGAACCCGCACGCGCTTGAATTCTATCTCGCAATCAACTTCGAGAAGACCGGCTACATCGAGATCGATCACAACAGGGCGGTCGTGATGGTCCTGAAGCTTTAGGCCGCCTGCATCCCGCGCCCCTTCAGGAGCCGCTCCATCGCACTGACACAGCCATCGATCGAGATACCGGCATCTCCGCGTGCGAGCGCAAATCCGCATTCGGTGATGGCACCCATCAGCATCGCCGCCAGCGGCGGAACCGGCTGAAGCGGAATGTCACCAGAGGCAATCAGCCGGCCGACAGCCTCCTGGATGTTGTTCGTGCCGCGCAGCTTGTCCCGACCAATCGAGAGGCGTTCGCTCAGCACGGCAGGTCCATCGACAAGCACGATCCGGTGATAGTCCTGCCTTTGAGCAAACTCGAGAAAGCCGCGAAAGCCCTCCAGGAAGCCTCGCACCCCGCCATATTGCCCCGCACGCGCAACGGCATGGCGGTTCATCTCGTCATCGAGCTCGTCGAAGACGGCAGCAAACAGCGCAACCTTGTCCGCGAAGTGATGGAAGAGCGCTCCGACCGTCACGCCGGCACGTGTCGCCACGTCGGCGGTCGTTGTCCCCGCATAGCCCTGCCGCGCAAAAAGCTCGCGCGCCGACTTCAGGATGTCGGCACGGGTCTGCGCTGCAGCTTGGGCTGTTCTCCTCGCCAAAATCGGCTCCTCGGGCCGCGGAATTGACTTCCGGCCAGAATGAATATACATAGTGGTACTACGTAAAGCAAGACGAAGGCGAATCGATCCATGTCGACGGAACACTTTGATGTCCTGATCATTGGCGCCGGCCTGTCCGGCGTGGACGCCGGCTGGCACCTCAACAAGTTCGCACCGAAGAAGACCTATGTGATCCTCGAAAGCCGCGACCGCATCGGCGGCACGTGGGATCTATTCCGCTATCCCGGCATCCGCTCCGATTCCGACATGCTGACCATGGGCTACAGCTTCAAGCCCTGGACCCACCAGAGCGCCATTTCGCCGGGCCAGGCCATCCGCGAATACGTGACCGAAACGGCAAAGGAAGCTGGCGTTGATCGCCACATCCGCTTCCGCCACAACGTGACAAGCGCAGCCTGGGATTCAAGGACAGCGCGCTGGACGATCCAGGCCCGCAAGCGGGACGACAAGGGCAACGAAACGCCCGTGACCTACACCGCTGGCTTCCTGTTCTCGTGCGCCGGCTACTATCGCTACAGCGCCGGCTACACGCCTGAATTCGCAGGCCGTGACCGCTTCCGCGGCACCATCATCCATCCGCAGCTCTGGCCGGAAGGCTTCAACTATGACGGCAAGCGCGTCATCATCATCGGCTCCGGCGCCACCGCAGTGACACTTCTGCCGAACATGGCCAAGACCGCAGCGCACGTGACGATGCTGCAGCGCTCGCCCACCTACTACGTCTCGAGGCCCGAGAAGGACCGGCTCGCGAACATGCTGCGCAAGGTCCTGCCGGCATCATGGGCCTACGCCATTCCGCGCTGGCGCAACATCATCCTGCAGCGCTTCTTCTTCAATCTCGCGCGGAAGCAGCCCCAGAAGACCGCAGAGCGCCTGGTTCAGGGCGTAGCCGACCTTCTGCCGAGGGACTTCGACGTGAAGACCCACTTCACGCCCAGCTACAATCCGTGGGACCAGCGCCTGTGTCTCGTCCCTGACGCAGACATGTTCAATGCAATCAGCGAGGGCCGCGCGAGCGTCGTCACCGACCACATCGACACCTTCACCGAGAAGGGAATTCTCCTGAAGTCGGGCAAGGAACTCGAAGCCGACGTGATCGTCACCGCCACGGGCCTCCAGGTCCAGATGCTGGGCGGCATCAGCGTCAGCGTCGACGGCAAGCCCGTCGAATGGGGCAAGACCTTCACCTACAAGGGCCTGATGTTCTCCGGCGTCCCGAACCTCGCCAACATCTTCGGTTACACGAACGCCTCGTGGACACTGCGCGCAGACCTCGTGTGCGAGTGGGTGACCCGCCTGCTGAACCGCATGGATGAAAAGGGCGCCCAGATCGCCGTGCCGAAGCTCACGGATCCCGCTATGAAGGCCGATCCCTGGCTCGACTTCTCGTCGGGCTACGTGCTGCGCGCCATCGACCAGCTACCCAAGCAGGGTCCGCACGCACCGTGGAAGCAGAACCAGAACTACTTCGCGGACATCAAGGAACTGCGGAAGGCCCCGATTGAGGACGGCGTCCTGCAACTCCTCGAAGCCGGCAAGGCAGACGCCGTCGAACTCGCGCGCGCCGCCGAATAGGCCGCGCGCCCTCATTTCACATTCATTTGGGACCTTGTCTTGGGACGGGAGGATCGGCTCATATGCGCCGATCCCGCATTGACCCTCCGGAGACATCCCATGTCAGACGCCTCTTACACCCCGCCCAAAGTGTGGCAGTGGAACACCGAATCCGGTGGCCGCTTTGCAAAGATCAACCGGCCGATCGCCGGCGCGACGCACGAAAAGGAACTGCAGGTCGGCAAGCACCCCTTGCAGCTCTACTCGCTGGGGACTCCGAATGGCGTGAAAGTCACTGTCATGCTCGAGGAGCTCCTTGAGCTGGGCCACAAGGGCGCCGAGTACGATGCCTGGCTCGTCAACATCAACGACGGTCAGCAGTTCAGCTCTGGCTTCGTGTCGATCAATCCGAACTCGAAGATCCCGGCCCTCCTCGACCGCAGCACGCCAACGCCAACCCGCGTCTTCGAGTCCGCCGCCATCCTCGTCTATCTCTCAGAGAAGTTTGGCGGCGCATTCATGCCAAAGGAATTGCCCGCAAGGTCGGAGTGCCTGTCCTGGCTGTTCTGGCAGATGGGATCCGCACCTTTCCTCGGCGGAGGGTTCGGCCACTTCTACGCCTATGCGCCCATCAAGATCGAGTACGCGATCGATCGCTACGCGATGGAGACAAAGCGCCAGCTCGATGTGCTGAACCAGCATCTCGCGAAGAATGAATACATGACGGGCAAGGACTACACGATTGCCGACATGGCGATCTGGCCCTGGTACGGCGCCATGGTGAAAGGCATCCTCTACGGCGCAGCAGAGTTCCTGTCAGTGCATGAGTACACCAACGTGATCCGATGGGCCGACCAGATTGCCGAGCGCCCCGCCGTCCAGCGTGGGCGCATGGTCAATCGCGTCTGGGGAGAGCCCTCGTCGCAGCTGCCCGAACGCCATGACGCGAGCGACTTCGCTCGCGTGGCAGCCAAGGGCTGACAGACTAGGGGCTCCTCTTCCCTTCCCTCCAGCGCCTGATCGCGCGTGCCATGTGCGCGCGCCTCAGGCGCCGGGTCTTCATGAGGGCAACGAAATCCGGCTTGTGGTCAAAGTACTGAAGCTGCCAGTGATAGTAGTTCACGTACTCCAGCAGCGCGAGCAGCGTCACGCCGGTCACGACCCACTCGGTGGCACCCCAGGGGTCGCCGATGCCCATGATGTCCACGCCGTAGAACGCGACTGAAATTGCGACAGACAGGAACGCCAGAGGCTGAAGCCTGTCGAGCCACGGCAGGAACTTCTTGAAGGGCTCTTCGTGGCCCAGCAGCTGCAGGTGGACAATCCGCCAGTAACACGCGCCAATGCAAAGCAGCAGGCAATTGGCACCAAGCGAAACGGCAAGCGACGCGGTCAGCCTGCCATCGAAGGTGTAGACGCAGACCAGCACCGCCGCAGGAAGCAGAAACACGTTGATGGCTTCAAGGCGCCAGTAGCCGGACAGGCGCGCGACAAGCGCTTCGTTGCGACGGCTAGCTTGTTTGTGGTCAGGATCCATGGTCTGCCGAGTGAATGAGACTGCTTGCGGCTGTGGCGCTGCTGCCGGCAGCAGGCTTTGACCACCAGCAGTCAGGATCATAAAACTACAGTGATGCTACCACCCCTGCCAATCACGTCTGCTCTGCCCGAGCTCCGGAAGGCCCTCGCCTCGGCAAGGTCTGTCGTGCTTGAGGCCCCGCCCGGTGCTGGCAAGACGACGCTCGTACCGCTCGCGCTGCTCGAAGAGCCATGGCTTGAAGGAAAGAAGATCCTCATGCTCGAACCTCGCCGGGTAGCGGCAAGGGCCGCGGCAACGCGCATGGCATCGCTGCGCAACGAGGCGCCGGGCGAGATCGTGGGCTATCGTGTGCGGCAGGACAGCCGCGTATCGGCCAGGACGCAGATCATTGTCCTGACCGAGGCCCTGCTCACACGCCGAATGCAGGACGATCCGGAACTCAAGGATATCGGCCTCGTCATTTTCGACGAATTTCACGAGAGGAGCCTCAACGCAGATCTGGGGCTCGCGCTCGCACGCGAAGTTCAGGATGCGCTCAACCCGTCCCTGAAAATTCTCGTCATGTCGGCAACACTGGATGGCGCAAGAATCTCATCCCTGTTGGAGAACGCTCCCGTCGTCCGAAGCGAAGGGCGGATGTTTCCGGTTGAAACACGCTACATCACGCCACCTGCAAACCTGCGTATCGAACAGCTTGTCACGCGCACGATCCTGGATGCTCTGCACGACACCGAAGGAGGAATTCTCGCCTTTCTGCCCGGCGAAGGAGAAATCCGAACCGTCGAACGGCTGCTGCGGGAGAACGAACTCGGGAACGCGGAACTTTCACCCCTTTACGGCAACCTGCCGCCCGACATTCAGGACAGGGCCATCAGGCCTCGCACGGATGGCCGCCGGAAGATCGTGCTTGCGACGTCAATCGCCGAGACCAGCCTGACCATCGAAGACGTTCGGGTGGTCATCGACTCAGGCTTGCAGCGGCTCGCACGCTATAACCCGGCCACCGGCATGACCCAACTCGTGACGCAGCGCGTATCGCTCGCCTCGGCAGACCAGCGCCGGGGACGCGCCGGTCGTGTCGCACCCGGCATATGCTACAGGCTATGGAGTGAACCCGAAACGCGCTCGCTGGCCGCGTACACGCCCGCAGAGATACTCACCAGCGACCTTGCTCCCTTTGCACTGGAACTGGCCGCCTGGGGTGAGCGGGACACGACAGGTCTCAGGCTTCTGGACCAGCCGCCGAAAGGCACGTTTGCCGAAGCACAGGAACTGCTCCGCGAACTCGAAGCACTCGACAGGGACGGCCGGATAACGGCTCACGGCCGCGCGTGCCTGTCGTTTGGTGCGCATCCACGACTGGCTCACATGATGATTCGCGGAAATGAGCTCGGGTTGGGTGCAACGGCGACAGCACTGGCGGCCGTGCTCTCCGAAAGGGATATCACACGCTCGAGGGACACGGACCTGCGCACGCGTCTGGAAATCATGACGGGACGATCGGATCCGCAAGCCGACCGCGGTGCCGTGGCCAGGGCCCGCGAACAGGCACGAACCTGGTCGCGTTCCCTCAAGGTCTCCGGTGATGAAGTCACGCCGACATCCGCGGGCAGGCTGGCCGCGCTCGCCTACCCTGAACGCGTGGCGCGCCGGCGTGGACCGGCAAGCTACAGGATGGCCAATGGCCGCGGCGCAGTGATGAACGAAGCCGATCCATTGTCGGCCGAGCCGTTTCTGGCGATCGCCTCCCTCGACGGCGCCGGTGCAAATGCGCGTGTCTATCAGGCGGCGCCGCTTTCCCTTCAGGACATCGAGGAACTGTTCGACGCGCGCATTCAAACGCGCCAGAAAGTCGAATGGAGCGACCGCGAGCGCATTGTGGTGGCAAGGGAAGAGACCCTGCTTGATCAACTTGTTCTGTCCGAAAAGCCGCTCCGAAATCCGTCGACTGAGTTGATGGTCGCCGCCACCCTCGACGGAATACGATCTCTCGGCCTCTCTTGCCTGCCATGGACGGACGACCTCATGGCACTACGACAGCGTCTGGCATTCCTGCGCAGGATCGATCCAGAGGGCGGCTGGCCGGACACAAGCGATGAGGGACTGCTCTCGACGATCGATGAATGGCTTTCCGGTTTCCTCGACGGGATCACCCGCGCATCAGACTTCACGCGCATTCGCCTGCACGACGCGGTGGACACGCTTCTCGACTGGCAAACACGCAAGAAGCTGGACGCGATGGCTCCCGTATCCATCGAAGTGCCTTCCGGCTCTTCCATCCGCATTGACTACTCAGCAGAAGAGCCTGTCCTCGCTGTCCGCCTGCAGGAAATGTTCGGCCTGGCCGACACGCCCGCAATCGCAAACGGTCGCGTGCCACTGCTCCTGCACCTTCTGTCGCCCGCGCGCCGCCCCGTGCAGGTCACGCGCGACCTCAAGAGCTTCTGGAAAAACGCATATCCCGAAGTGAAGCGTGACCTCAAAGGCCGTTATCCGAAGCACCATTGGCCGGACGACCCGTGGACCGCCATCCCAACGGCGCGCGCGAAACCCCGCGGGACTTGATCCGTTCCGGCACCGTATACGCTTCCTTCACCTTGTTTAATCGGACAGGCTTAAGGGTCGACCGGTCATAATCGCCTGATCTGCGGTCGATGAAGGGACAGACGAATGTCCGCGCGTTCACAAGGTGCCGTGCCACAGTTGACGGATGGGCACGACTTGTCGGGGAAGTGCCTCGACGGGGTGAACCTTGTCGACAGGGTGATCACGAAAACACGCTTCGATGGAGCGTCCCTCCGCCGCGCCGTCCTCACGCGAGCCGAGTTCCGAGACTGCTCCTTCGTGGGCGCAACGCTGGACGCGGCGATCCTGCAGCGCACCGTTTTCGAGAATTGCGACTTCTCGCATGCGACAATGACAAATGCGAACGTTCAGGATGCCGTGTTCCGCGCAACCAGCGTTCTCGGCTACAACAAGAAGGAAGCAACCATCAAGCAGGCCCACACCAGCTTCGATGGCGCGGTCCTGGATGGTTCGAATTTCAATCGCGCCCGCCTCGTGGCCGCCAAGCTCCACAACGTCAAGGCCACGAATGTGGACTTCTCCCATTGCGACCTGCGCAACTCGTCCTTCGATGGAACGTCGCTTCAGGACGTGAACTTCGCTGGAGCAAGGCTTCACGATGCGAACTTCGCCAAGTGCCCTGATGCACGCAGCCAGCTTCCGGCCTACGCGCAGATGATCGCCACGTTTGTGCAGCCCATCAGCGCCGCCAAGCTGCAGGCCGTGCTGTCCGCGCACCAGCGCTGGCTTGAAACGGAAGGCAAGGAAGGAGAACGCCTCAGCCTTCAGGGTTACGACCTGTCCGGTCAGAACCTCGACGGATATGATTTCTCCGGTACGGACTTCAGAGGTGCACGCCTGGACCGTGCCAGCATGAAACGCGTGAAGCTGGTGGCGGCAGATCTGCGCAACGCAAGCATGTCCCATACGAACTTCACCGGCTCGGACCTTCGCGGCGCTCTTCTGTCGGATGCGGCCCTCAGGCGCGCCGTTCTCCTGGAAGCGCTCTATGACGAGGAGGCGGTTGTCCAGCCACTGCCCGCCCCTAGCGAAGCGGATCCGTCTGCATAGCCTCCTCGATCAGCGCATCGCTGGCTTCCGAGAGCAGGGCCTCACCGGCCTCCATACCAACCGGAACCCGCCCAATATCCAGCAGGGCCGGCACTGCCAGCGGTGAAACACGCTCCAGGTGCTTCACCACGATGTTGCCCTTGATGCGCTTGAGCAGGTCTCCGAGGCGCTTGATGTCGAGTGCGCCCGTCGCGGCATCATCATAGGCAGCCCTCAGGAGGATATGATCGGGCTCGTGCGTGCGCAGCACGTCATAGATGAGATCCGAGGAGAACGTTACCTGCCTGCCGGTACGCTCTTCATTGGGAAATCGCTTTTCGATCAGCCCGGCAATCGTGGCACACGTGCGAAAGCTCCGTTTGAGCAGGGCGGACTCAGCCAGCCAGGCATCGAGATCATCGCCCATCATGTCCTCGTCAAAGAGGCGCGCCATGTCGACATGGCGAAGCGGGCTCAGGGCCCAGATCGCCAGCGAGTACTCGCTGGCGACAAAGCCAAGCGGCTTCAGTCGCATCCGCTCCAGCCGGCGTGTAAGCAGCATACCGAGGGACTGGTGGCACAGGCGTCCGTCGAACGGGTAACAAACCAGGAAGTACTTTGAACTTCGCGGAAATGTCTCGATGAGCATCTGGTCCGGACGCGGAAGCAGGGATCTGAGCCTCTGGATGCCAAGCCATTCCCGCACCTGGTCAGGCAACATCGACCAACGCTTCGGATCAGCGATCATTTCGCGGACGCGCTGCGCCAGGAACGTCGACAGGGGAAACTTGCCCCCTTCAAAGGACGGTATCTTCGGATTGCCGGGAGGTCCGGGCGTCACGATGGCATCCGTTTCTACGACGGCCTCGAATTTCAGGATCTGTCCCGCAAACAGAAAGGTGTCGCCGGGCGACAGTTGCTGGACGAACCATTCCTCCACTTGGCCCAGCACGCGCCCCGCATAGGTCGCCCGGGGGCCCGCATACCGCCTGACGATGCGAACCTTGAGCATCGGCACTTCAACGATCGTCCCGCAATTGAGCCTGTATCGCTGGGCCACCTGGGGTGAACTGACACGCCAGAGTCCGTCCGGCGATTTCCGGAGCTTGGCAAAACGCTCGTAAGCCCGCAGCGCGTAACCGCCGGTGGCAACATAGTCGAGAACCCTGTCGAAGTCCTCGCGTGGGAGATCGGCATAGGGAGCCGCGCGCCGCACCTCTTCAAAGAGCGTGCTGGAATCGAAGGGAGCTGCAACCGCCGAACCGAGGACATGCTGCGCAAGCACATCAAGCGAACCTGCATGCGGCCCCTCGCCGTCCAGGTCGCCATGCAGCAACGCGTCGCGCGCCGCTTCGCACTCAAGCACCTCGAAGCGGTTGGACGGAACGAGCAAAGCGCGGCTCGGTTCGTTCATCCTGTGGTTCGACCGCCCGATGCGTTGCGCGATGCGGCTCGCCCCTTTTGGCGCGCCGACATTGATGACGAGATCAACCGCGCCCCAGTCAATGCCGAGATCCAGCGTGGAGGTACAGATGACGGCCCGAAGGTCTCCTTTCGCCATCGCAGCTTCAACCTTGCGGCGTTGCTCCTGCGCCAGCGAGCCGTGATGCAGGGCGATGGGAAGGTTTTCGCTGTTGATGTTCCAGAGTTCCTGGAAGATGAACTCTGCCTGCATGCGCGTATTGACGAATACAAGCGCAGTCTTCGCGGTCTTGATGGCAGCAAGGATGTCCTTCATCGCATGCCGCGCCATGTGGCCGGACCACGGAACATCCTCTGCCGTTTCAAGGATCGAGATGTTGGGCTTTGCGCCCGGCGCGCCCCTGATCAGGCGGACGCGGGGGATCGGCTCGACGTGATGCGGTTGCAGATACCTCGCGAGAATCGCCGGGTCAGCAACGGTCGCCGAAAGCCCTACGCGACGATGAAGCGGCGCAAGGGTCAGAAGCCGGGCAAGGTCAAGCGCCAGCAGGTCCCCGCGCTTGCTGAATGCCAGGGCATGCAGTTCATCCAGGATGACACAGGAGAGGCTGCCAAACATTGATGGCGCTTCGCGGGTCGCAAGAAGAAGGGCCAGCTGTTCAGGCGTGGTGAGAAGAATGTCCGGCGGCGCAACCTTCTGTCGTTGCCGCCGATGTGCTGAAGTGTCACCCGTGCGCGTCTCGAGCCGAATGCTGAGGCCCATTTCCCGGACAGGCGCTTCAAGGTTCCGGGCGATGTCCACTGCAAGTGCCTTGAGAGGAGAAAGATACAGCGTATGGATACCCGCCGGCCGCTTGGCTGCGCGCTGCCTGAGCCGCTCGATCACCGGATTTCCCGACACGTCCTGCCCAGGGCTTTTCAGGGGAGCCGCAAGTTCGGCTCTGGCGGACAGCTCCACGAGGCTGGGCAGGAAGCCTGCAAGCGTCTTGCCGCCACCCGTGGGTGCCGTCAGCAGGACATGGGCACCGTCCCGCGCGGCTGCGAGCATTTCAACCTGGAACGGACGAGGCTCCCAGCCGCGGGAACGAAACCAGCCGGAAAAGCGGGGTGGCAATCCCTCTTCAACCCTCTCCTCTCCCCCTCGCATTCGCCCTTGATCTCGATAGCATCTCTCGGGATTGCTTATATAAACAATGGTGGTCGATGACCACATGCTTGACGGGACAGCCTCGAATGAAGGCACGCAACATTCTGAAGCTGGTACCTGAAGGGCTCTACTGCGAAGCCGGTGACTTTTTCATCGATCCCGTTCGGAAAGTGCCGAGAGCCGTCATCACCCACGGCCACGCGGACCACGCACGCCCGGGTCACGAAGCCGTCCTCGCCACCCGAGCGACGCTTGATGTGATGCAGGCCAGGTATGGCGCGAGATACGCGCGCGCGGAACAGGCACTGAAGTACGGCGAGGCCATCACCATCGGCGACGCGCGCCTGTCGCTTCACCCGGCGGGGCACGTTCTGGGTAGCGCGCAGGCATGCGTCGAAGTGGGAGGCGCAAGGATCATCGTCTCGGGAGACTACAAGCGAACACCGGATCCGACATGCACGCCATTCGAAGTCCTGAACTGCGACATCTTCGTGACCGAAGCGACATTTGGACTGCCCGTGTTCAGGCACCCGCCCCCCGAGGGAGAGGTCAACCGGCTCCTCGCGTCGATGAAGCTGTTTGACGATCGCGTTCATCATGTAGCTGCATACTCTCTCGGAAAGGCCCAGCGCCTGCTCGCGCTGCTTCGCCGGCAGGGTTACGACCAGCCCGTCATGGTCGACAGGGCTACAGCGACGCTCTGTGATCTGTACGAGCGACATGGCGTGAAGCTGGGCCCCCTGGAACTCCTGCAATCTGGCAGCAGGTCATCGGGCAGGATCGCCATTGCTCCACCATCTGCGCGCGAGCACTTCGCCGGAGAAGAGAATGAAGCGCCGATCACGAGCTTTGCCAGCGGCTGGATGAGGGTCCTGAAGCGCGCACGAAGCGGCGGCGGAGACTTGCCGCTGATCATCTCCGACCACGCGGACTGGACGGAACTGACCTCCACAATTGAAGACATTTCCCCGCAGGAACTCTGGATCACGCACGGCGAGGAGGCGGCGCTCATGTCGTGGGCGAGGCAGAAGGGAATTCCAGCCCAGCCACTGTCAATTGCTGGCTACGGCAGTGACGACGACGGCGAAGACGCATGAACCGCTTTGGCGCCCTCCTACAGCATGTATCGTTCCTCACTTCGCCTGATGACCAGGTGCGGGTGATGGCGGACTACCTTCGGCATGCGCCGGGACCTGACCAGCAAGCATCGATCCGCTTCCTGCTGGAGCCTCCACGCCGGGGAAAGATGACACTCAAGCGCCTGAAGGAGATTGTCGAACATCGCACGGGGCCTGAACTGTTTGCGCTTTCGCGGGATTTCGTCGGGGATCTCGCCGAGACCATGGCGCTGCTGTGGCAACCGTCGACGCGACCCAACGCCGAACTTTCACCCGCCCAGTTTGCGGAGTGGATGGCCGCGACGGGTCCCCTCGGCCTTCCGGCGATGGTTGAGCGTTCGCTTGACGCCTGTGATCCCGCGGGACGCCTGGCCGTTATCAGGCTGGTGACGGCCGGATTGCGCCTTCCGGTGCCAACGGAAATTGTCCATCGTGCCATGAAGGAGTGTGGCCTCGAACCTACGCCCCTCAGGGATATTGCGACAGGCGACGGGCTGCAGACAGACCTGTTCGCAATCGAAGTGTCGGCAACGAGTGAACCCGGAAGCGTTGAAGCCGTGTTGATGTACGTGGAGGCAGGCCGATCACGCAAACAGCCCATGCTCTGTACCTTCGGCGTGTGGTCGGATCACGCAATCATTCCCCTCGCCCGCGTCGATGCCAGCGAATTCCGGGCGCAGGTGACGGACTACGCTGGAAGGCACACGACCAGACGCTTCGGACCTTCGAGCGAGGTGGAATACGGACATGCCAATGCACTGGTCGGCACGCTGGCATTTGAAGGTATTGAACCATCACGAAGGACAAAGGCAGGCCTGTCCCTGAAGGCGCCTCGGCTCGTCGCAGTCCAGGCGTCGGGATCCGCGGCGGATGCTTCCAATCTCGCAGACATCACAAGCCGGTTGCCGATGCCGCACGAGCATGGTTAGTAAACCCGGCACCTGGCGCGCAAAGACGGGATTGAAAACCATGACCATGTTTCGTTCGGACCTTTTGAAGGGCAAGCGGATTCTCGTGACCGGCGGCGGAACCGGTCTTGGCCGGGAGATGGCTGACGAGTACGCAAAGCTGGGAGCCACCGTCTACATCTGCGGTCGCCGGGGCAGCGTCGTCGAGGAAGCGGCCAGGGAACTCTCGAAGGCCAACAACACCAGGGTGACGGCGCTGGAATGCGATATCCGCGTACCCGACGCGGTCGAGGACATGATGGTCCGGATCTTCAACGAGGGCCCGCTTGATGGCCTTGTGAACAATGCCGCCGGCAATTTCATCAGCCGCACGAAGGACCTCTCGCCAAATGGCTTCAACGCGATCGCCAACATCGTCTTTCACGGCACGTTCTATGTGACCCTCGCCGCGGGCAAGCGCTGGATCGACCTGAAGCACAAGGCAAACGTCATCTCGATCCTGACGACCTGGATCTGGAACGGCGGGCCATTCACCGTGCCGTCGGCGATGTCGAAGGCCGGCATCAACATCATGACCAAGTCATTGGCCGTGGAATGGGCGCCACACAACATCAGGCTCAATGCAATCGCCCCGGGACCCTTCCCCACAAAGGGAGCATGGGAACGCCTCAATCCGGGCAACCTGCGTTCCGACGCCATGGGCAGCGAGACGGAGTCATCCGCAGGCAATCCGATGGGACGCGTGGGGCAGATGCACGAACTGCGCAATCTCGCGACGTTCCTCATGGCGGATGGCTGCGACTACCTCACCGGAGAAACAATCGCCATTGACGGTGGTGGCTTCCTTGGAGGCGGCGGAAACTTCGCGCAGTTGTCCAAGCTTGGCGATTCCGACTGGGAAGCCGTCAGGAACATGATCAAGTCGGCCAACGACAAGGACCGCGCCAAGCGCACGGTCTAGTCGCCCGGACGGATGACGACCTTTCCGATCACGCGCCGCTCTTCCAGCATGCGCATCGCGTCACGGGCCTTCTCAAGCGGGAACGTGGCGCACACATGCGGACGTATCCGACCCGAGGACGCCAAGTCCGCAATGGCACGCAGGTTCTCCGCGCCACGCGCCGGAAACTTGCGCCCATATTCGCCGGCACGGACGCCGACGACCGAAAATCCCTTGATCAGCGGCATGTTGACGTTCACCGACGGAATGCGACCGCTGGTGAAACCGATGATCAGCAGGCGGCCGTCAAAGGCGATGCAGCGCACGCTTTCGTCAAACACATCCCCGCCCACGGGATCGAATATGACATCGGCGCCGTTGCCCCGTGTCAGCGCCTTCACTTCTTCCCTGAAGCCGCTGGACGGCAGAACGTAATCAGCGCCATAGGACATGAGGAACGACCTCTTCTCCTCCGTTGAAGCCGTCGCAATGACCTTTGCGCCCAGCACCTTTCCCACGTCCACGGCCGCAAGGCCGACACCACCCGCGGCACCATGGACAAGCAGCGTTTCACCAGGCTGCAGGTTGCCACGCCGGACCAGCGCCACATAGGCCGTCAGGTAGGCGGCAGGATAGGCGGCGCCCTGTTCATAGGAAAACCCGGGCGGCAGGGCCCTGATCGAGGCCAGGGGCGCCACGATCTCTTCGGCGAAGCAGCCGTTTCGCACGCCGACAACGACCTTGTCACCCACGCTGAAGCCGGTCACGCCCTTCCCGCACGCGACAATGTCCCCGGCACCTTCCATGCCAGGCGAGAACGGCAACTCCGGCTTGTACTGGTACTTGCCCTGGATCATCAGGATGTCGGGAAAATTCACGCTCGCCGCCTTCAGGCGCACGAGAACTTCGCCAACACCCGCAACGCGGGGAGCCACGGTCTCAAGCCGCATGCTCGACAGGTCGTCGGAAAGCGCGCGAACGAGTTGGACGCGTGTCATCCGATGGCGCGCCGCACGTCAGCGATGATCTCGTAGATGGCCGCCTGAGCAGCCGGAACCGCTCCACCCATGGCAGTAAACGCGTGGCTCAGGTGTTCGTAGCATCGATAGAGTACCGGCACGCCCGCCACCTTCAGCGCCTCGGCATAGTCCCGCCCCTGGTCGACAAGAGGATCGAACCCCGCCGTGTAGATCAGCGCCGGCGGAAGGCCGGAAAGGTCCGCATTCAATCCGGGAGACGCCCGGAGGTCCTTTGCATCCTTCTCGGCATCGTTGAAGTAGAGCTTGCGGAAGTAATCCATGATGGGCGTCGTCAGAGGATAGACATCTCCGAACGACTTCATCGATTCCGTCTCGGACTGCCAGTCGACGGCAGGATAGATAAGCAGCTGCAGCACCGGCGGACGTTCGCCGAGCCGCTTCATTTCCTGCGCAACGACCGCAGACAGGTAGCCGCCGGCAGAGTCTCCGCCAACAGCCACGATGTTCGGATTGCCGCCAAGCGACTTGGCATTGTCCCGCACCCATCGGAACGACGCGAGCGCATCCTCAACCGCCGCCGGAAACTTGTGCTCGGGCGCAAGGCGGTAATCGACGGAAACGACAAGACAACCCGACCTCAACGCAATCTGCGAGCAGAAACTGTGACACGTCTCGAGGTCCCCGATCACGCACCCGCCCATGTGATAGTACACGAGCGTTGGCACCAGTCGGTTGGGAAGGCGTGGCAGATACGTCCGCGCACGGATGCTGCGCTGTGCCGACACCGGCAGTTCAATGGTAGCCACATCGACGTCATGGGCCGGCGCGGAATCCAGCATCGCAAGCCCCTGAGCCGCAACTTGCCGGGCCTGCACGGGGTCCATCGTGTCCATGGAGGGCTGCTTCTTGCCCATGAAGCTCAGGAACTGCAGGCGCGGATCAAGCACGCGTCCTTCGATCGTCAGCGGCTTGCCACCGGACATGGCAACAAGCCACCGCCCGGGCAGGCTCAGGAGCAGGCGAACAAGCAGTTTCCTCATGGCTTCAAAATGCGGCAGACAGCCCTTCTGTCAAGGACAAACCGTGTTAACCTGTTGCCTCCTTGAGAGCTCTGGAACGGCCCCGCAATGACCAACGCACGCCATGACCTTGTCATCCGCAACGGCAACATCATCGACGGATCAGGACAGCCCTCTTTCAGGGCGGATGTCGCGATAAGCGACGGAAAGATCTCCGCCATCGGCACTGTCCCCGGGTCTGGTCGCGAAGAGCTGGATGCGAAAGGCAGGATCGTCACGCCGGGCTTTGTCGACATTCATACGCATTACGACGGACAGGCCACCTGGGACCAGCGGCTCACGCCGTCGGCCTGGCACGGCGTAACCACGGCAGTGATGGGCAACTGCGGCGTCGGCTTTGCGCCATGCCGCCGGCAGGATCACGACATGCTCATTCGCTTGATGGAGGGCGTGGAGGATATCCCGCACGCCGTCCTCACCGAGGGACTGAAATGGGACTGGGAGACATTTCCCGAGTATCTGGATGCGCTTGAGAGGATCCCGCACGACATCGACTTCGCCACGCAGTTGCCGCACGGCGCACTGCGGGTCTACGTGATGGGCGAACGCGGGGCGCGACGCGAGCAGGCCACGCCTCAAGACATCGCAGCCATGGCACGGATCGCCGAAGATGCAGTGCGCGCCGGCGCGCTTGGCTTCTCCACATCGCGCACGCTCAATCACCGCACGAGCGATGGCGACCTGACGCCAACCCATTCCGCCGCAGCGGACGAGCTCGCCGGCATCGCACAGGGCTTGAAGGCAGCAGGCGGTGGCGTGTTGCAGGTGATCACGGATTTCGTGGACGCGCCTTCGGAGCTGTCGATGCTGAGGCGACTGGTGACGGAATCCGGTCGCCCCTTGTCCTTCTCCCTCGCGCAGTCCGACAGGGGCCCCGACGCCTGGCGCATGCTGCTGGGGTTCCTGGATGACTGCGCACGCGACGGGCTGCCGGTGAAGGCCCAGGTCTGTGGCAGGCCTGTCGGACTTCTGCTGGGTCTGTCGCTGACCCTGAACCCCTTCTCGGCCCACCCCACGTATCGCCAGATTGAGCACCTTCCCCTCTCAGAGAAGCTCGCTGCGCTGCGCACACCTGAAATGAAGGCGCGGTTGCTGGCCGACACGCCGTCCAGCGACAACCCGTTCGTGAAGGCCGTGCTGCGAAACTTCGCGCGCATGTTCCCGCTCTCCGACCCGCCGGACTACGAGCCCTCGCCGGAGCAGAGCCTGGGCGCACAGGCCGCCCGCCTCGGCTGCAGGCCAGAGGAACTCGCCTATGACTGGATGCTGAAGGACGATGGCAAGGCACTGATCCTATTCCCCTTCCTCAACTACGCCAATGACAGCCTGTCTCCATCGCTGGAGATGATGCGCCATCCCCACACCGTGCTGGGCCTTGGCGACGGTGGAGCGCATGTCGGCATGATCTGCGATGGAAGCTTCCCCACATCGATGCTCACCCACTGGACGAGGGACCGGACCCGCGGGGACAGGTTGCCGCTGGAATGGGTCATCAAGGCACAGACCCGCGACACGGCCGCGGCCGTGGGCCTCATGGATCGCGGACTGCTGAAGCAGGGCTACAAGGCTGACATCAACATCATTGACTACGACAGGCTGAAGCTCCATCGGCCAACGGTGGCCTACGACCTCCCTGCAGGCGGCAGGCGCCTCGTCCAGTACGCGGAAGGCTACGACGCGACCATCGTTTCAGGACAGGTTACGTACCGGAACGGCGAAGCGACGAAGGCCCTGCCCGGTCGCCTTCTGCGCGGCGCAACACGCGCGCCCTAGTCCTTGCTTCGGGACACGCGCCGGGGCAAGGCCTGGACGCCACCCAGGAACAGCGCGGTTGCGAACTGCGCTGCATCGTCCACCGTGAGGTCTTCGCGCTGGATCAGGTGTCCCGCGACCTCGAACGCCACCCCGACCATCGCTGCCATCAGGAGATCGGCATCCGTCTCCGGCATTACGCCGTTGCGGATCGCGATCTCGAGGTCCACGCGCAGCTCGTCAAAGCCTGCGATGACTTCGGGCGTATCGATGCGGACATGCTGGAGGTCCTGGTTGTCACGCATGGTGGCAAACGTGACCTGGTCAGCCTTCACGAAATCGAAGAACGCCCTGAACGAGCCGGAAATGAACTCCTCGAAATTGCGCGCACGAATGCGCTCGGCACGCAGGCGCGGACGGACGCGAAGGGCCGTTTCGTCCCTGAGCGCCTGGAACACTTCTTCCTTGGACTTGAAGTAGTTGTAGAAGGTGCCCGAGGCGAGCTCGGTCGCCCTGATGATGTCGCGAACGGTCGTCGCGCCATAGCCAAGCTCCGCAAACACGCGCCGCGCCGCATCAATGATGGCCTGTCGGTTGGACGCCTTGGTTTCCTCGCGCTTTCCGCGAGCCTTGGGATCTGCCTCCGCGCTCATGCGTCCACCGCCGCCTTTGCAGCGGGGCGGATGACCCGTGGCGCGATGGGAAGCGAGAAATTCTGGGCCTCTGCGCGGCGATGTCCCCGCGCCAGTTCACGGCGAAGGTCGCTCGTGTACTCGCCGCAATTGATCTGGATCGTGTGGCGCGGTGAGGAAACATACCTGTGCTTCACCCGCTCGTGCATCTCCACGCGCTCCGCATTCATCACGTCGACGGGAGGAAGCCAATAGCGTCCCGTGAGATACTGGCCGATCAGCTTGGCTTGCTCTTCAGCAATCGGCATCATCGCGCACAGCGGCTGCACGAGGCCAAGGAAGAACAGGTTCGGGAAGCGCGGATCCATCAGCCGCTTCCAAAGCGCAATGTCATTTCCCGGCGCCGAGATGAAGCCTTCTTCGAAGAACGGGAATGTGATCTTGTAGCCCGTGCACCACACGATGACATCGATGTCTTCCACGGTGCCGTCAACAAAGCCCACCTGGCGCCCCTTCAGTTCCTTGACGTTGGGCTTGGGCTTCACGTCTCCCGAGCCGATGCGCAGGTAGAGTTCCTGGCTCACGGCAGGATGGGTGGACAGCAACGGGTGGTCTGGTTTCGGTAGCCCGTATTGCTCCGGACGCCCGGCTGTCGCCGCAAGACGACGCTCTGCAAGCCAGCGCATCAGTTCGCCGGGAATGAGACGCTGCCAGAGTGGAGGGTCCTGGCTGGGATGGACGGAGTGCGCGTCGAGAACCTGCCCGGCCGTGTACTTCGGGATCACCCAGTATCCGCGCCTCTGGGACAGGTAGACGTTCTTCGCAACGCCTTTCCGCCCAAGCTCGCAGGCAATGTCCAGCGCCGAGTTGCCGAATCCAACCACAAGCACATTGCGGCCCACGCAACTCACGGGATCGTAGGGGTCAATGTAGTTGTGCGAGTGGATCTGCTTTCCGTCGAAGCGGCCCGGAAAGGCGGGCTCCGGCAGGCGCGGATCCCAGTGATGCCCGTTGGCGACGATGAGCGCATCGTAGAGCCGCATCTCGCCGGTGTCGAAAGTGAGCTTCCAGAGGCCGTCAGCCGTCAGCTCGGCCTTGGTCACCGCGGTGTTGAACAGGATCCGGTCCCGGAACCCGAAATGGTCCACGTACGAATCGAAATACTGCGCAATCTGTGCGTGGTGAGGGTAGTCGGGGAAATGGGCGGGCATCGGAAAGTCCGAATACGCCATCTTGTCCCGTGACGTGTTGATGTGGAGCGAGCGGTAAGCCGAGGACACCTGGTTCTTGTTCTTGAACACCCAGTTCCCGCCGACCCTGTCGGAAATCTCGATGCAATCGAACGGCACGCCGAGCTCGTGCAGGACCTTCGCCGCGGCAATGCCGCTCGAGCCGGCTCCAATGATGCCGGTTTTCGGAAAGCGGGGATCCCCTGCCCTTGGCATGGCGTAAGCTGGCCCTTGGATTCTTGGTGACGCGTCATGAGTTTAGCGATTGGTGACGCGGCGTCAACTTTGCCTCCATACCCCGCTGGGATGGGTCAAGTTCATGGTTGATGCTATCGGGGCAAGCGCACGACAAACGTCTTCCGGGTGGTCTCGAGGACCTCCCACCAGCCACTGAAGCCCGGCTCGATGATGAAGGCATCGCCAGCAGACACGTGCATCTCGTGCCCGTCGACATGGGTGATGACGCTCCGCCCGCTGAGGATCGAGCAGAACTCCCACTCGTCATACGCGATGCGCCATTTGCCCGGCGACGACTCCCACACACCCGAGAACAGCGTATCGTCGTCTCGTGCATCAAACATCCAGGTCCGGAACACCGGGCTGCCGGAAACAATGCGGTCAGCCGCAGGTGAACCTGGCTCGCTCGACAGCGACTCAAGGTCCGGCAATGGAAAGCGAATGAAGTGCATCGGACCCTCCTTGATCATCGGGAGCGTAGCGTCACCGGCTCCGGGTGATCAAGTTGACATTCCCCGAATAGTTTCTTCCACTGCCGCAATGACAGACGCAAATGATCCTCAATCGGCCTTGGGCTTCCTTCTCGCAGGAATCCCGCACGCAACCGCACTCCAGCTGCATGTGGTCAGCCTCGAACCCGGCAAGGCCATCTGCAGGGTTCCCTTTGCGGAGAAGCTCGTGGGAAACCCGGACACACGCGTGATCCACGGCGGCGTGATCACGGCGCTGCTCGACAATGCGTGTGGCATCGCCGTCGGATCAAGGACGTCGCTGCGTGGGCAGATCGCAACGCTCGACCTGCGCATCGACTACATGAAGTCCGCGACACCCGACCTCGACATCCTCGCCTTCGCGGAATGCTTCAAGGTCACGCGCAACATCGCATTCGCAAGGGGCATCGCCTACCACACCGACAGGGACGATCCGATCGCGACCTGCGCCGCAGCTTTCATGCTGCGGACAAAGTCGCAGCCGGGAAAGCGCTCAACCGAGCAAGGGAGCGTGTGATGGAAATCCTGAAGAAGGCCCTCGCCGAAGGAAGAAAACCGGCACTGAAGGAACTGGTCGACGCCATACCCTATTGCAGGTTCCTCGGCGTGGAAACGGACCAGAAGGGAACGGAGCTCACGACGATCCTGAGATTCAGTGACAGGTTGATCGGCAACCCGGTTCTGCCCGCATTGCATGGCGGCGTCGTGGGCGCCTTTCTCGAAATCACCGCGGTCATCCAGTTGCTGCTCGAGGCCGAAACCGAGGAAATTCCCAAGCCCGTCGATATCGGCATCGACTATCTGCGCTCCGGCAGGCCCATTGACACGTTCGCGCGCGCGATAGTCACGAAGCATGGACGAAGGGTCTGCAACGTCCGCGCCGAAGCCTGGCAGGATGAACACACCAGGCCGATTGCTGCACTGCACGGACACTTCCTGATAAAGCCGCGCGCATCGGAAGCCGACTGAACGCGCGGATTTCTGCCCCTTCGCTCCTGAGACTTGATCTCGCAATGTGCGCTTGCCCAATGGCAAAGCAGGCGTACAATGTGCGCACGGCAATGCCGTCAGTCAGTTGCGTAATGCGTACCCACTTCATTCGATTGGAGATGAACCATGCGCACTTACTCTCGCGACTGGATCGCCTGGACATTGTTGGCTGCAGTGATTGTTGTGGCCGCATCGGAGTACTACGTCCGCCAGCAGACAGGCCTCAGCTCCACCGACTACGTCTACAAGATCGTCGTGACGCCGGATCGCACAACCCACTAGGTCGGCGCGCGTCCGGCTGTGTTGGGAGACCGGGGCTGGAAACGGTGCCTCACATCAGTGTGATGCCCGCATCTACCCCTTTAGGGTTAGTCGACATCGTGACGGCGCTCACCGACCCTACGGTTTAACGGTATGCACGAAGCGAATGGCTGCCATGTGATGCTTAACAGGCATTGAACTGGCCGGGAGGCTTACTTAACTTCCGGTCGATGGGCCGGGGACCTAGGGTTAACCGGCAAAGTGAATTTCAGGGGGGGAAACATGTTGGGTAATTTGGAAGAAGTGGCACTCGGCGGATCGCTGGTTGTTGCCATCTGCGCCGTGATGGCGCTCAACAATATCAAGACGCCGGAAATCGAACTCGCCCCGGCGGCGAATGCAGCCGACAAGCCGGCAGTGCTGGAAGTCGCTGAAACGCCGGTCGCACAGACGATTTCCTTTACGGTCACTGGCAAGCGCCTGCCGAAGGAATGCAAGGGCGTTCCCGCGACAGACGAAATCGATGCACGTTGCGAGGCGCTGCGCGACCAGACCCGCGTCACGGTTCACTCGAAGTCAGAATAAGATAAGGTCCAGAGCCGGAACTTTCGGGGCGCGTCCGTTTCGGGCGCGCCCTTTTTACTGCCTGCGTCAGCTGTCTTCAGGCTCTTCGAGGACCACATTGTAGCCCCAGAGCAGCCTGATGTGCTTGAGGACGGCATCCTTCGTGGCGTTGGCCAGCGGTACACCCCGATGCCTGTTGTGGCGGAGCGTCAGCGTCCGGTCGCCTGCCAGGTTGGCACCGACAACCTGGACATCAGGCTGGTGCGTGGCCAGGTCATAGATGCGCGCCAGCGAAGTGCGCAGCTTTCGGTAGCCTGCCTCGTTGTGAATGGCGGCCACCGTGTAGACCGGATCATCCGTATTGTCCCGGACGGCAAACAGCTTCAGGTCACGCATGACCTTCGGGCTGAGATACTGCTGGATGAAGCTCTCATCGCGATAGTTCGCCCAGGCATGCTTGAGCACATCGCGCCAGTCGCCCTTCCCCGCGAACTCGGGGAACCAGTCGCGATCTTCCTCCGTCGGCACCTCGGAAACGCGCTTGATGTCCGACATCATCGCAAAGCCGAGCGCATACGGATTGATGCCGTAGTAGCGACCGTCGTCGTAGCCGGGTTGCATCACGACGCTTGAATGAGAGTGCAGGAACTCGAGGATCGAACCCTCCGAGATCTGTCCACGGTCATAGAGCGCATTCATGATGTAGTGATGAACGAAGGTGGCGCAGCCCTCATTCATGACCTTGGTCTGCATCTGCGGATAGAAATACTGCGCCACGTTCCTCACGATGCGCAGCACCTCGCGCTGCCAGCTCTTGAGTACCGGAGAGTGCTTCTCGAGGAAGTAGATCAGGTTTTCTTCCGGCAGGTTCATCTGCGCATGAAGGCCAACCGCCTCGTCCTCGTCGACAAGCGCCATGTCGGCACTCATGTCACGCGCCGTGCCGGGCAGCGTGCGCCAGAGGTCGTTGAAGCTCTGCTCTTCGTACTGGCGGCGCTTCTTCAGCTTCTCTTCCATCTGGACCTTGGAAGGACGCGGTGGCCGGCGATACCTGAAGACCCCCTGCTCCATGATGGCATGTGCCGAGTCAAGGATCGCCTCGACCTGGTCCGTGCCATACTTCTCCTCGCAGGCCGCGATGTACTTCTTCGAAAACGCCAGGTAGTCGAGAATCGCCTCCGCGTTTGTCCACTGCCTGAACAGGTAGTTGTTCTTGAAGAAGTGATTGTGCCCGAAGCAGGCATGCGCCATGACCAGCGCCTGCATCGTCATGGTGTTCTCTTCCATGAGATACGCGATGCAGGGATTGGAATTGATCACGATCTCATAGGCAAGCGCCTGCCAGCCCTTGCTGTACATCGCTTCTTCGCGGGCAAAGATCTTGCCGAAGGACCAGTGCTGGTACATGAGCGGCATGCCATGCGCGGAATACGCATCAAGCATCTGCTCCGAGGAAATGATCTCGATCTGGTTCGGATAGACGTCCAGCTTCAGGTCGTTGAGGCCAATGTCCTCGATTGCGGCAAACACGGTCTGCAGCAGCTGGAAATCCCACTCGGAGCCGGTGAACAGCAGCTTGCTCATGACTTTGCCTCGGCGCCATCCTTGGCAAAGAGCTCGCGGAACACCGGGAAGATGTCCTGGGGCTTCGCGATGCGCTTCGTCGCGAAGTTCTTCCAGTCCTTGGCAACGCTTCTGTACGCCCGCCAGAGTTCCGCACCACTCTCCTCGCTGGAGAACACCTCCATCTCGCGCTCATCGAGGATTTCGATATAGGCATAGTATTGGCAAATGGGCATGAGTTCCTGGTTGAGGAGATCAACACAGCGCGACGCATCACCGGTTTGCGTGTACCCGTCCGACGCCTGGGCCGCGTAGATGTTCCATTCGCCGGTCGCATAGCGCTCGTGCACGATTTTCTTCATCTCCTCGAGCGCCGTCGACACGATCGTGCCACCCGACTGGCGAGAGTAGAAGAACGTATGTTCATCAACCTCCTGCGCATCATGCGTATGGCGAATGAACACGATGTCCAGCCTGTCATATCGGCGCTTGAGGAACAGGTGCAGAAGCATGAAGAAGCGCTTCGCGAGATCCTTTTCGCGCTCGCCCATCGAACCGGACACGTCCATCAGGCAGAACATGACCGCGCGGCTCGTCGGAATGGGCTGCTGCTCGAAGGAATTGAATCGCACGTCAACGGGGTCAAGGAACGGAACCCATTTGCGGCGATGCTCGAGCCGCTCGATCTCTTCCTCGAGGAAGCGGATGCGCGCCTCGTCTTTGGTATCCGCAAGCCGGCAGACCGCCAGTTCACTGCGGAGGGCTTCGATCTCCTCCATCTTTGGCCTGCGCATGGCGAGGCGCCGGCCGAAGGAGTTGCGCATCGTCCGCACCAGGTTGATCTGGTTGGGAGAGCCTGAAGTGGTCAGCCCCGCCCGCCGCCACGTGAACGTGCGGATCTCCTTGAGCGACGTCTTCACGAGATTGGGCAGTTCGAGATCTTCGAAGAAGAGGTCAAGGATCTCGTCCTGGCTCAGCGTGAAACTGAAATCATCCTCTCCGTCACCGCTGGTCGAGGCATCCTTGCCCCGCCCGCCGGCCTCGCCCTGCCGCGGCTTCTTGATCTGGTCGCCCTCGACAAAATCCTTGTTGCCGGGAAGAACGCGCTCATGGTCGCCTCCAGCGGCTGGATCGTGCCTGAAACGCGGCTCCTTGGTGCTCTTCGTCGGGATCGAGATTTTCTGGTTCTTGGCAAAGTCGGAGACCGTCCTGTCCTTCAGGGTCTTCTGGACGGCCTCCTTGATTTCGGCCCGGGCACGCCGGATGAAACGCTGGCGGTTCGCAAGGCTCTTGCCTTTGGGATTCAAACGCCGGTCGATGAAGTTCGTCATGTACTCCGCCTGGGTAGCGCCCCGTTCAGTACGTTGCGCCTGCCCTATCCAGCCTTGTTGACACGCATGTACCACTCGACGAGCCGCCGCACCTGGCGCGCCGTGTAGTGGCGGGCAAGCATGCGCTTGACGAACTCGTTGTGCTTGGACT
>CAZYFM010000009.1:0-52556 GCA_964646885.1 uncultured Flavobacteriaceae bacterium
AATCACGGCGCGCTACTTCTGCAAAGCCCTCGCGTAGGCAGACCACCCACGACTTCTTCCGCGCGATCCGGTGTTGGCCAGTCGTGGGTGGTTCGCCTTCGCTACTGCTGCCCGGTTCAGAAACATCCTCGAAAACGCATTTATCATTGTCATGGTCCGCGAAGGCGGACCACCCATGACTTTGCAGCGTTTGGGCGATGAAAAAGGAAGTCGTGGGTGGTTCGCCTGCGCGAACCATGACCAAGGTGGGAGTAGGTCGCTAACGGTGTCACCGCGAATTGAGTTGCGCCAAAATGTAATAATTCAGCGGAATTCAGCACATTTCCTAGGTTCGGAAGCGGACACCCGTAGCCTTCGCAGACCATGACTACTGCCAGACAGGACCTACCAGATTCTCACGCGCTGGTCCGGCGGCAGGTAGAGCTTGGCGCCCTCGCTGACATTGAACGCGGCGTACCACTCGTCCATGTTGCGCACGGTCCCGTTCGCGCGGAACTCGCCCGGCGAATGCGGGTCGGAGACCACCTGGTTGCGCAACGCTTCTTCGCGGATGAGCTGGCGCCAGATCTGTCCGAAGCCCAGGAAGAAGCGCTGGATGCCGGTAAACCCGTCGACGACAGGTGCGTCCTTGCCCGCGAGCGAGATCTTGTAGGCCTCAAGCGACACGTTAAGCCCGCCAAGGTCGCCGATGTTTTCACCCAACGTCAGCCGACCATTGACGAACAGGCCCGGCAGCGCCTCGAACTTCGAGTACTGGTCGGCAAGCTTGTCGCCCAGCAGCTTGAACTTGCGCTCATCCTCTTCATTCCACCACTTGCGCAGGATGCCGTCGCCGTCGGACTTCGAGCCCTGGTCGTCAAAGCCGTGCCCCATCTCGTGGCCGATCACGGCACCGATGCCGCCATAGTTCACGGCCGGATCCGCATTCACGTCGAAGAACGGCGCCTGCAGGATCGCCGCCGGGAACACGATCTCGTTCCACACCGAGCTGTAGTAGGCGTTCACCGTCTGCGGTGCCATGTTCCATTCATTGCGGTTGGCCGGATTGGCCAGGCGACGCAGGTCGCGCTCACGGTTGAAGGCGAGCTCCCGCTTGCGGTTGCCGAAGGCATCGCCTGCAACAATGTCGAGACCCGAATAGTCGCGCCACTTGTCGGGGTAGCCGATCTTCACGTTGATCTTTTCGAGCTTCGTGAGCGCCTTCGCCTTCGTTTCCTCGCTCATCCAGGGAAGCTTGCGGATGCGCTCCTTGTAGGCGGCGCGCAGGTTCTCGACGAGCTTGCCCATCTCCTGCTTCGCGCGCGGCGTGAAGTACTTGCGCACATAAAGCTGCCCCACGGCCTCTCCCATCGGCGCATTGAATGGCGCGCCACTCATGGCGGTAACGGCACGCTTCCAGCGATCACGCTGTTGAGGCTGTCCGGTGACGGTCTTGCCGTTGAATTCGAATGACGCATCGTCAAGGCTGCTGGGCAGGACATCAGCGTAGTTGTTGAGGTAGTGGAAGGTCAGGTAGTCGCGCCAGGCCTCCACCGGTGTCGCGCGGAAGAGCTTTGCCAGCCCTTCGACCGCATCAAGCTGCGCCACGATGAAGAAGTCCTGCTGAGGAGCCCCGAACGTGTCGAGCGCAACCTGCCACGGGAAATCGGGCGCAAAGGACTGAAGCTCCGCGCGAGTCTTGGGGTTGTACGTGAGGTCGCGGTTACGTGACTTGTCGCGCGGCCAGTGCAGCGTCGCAATCTTTGTCTCAAGGCCGAGGATCGCGCCGGCGCGATCAGCACCACCCTGCACGCCTGCGAGCGACAGCAGCGTCTCGACATAGGCCTTGTACTTCGTGCGGATGCCCGAGAACTTCTCGTCTTCCTTGAGGTAGTAGTCGCGGTCCGGCATGCCCAGTCCCGACTGCCCGATCGCGATGATGTACGTATCCGGTCTCTTGGCATCGAGAGTGACGCCCATGCCGACGGGAAGCGAGGCGCGAAAGTCCTTCGAGGACCATAGCTTCACGACGTCTTCGTGCGTCTGGAGCGCTGCGATGCGCGCGAGATCGGCTTTCGCAGGCTCAAGGCCCTTCGCATTGATGGCAGCGACGTCGTTGTACGCCTCGAAGTAATCCACCACCTTGCGCGCGACCGAACCCTTCGCCGGCCTGGTCTTGGCCGCCGTCTCGATCACGTCGCGAACGTCGTCCTCGGACTTCGCCGCCAGGATGTTGAAGGAACCCCAGCGCGAACGGTCATCCGGGATCTTCGTGTTCTTCATCCACGTGCCGCCCACATGGCGGAAGAAGTCGTCGCCGGGCGAAATGGTCTTGTCCATCGCGGCGAGGTCAACGCCCCACTCACCGATGACGGGCTTGCCGACAGCCGCCTCGGCGCCCGAGCGGAATGCCGGGCTTCCGGCAAGCGAGAAGGCGACGGCACCGGCACTGGCGCCCTGCAGCAGGGCGCGGCGGTTCAGTGATTTCAGCATGGGTTCCCCTCGTTTCAAGGCCACAGGTTTGCAGGCACGTTTGCAGCACGCAAGCCACAAGCCCGTCAAGGAAGCTCAAGTTATGGTGAGGCCATCGCTGCAGGGATTCAACGGCAGGCAGGTACGGCTAGCCGAGGTTCCGCCTGAAGAGCGCATTCAGGCGCTCCCAGTGACGCTCAGCGGCCGCCTTGTGGTAGACGGGCCTCTGGGGAAACGCAAAGCCATGCTCCGTCCCCGGAAAGATCTCGACTTCGGCCTTCACCTTCTGTCCTGCCAACGACTTCTTCAGGACGTCGATCTGCTCGGCCGGCATCCAGCGATCGGTTTCCGCACATGCGAAGTAGAGCTCGGCCTTGGAACGGGCGCAGACGACGTGAGGGCTGTCGGGCTCTTCCATCACCAGCCTCACGCCATAGATCGAGGCTGCAGCCCTGACCTGCGACGGAAAGCGGGCAGCCGCATTGACGGCATAGCGACCGCTCATGCAATAGCCCACAGCGCCGGTCGATGACGCCTTCGCCGCCGGATCGCCTTCGGCAAACGACAGAAGCGCAGCCGCATCATCCATCACGAGCGGGATCGTGAGCGAGTCCATCAGCTCGTACATGCGCTTGCGCGCCGGCGCTTCCGGATCGGCCGGCAGGGGACCAAGCTCCGTGACGCCCGAACGATAGTACATGTTGGGAAGCATCACATAGTAGCCGCTGGTCGCAAAGCGGCGCGCCATGTCGCGCAGTTCCTCGCGGATCCCGGGCGCATCCATGAAGAACAGGATGACCGGAAAGGGACCGCCCCGCTCCGGATGCACGATGAACGTGTCCATCGCCCCCGCCGCCGTCCGGATTTCGACATGCTTCTCGATCATTCAGTGGCTCCCGGAATGGCGCGAGGCGCTTCAGGTGGAAAGCACGAGCGACAGCATCGCGCCGGTGATCATGAACTGCGCCACGATGTAGGTCAGCCAGATGATCTCGTTCACGCCGGCGAAGGGACGCATGAACTTGCGCACAGCGATCAGGGAATCCGACAGCGCGAAGGTGACCGCACCAAGGCCAAGGGCCACCGAGGCCTGGGGAACTGACAGTGAGCAGAACACCATCACCATGATCACCGCAAAATAGGCAAGCACGGGCAACCGCATCGATCCCAGCCGCGGCCAGAGCCGGATCACCAGCGTCGTCGCCGCTCCGCCACACGCCGCCATGGCGAGCAGCGCTGCACTCGAAGGCGTACCCAGGAACGGAAGAAAGCCAATGACGTAGACAACATGGGCAAGAAGAAAACTCGAAAGCCCCAGAACGAAGAAACGACGCTGCTCCTCAAGCGCGAGGAACAGGTCACCGAGGGCCGAAAGTGCGAGCGCCGCGGCCAGCAGGACCAGCGCCAGCGACTTGTCCGGATACGCAGGCAGGTACAAAAGCGGCAGGACGGCAAGCAGGGAAAAGACCACCGTCTTCGCTGCCGTCCGCAGTGGCGACGTCTCAAGCTGCAGGAACCCGAAATAGGCGATCGCGCTTGCCACCGAAAGCGCTGTCAGAGCCACGCGGAAGAGGTCCAGTCCGTCTCCGATTGAAAACAGGGCATCCGGGATCAATACAGGCAACCTTTCGGGTCGAAATGGCCAAGTGCGACAAACGGCGCGTTCAAGTCCTAGCACCGAGGCCCTACCCATGCCAGCCCATCACGCCAAGCGGTAAAGCTGCGCAATGCCTGCACTGCTCGTCCAGTTGCAACAGATCTCGCTGACTTTCGGCGGCACACCCCTCTTGCAGGGCGCGGACCTGGTCCTCGCCGAAGGGGACAGGCTGTGCCTGGTGGGTCGCAATGGTTCCGGCAAGTCGACACTGCTGAAGATCGCCGCAGGACTGGTTGAAGCGGACTCGGGCATCCGCTCCATCGCGCCGCGCGCCACGGTCCGCTACCTGCCACAGGAGCCGGACCTGTCCGGCTATGCAACGACACTGGCCTTCGTCGAGGCCGGCCTCTCTCCCGGCGATGATCCTTTTCGGGCCCAGTACCTGCTGCAGAGCCTGGGCCTCACAGGCGAAGAAAAGACCGACGCGCTGTCGGGCGGCGAAGCCCGGCGCGCAGCGCTCGCCCGCGTCATCGCGCCATCACCTGACATCCTGCTCCTCGACGAACCCACGAACCATCTGGACCTGCCGGCCATCGAGTGGCTCGAGAACGAGCTGTCGACGCTGCCCAGCGCCATCGTTCTGATCAGCCATGACCGGCGCTTCCTGCAGGCGATGACGCGCACCACCGTCTGGCTCGACCGCGGAAAGACGCGACGGCTCGAGCAGGGTTTCGGCGCCTTCGAAGCCTGGCGCGACAGCGTGCTGGAACAGGAAGAGCTTGAGCAGCACAAACTCGACCGTCGCATTGCCATGGAAGAGCACTGGGTCCGATACGGCGTTACCGCGCGCCGCAAGCGCAACCAGGGCCGCATGGCGCGCCTTGCCGGACTGCGCCAGCAGCGAAGGGACTTCCGCCGCGCGCAGGGCAATGTCCAGATGGCAGCGGCCGAGGCCGAAGGCTCAGGCACGATCGTGATCGAGGCCAAGGGCATCTCGAAATCCTTCGGCGAACGCACCATTGTCAGCAATGTGTCCGTTCGCATCGCACGCGGGGACAGGATCGGGATCGTCGGCGCCAACGGGTCCGGCAAGACAACCCTCGTCTCCCTGCTCACCGGGCAGGCTGAACCCGACACTGGCACGATCAAGCGCGGCACGAATGTCCAGATGCATGTCCTCGACCAGCGCCGCGACACGCTCGACGGCGAGGTCTCGGTGAAGGACTTCCTGACGGGAGGACGCGGCGAAACGTTGTCGGTTGGAGACCAGGTCCGTCACTACGCCTCCTACATGAAGGACTTCCTGTTCACGCCCGAACAGGCCCGCACGCCGCTGCGCGCGCTGTCGGGCGGCGAAAGGGGACGCCTCGTGCTGGCCAAGGCGCTGGCCACCCCGTCAAACCTTCTCGTCCTCGACGAACCGACTAACGACCTGGACCTGGAGACACTGGACCTGCTGCAGGAACTGCTGGCCGATTATGCCGGTACCGTCATCGTCGTCAGCCATGACCGCGACTTCCTCGACCGCGTGGCGACAGCCATTCTCTGGGCCGAGGGAGACGGTCGCTTCACCGAATATGCGGGTGGATATGCCGACGCCGTCGCCCAGCGCGGCGCGGAAGTGAAGGCCCGCACCCGCTCCGCCACCCCGGCCCCGCGCGACAAATCAAGGGACATGGTGGAGCAGCGCCCGGCAGAGCAGAAAAAGCTGAGCTTCAAGGACAAGCACGCACTCGAAACGCTGCCAGGCAGGATGGACGCGCTGCGGGCCGACATCGAGAAAATGAAGGCGGATCTCGCCGACCCGGCTCTCTACAGCCGCGACCCGAAGCGTTTCACAACCCTGACCGAACGCCTCGGGAAAGCCACCACCGAACTGGGTGAAATGGAAGACCGCTGGCTCGAACTCGAGATCCTGAGGGAAAGCCTGGGCGGCTAGACATTTTTTCCAGCGCTCTTGATGCAGATCAAGGAAATGGTGCGCTGCATGAGCGAAAAAGACATCACAGCAACTGACCGCTGCGCACCGACCGGGAAACCGGAAAGACAAGGCGGACATAACAAAAGCGTGAAAACGCGCTGACGGATAGCGGACACTCGGCTCTCCCCTTGTGCCCGTGAGCTGCTCCCTGGCACCTGGCTTGGACCCCGGGTGTCAGGGACAGCATTTTTTTCGTCCGTGTACGTCATTTATCCCGATGCAGAAACAGCAACGGCCGGGCTCCGCTAGGATACCCGACCGCTGGGTCATTCTGACGCGCCGTCGCCGGCGCGGGGCCTACTGGGCTGGCGGCGCAGGAGGCGCGGGCGGAGCCGGCGGCACCGGAGGAAGCGGCGGCAGCGGCGCCATGCCCTCGATATCCGGCAGCGGCGGCATGGGCGGCATCGATTCTTCCTTGCTCAGGACGCCATCCTTGTTCTTGTCGAGTTCGGCAAAGCGCCTTTCGGCACCCGCGATGAACTCCCGCTTCGTGATCATGCCATCCTTGTTGGCGTCAGCACCATCGTGCATCGAGCGGCGCACGACAACGACGCGCTTCTCGGGTCCCTTGCCATTGTCGATGACCTGCACATTGACATCCACGTCATCGGGACCGCCGCCCTTCTTGTCGTCCGTGATGACGACCACGTGCTTCTCGCCGGCACCCGGACCATGCGCGCAATCGGGACCGCTCGTGCGCGTCTCGCACACCGCCGGCCCCTTGCCGTCGGTCGTGCACGTGACGGTCTGCTTGTCCTCGACGACGCGCGTCACGACACGCGATTCACCCGCGCTGGCCTGGCCGCCCGAGATGGCGCTCACGGCAACCGCCCCCATCAATATCGCCAGTGCTTTCCTGTTCATGGTTACTCCTTGTCAAAACTGTGGCCTTCAATCGGCGAGCCTCTATCGGACTTGAATATTTCGACGGTGTGTCAGTCAAGGCGATGCATCTGTCGGAATGCGGCAGAAGCCGGACCTGACAAACTTTGACACAAATTAACGCTGGCGCCGGTTGGAAAGCCGTGACACCTCGGTGATAGAGTTCTCCGCAGCAATGACCGACGCCAGTCCCCACATCCTGATCGTTGATGACCATCGCGACATCCGCGATGCGCTCAGCCGCTATTTTGCGGAGAACGGCCTGAAAGTGACACTGGCGGAATCCGCCGCCTCCGCACGGCGCGTGCTCGCACAGAAGGAAGTCGACCTCATCGTCCTCGACATCATGATGCCAGGCGAGGACGGCCTCAGCCTCTGCCGCTCGGTGCGCGAACATTATCGCACGCCCATCATCCTGCTCAGCGCCCGCAGCGAGGAGCTCGACCGCATCATCGGCCTCGAGGTCGGCGCCGATGACTACGTCACGAAGCCCTTCAGCCCGCGCGAACTGCTGGCGCGAATCCACGCCGTCCTGCGCCGCACGAACGAACTCCCGCCCGGACAGCGCCCGCGCACCGGCGACCGCGTCCGTTTCGGCGAATGGGTGCTGCATGGCCCCGAGCGGCAGGTCGTCGACCGCAATGGCGTCGTGGTGTCCCTGAGCACGACCGAGTTTGCCCTCCTCGCCACCTTTCTCGACCACCCCAACATCGTGCTCACGCGCGACCAGCTGCTCGAAAAGGTCAAGGGACGCGGCGCCGACGAGGTCTTCGACCGCAGCATCGACACGCAGATCAGCCGCCTGCGCCGGAAGCTCGAGGAAGACCCGCGCAATCCCCGCCTGATCAAGACATCCTGGGGCGCGGGCTATCTTTTCGCCAGCACGGTGGAGGCCCTATGAGCTGGCTGTCGCCCCGGACCTTGCGCGGCTGGTTCGTCCTCATCGTGATGGGCGCGCTTCTCCTGTCGCAACTCGTCTCGCTCGCGCTGATGGTCAGCCAGCAGACCATCCTGCGCACTTCGCTCCATGAGGTGGAGGCGCTTGGCCGCACGGAAAGCATCGTCAACCTCGCGCGCAACGCCGACGAGAAGATGCTTCGCAACATCCAGATCACGGCCTCGAGCCCCAGCTTCATCGTCAGCTTCGACAAGGCCCCGTCGATCGAGCCCGGGGACAGCAACCGCTCGCTGGCGGCCTCGCTGGCGCGCTCGACGGGATCGCCCGAAGACGCGGTGCGCGTGGCATGGGATGCAAGCAAGGCCATGGCGATCACGACAGTCGTGCGCCATGACACCGGCGGCCGGACCATCATCATCACACGGGCCGAGGACCGCAACGGCGGCATTCGAGTGCTTCCCCCTATCCCCGCTCCTGCTCGCCCTCCCGAACCACCCCAGCCGCCGGCACCGCCAGTCGCGCCCGAGCCACCCCACGACATGGAACTGCTGCTCGAAGGCGAGCCGGAATTTGTCCGCAGGGTCGAGATCCAGGGACCCGTTGATGCCCGCGAAACGGAAACCGTGTCCCCGATCCCCGAGCGCCTCGGCATCGCGATCCGCCTGAAGCCCGACCTCTGGCTGAACGTCGCCGCCGTGCCTGCCCCGCCCCCGTCGATCATCATGCCACTTATCCTCGCCGGGCTCTTCGCAGCGGTACTTGTCGGTCTGGCCGCAGTGTGGGCTGCCGGCCGCGTGGCGCGACCCATTGCGGGCCTGACGCACGCCGCCGATCTCCTCGGCAAGGGCGACACTGTCGTGCTCGCACCCGAGGAAGGACCTTCTGACGTAAGGGGCGCCGCACAGGCCTTCAACACGATGGCCACGCGCCTGCGCCGCCTGATCAGTGACCAGCGCGCGCTCCTCTCCGCTGTTGGCCACGACCTGCGTACGCCCATTGCGTCACTGCGTATCCGCACGGAACTCGTGAAGGATCCGGAACTCCAGTCGAAGATGCTGGCGTCACTCGAGGAGATGCAGCGCCTGACGGATGCAGCGCTCGCCGCGGCCCGGGGTGGCGAGTCCGGCGAACCCACGCGCGCCGTCGACCTCCGGTCACTCGTCGAGGCTGTCTGCGATGACCTCTCGGACACAGGTCACAAGGTGTCGACCGGCGAACTGACCGGTGCCCGGACGCAGGGCCGAGCCAGCGAATTGCGGCGGGCGCTGCGCAACCTCATCGAGAATGCGATCCGCTATGCGGGCGCGGCCGAGGTCTCCATGCAGGCGACCGGCAGCGATGTCGACCTGCGCGTGGATGACCGGGGCCCCGGCATTCCCGAAGCGCAGCTCGACCAGGTCACGAAGCCTTTCGTGCGGCTGGAGGAATCCCGCAACACGGAGACAGGTGGCCACGGACTGGGCCTGACCATCGCGCGCGCGATTGTCGAGCGGCACGGAGGACAGCTGATCCTGGAGAACAGGAAGGAAGGCGGCCTGCGCGCGACGCTCCGCCTCCCCGTGTCTGATACGCCCTAAGCCTAGGCGCTCGCGCTCGGCCGGGCCTTCATGCGCCCATACATGGCAACAAGCGTCTTGGCTTCCGGATTGATGGGCTGGCCGACCTGGATGCCAAAATCCAGGAACGCGAAGAGGTGGATGTCCGCATAGGTGAAGCGGTCGCCGCAGATGAACTGCCGTCCGCCCAGCATCTTGTCGAGCCACACCATCCGGTCCTGGGAGATGCGCTTCAACCCGTCGGCCGCTTCGGGCGCCGTGGGAATGCGATCCTTGAACAGCGGCAGGCCCTGGCTGTAGCGGAAACCGTTCGCCATCGGCTCGACGATGTTCAGGTCGATGCGGCGGGTCCACATGCGGGTCTCGGCCTTCTGCTTCGGATTGGCACCGATGAGTGCAGGCGTCGGATGCACATCTTCAAGGTACTCGCAGATCGCCGTGATCTCGCTGATCACGGTGCCATCATCCAGTTCGAGGCACGGCAACTGCCCCGCCACGTTCTTCTGCAGGTAAGGCCCTTGCCGGTTTTCCGCCTTCATGAGGTCGACCTCGACCTTGGCCACATTCAGGCCTTTCTCGGCCATGAACATGCGCACGGCGCGCGGGTTCGGACCAATGGAGTTGTAGAACTTCATTTCGGTGCTCCATGCCTTGAATTGATGAGGGACGCATGTGGCCGTTGTCCCCGCCCCTGAGTCAATAGCAACCTTTTCGAAACTCTTGGACGCCATTCTTCCGTCCACCGCTGGACAAGTTCATGCGCATCCGGATCGTCCTGACAGCAATGACCGCCCTGTTCCTGCTGGCCGCGCAGGACGGCCTGCCGCTGCGCCCGCATGGACGCTTCACGGCCGAACTCACGGGCGCATGGTCCGGCACAATCGCCGGCGACGCATCCGCCGAACGACATCGCGACGGCAGCCTCAGGATCCATTTCGGGCAGGACTCAAGCCAGATGATGGCAACCGATCGGCTGCTGATGGTCACGCTCGCCATTCCCGACGGCAAGGGAAAGCGCACGCTGGTGATCGCCCCCGGAAAGGCAAGCATGATGTTTCAGGACCTCAAGTCCCTGGAACGCAAGATCATCGCGGGGGAAGGAACACTCACCCTTCAGGGACGCGACTTGCTCGAGGGAAGCTTCACCCTGCGGGCCACGGTCGACGGAAAGCCCGCGTCCATCTCCGGAAAATTCGAAAAGGCGCCACTCGTCGCAGCCATGGACTAGGCGGGAAAATAGCTCGCGCCGGCCGTCGGCTCGCCACTGGCCTTCACGGCACCTTTGCGCACGAGATGCTGGAGATGTGCAAGCACCGATCGCGCCGCCGCCGGATGCAGGCGGCTGTCCACTTCCGAGTAGATCACGCGCACCATGTCGTTGATCGAGCTGAGCCCGCGCTTGACGCACTCAACGATCTGCGCCTCGCGCGCGTGACGATGCGCAATCAGCTGTCGCACGAAATGTTGCGGCTGAGGAATCGGATTCCCGTGCGTCGGCACGTAGAGCGCCTCATGGCGCAGCAGGAGGCGCTCAAGGCTCGCGAAATAGGCAGCCATGTCACCGTCGGGCGGTGCAATCACGGTGGTCGACCAGCCCATCACATGATCCCCCGAAAAGAGGATGGAGGGATCCTTCAGCGAGAAGCACAGATGGTTGGAGGTATGGCCCGGCGTATGGAGAGCCTCGAGGACGAGCCCGTCAACTTCGATCCTGTCCCCGTCCTTCAGGAACACATCCGGACTGAAGCCCTGGTCCCCTCCTTCCTCGACGTCTGCGCCATGCACATCGCGCCCGCTGCCATGGGGACCGAACCCGTAGGTGCTGGCCCCGGTGCGCTGCCTGAGAGGCGCCGCCGCCGGTGAGTGATCGTTGTGCGTATGCGTGATCAGGATGTGAGTGATCGTTTCACCGGCCGTCGCCCGCATCAACGCATCGACGTGCTCATCCAGCAACGGGCCGGGATCGATCACGGCGACCTTGCCGCGACCGATGATGTAGGTCCCCGTTCCATGGAACGTGAACGGGTTGGCGTTCCGCGCCAGTACGCGACGGACGCCAGGCACGATCTCCACGGCTTCGCCATAGGCAGGCGTATAGCTTCGATCGACCGGCAGGACCGGCAGTTCAACCCCGAGATCTGCAGCGCGCACGCCGGGCGACCGCTTCTACTTCGGCAGCAAGGCCAGGAACGCGCGGATACGCTCGGCGTTCTTGCCAATGTCCGACTTGCCCACACGCGACATCGACCGGATGTCGAGCTTAGAGCCCGCGCCGTCTGCCTGGATACGGATGACCACGTCGTCCTTGAAGCCCCACCAGAGTGTTTCATCCGTGGCTTCGATCCGGCCCTCTTCCCGTGACGAGGACACGACCGACCACTTCAGCGCGTGCGCCGCCGCAATGGCCTTCTCGAAAAGCTCGGCCGGAGGAAGCGAACTCTGGAATGTCTTGATGTCAGGATAACCCTTGGCCTGCTCCGCCGGGTCGGTTGCATAGTCGACACCATTCGGTGCATCAGCACGCAACGGAGCGATCGCCACGAAGGCTGGCGGGTTCGCCGTGTCCGTGGTGATGTCGTGGATCATGGGCAGGCTGGCAGCCGTCGCCCGCATGCGAACGGGAGCCTGGCCGCTTCCGACGGCAAGCACGACAGCCAGCACGACGGCGACAAGACCTTCACCACTGCGCGCCACGGCAGCCATGATCAGCCACACCACTGACAGCAGCAATGCGCCACCGGCAGCGTAGACGCCCCACGTCATGATTCCGAAGGCCTGGGGCAGCTCAAGGCCCGCAAAGCGATAAAGCGGTCCCGCGCCGCCAATGAGAAGCGCCGCTCCCAACCCCGCCAGGAATGCAAGACGGCTGATCAACCTGTTCATTCGTGTCCCCTTGTGGCCCTGCTTAAGCCGTTGGCAGCTTATACCCTTTGAACTGCTCGCGCAGCGCAATTTTCTGCATCTTGCCGGTCGCGGTCAGCGGGATTTCGTTCACAAAAGCGACGTCATCCGGCATCCACCACTTGGCGATCTTGCCTTCAAGGAACTTGAGAACCGTGTCTTTCGTGACATCGGCGCCGGGCTTGCGAACCACGATCAGCAGCGGCCGCTCATCCCATTTGGGATGATGGATGCCAATCACGGCAGCCTGGGCAACACCAGGGCAACCGACCGCAATGTTCTCGACGTCGATGGACGAGATCCACTCGCCACCCGACTTGATCACGTCCTTGGCGCGGTCGGTGATGTGCATGAAGCCGAGTTCGTCGAGCGTCGCGATGTCACCGGTATCGAACCAGCCATCCTTGTCGAGGATGGAGTTCGTTCCATACCGTCCACCCTCGCCCTTGAAGTAGGACTTTGCAACGGCCGGACCGCGAACCATGAGGTGTCCGAACGTCTTTCCGTCATTCGGCAGGTCCCTGTCCTCGTCGTCCGTGATCTTCATCTCCACGGTGTACATGGCCCGCCCCTGCTTCGACTTGATCTTCAGCTGCTCGGACCAGGGCAGGTTCTCCATGCCGGACTTGTACGAGCCAATCGTGCCGACAGGTGAAAGCTCGGTCATGCCCCAGGCATGCATCACTTCGACTTCATACTTCTTTTCGAAGGTCTCGATCATCGAGGGCGGACAGGCCGACCCGCCGATCATGACCTTCTTGAGATAGGGAAGCTTGAGGTTGTTGGCTTCCATGTGCGTCAGGAGCATCTGCCACACGGTGGGTACGGCAGCCGTGATCGTGACCTTCTCCGTGTCCAGCAACTCATAGACGGATGGCCCGTCGAGTTTTGCTCCCGGCATTACCATCTTCGTGCCGGCCATCGGGCAAGCGAAGGTGGTCGCCCAGGCATTGGCATGGAACATGGGAACAACAGGCATGAGCGTGTCGACCGACTTGGCACCCACGCAATCCGATGTGTTGACGGCCATGGCGTGCAGAACGTTCGAGCGGTGCGAGTACAGGACCCCTTTTGGATTGCCCGTGGTCCCCGACGTGTAGCAGAGGCCCGCCGCCGTGTTCTCGTCGAACTTTGCCCAGGCAAAGTCATCATCGGCTTCCGCAACAAGGTCCTCAAAGGCAATGGCATTGCGCAGCGTTGTCTGCGGCATGTGTGCCCGGTCGGTGAGGATGACGAAGGTCTCGACCACATCGATCTGCTTGCCCAGTTTCTCGAGGATGGGCACGAAGGTGAGGTCCACGAAGATCATGCGGTCTTCCGCATGGTTCACGATGTAGGCAATCTGCTCGGGGAACAGGCGCGGATTGATCGTGTGGCAGACCGCTCCGATCCCCATGATGCCGTACCACGCCTCGAGGTGGCGCCCGGTGTTCCACGCCAGCGTGCCAAGACGGTCGCCGAGACGAACACCTCTTTTGGTGAGGGCCTTGGCGACCTTGCGCGCGCGGGAGTGGATTTCGCCGTAGGTGCTCCGGACCATCGGCCCTTCGACGGAGCGGCTTACGACCTCCCGCTCTCCGTGAAACCGAGCCGCGTGATCCAGAATGCTGGGCACCACCAGCGGCCAGTCCTGCATCATTCCTAACATGAGGCTTTCTCCCGTTTTTCCTTGTTTGCGCGGACGCTTCCCGCCCGGCGCCATACTTTCCCATCAGCTACGACAAATGGCAGATACCCGCAACTGTCGGCGGCCCGGCCGAACAGGGGTTGACCCCGGGGGCAAGCTTGGTCCAAGCGTCAATGACCGGAACCGGAGCCTGCCAATGCCACTGACCAATTCCCAGACCCGCGACGTTGAAGCGCTCATTCACCCCTACACGAACCTGGCGCGCCATCGCGAGACGGGCCCTTTGATCCTGGAGCGCGGCAAGGGCGTATTCATCTACGATGATCGCGGACGGGACTACCTCGACGCACTGGCAGGCCTTTGGTGTGTAAGTCTCGGCTACAACGAAGAACGGCTGGTGGAAGCAGCCGCACGCCAGATGCGCCAGCTTCCCTATTCACACATCTTCGCCGGTCGCAGCCACGAGCCCGCCATCGAACTGGCCGAGCGCCTGAAGGAACTCTCTCCCTTTGCCGCATCGAAAGTGTTCTTTGCGAATTCGGGCTCCGAGGCCAACGACACCCAGATCAAGCTCGCGTGGTACTACTGGAATGCACACGGCAAGCCGCAGAAGAAGAAGATCATCAGCCGTATTCGCGCCTATCACGGTGTAACGCTGGCCTCGGCCAGCCTCACCGGCCTTGCAAACAACCACAAGGGCTTTGACCTCCCGATCAACGGCGTCCTCCACGCCGACTGTCCGCATGCCTACCGGTTTGCGGAGGCGGGTGAAACCGAGGAAGACTTCGCAACGAGGCTCGCCGTGAACCTCGAGGCCCTGATCCAGCGCGAGGGTCCGGATACGATCGCTGCCTTCATCGCAGAGCCGGTCATGGGCGCAGGCGGTGTCATCATTCCGCCCCGGACCTATTTCGAGAAGATCCAGCCCGTGCTCGACAGGCACGACATCCTGCTCATCGACGACGAGGTCATTTGCGGCTTTGGGCGTACGGGCAATGACTGGGGCGCCCAGACCTTCAACATGAAGCCCCACACGCTCTCATGCGCCAAGGCTTTGTCATCGGGTTACCTGCCGATCTCGGCCATGATCATGAACGAAGGCATGTACCAGGCCATGCTGGACCAGAGCCGCGCCATCGGCACCTTTGGTCACGGCTTCACCTACAGCGCTCACCCGGTCGCGGCAGCCGTTGCCGTCGAGACGCTCAACATCTATCGCGAACGGAACGTGTTCGGACATGTGCGCGCAGTAGCCCCGCAATTCCTGAAGCGGCTGAAGGCGCTGGCCGGACATCCGATCGTGGGAGAAGCCACCGGAATAGGATTGCTCGGCGCTGTCGAACTGGTTGCCAACCCGGCGTCCAAGTCCCCGTTCCCCGCAGACCGGACGGTGGGACAAGTGTGCGCCGGCTTCGCGCAGGAGGAAGGGCTGTGCGTCCGTGCCCTGTTGTCGGACCGCATCGCCTTCTGCCCGCCGCTGATCATCTCCATCGCCGAGATCGATGAACTGTTTGACCGCTTTGAGCGGGCGTTAAACAAGACGGAGCAATGGGCACGCCAGCAGGGCCTGCTGCCACGGTAACTTTTTCGCCAATTATCCATGACTGGAGTTGGCACCCCGGTACCTCGCGCCTTGAAAGACCGGGAAAACATGTGTTGACTCCCGCGCGATGTCACATGCTTCGGCTTTCCAGGATCTGCTGTCACGCTTCTCCGGCGCACGCGTCTTGTGCGTGGGAGATGTCATGCTTGATCACTTTGTCTATGGCACGGTGGAGCGCATCTCCCCGGAAGCTCCCATCCCTGTTCTGAAAGTCCAACGTGAGACGCGAATGCTGGGCGGCGCCGGCAACGTGGTGCGGAACATCTCCGCGCTCGGCGCCTCCGCCACGCTGGTCGCAGTGATCGGCGACGATGCAGCAGGCCAGGCCGTCGATGAACTGATCAAGGCGGAACCTCACCTGAAATCGTCATTGCTGACCATCCCGGGGCGCCCGACCTCGCTCAAGGTCCGCCACGTGGCAAGCAACCAGCAGATGCTGCGAACCGACCGGGAAACCAGCACACCACTCGATGCGGGTGAAGAAGCCCGGCTCACGGCAATCCTGCAGCGGGAGGTCTCCCGGGCCGACATTGTCATCCTGTCGGACTATGCAAAAGGCGTCCTGACACCCGGCATCATCAGCGCGGTTTGCTCACTCGCCCGCGCCCAGGGCAAGCGCGTCATTGCAGACCCCAAGAGCGTCGACTTCACACGCTACGTTGGCGTCCATGTCCTGACACCCAACGCGAAGGAACTGGCAGCTGCAACGGGGTTGCCCGTCAGTGGCGACGTGGCGGCAGCAGCAGCCGCGGGCCGGGCGCTCCAGACGGCGGGCCTCGAAGCCGTGCTGGTCACGCGATCCGAACAGGGCATGACGCTTGTCGCTCGCAACGCCGAGCCGGCTCACTTTCCGGCGCAGGCGAGAGAAGTCTTCGACGTGTCAGGAGCCGGTGACACGGTCATCGCCACGCTCGCCGTCACCATGGCAGCAGGTGCACCCCTGCAGGAGGCCGTCGCCATCGCAAACGTGGCCGCAGGCATCGTGGTCGGAAAATCGGGCACCGCCGTCGTGCGTCCCGACGAAATCGCACAGGCCATGCAGTCGCAGGACTTCCAGGGCGCCGAGTCCAAGGTCCGCACGCTGGGCTCCGCGCTCGACCTCGTTCAGACCTGGCGCGCCCGCGGCCTGTCGATCGGCTTCACGAATGGCTGCTTCGACCTGATTCACCCCGGACATATCTCGTTGCTCGCACAGGCCCGAGGCCAATGCGACCGCCTGATCGTCGGGCTCAACACGGATGCGTCCGTCAAGCGGTTGAAGGGCAGCTCAAGGCCGATCAATTCGGAACTTGCCCGGGCCATCGTGCTGGCAGCACTCGAAAGCGTCGATGCCGTCGTGCTCTTTGACCAGGATACGCCGATCGAGCTGATCAAGGCGATCCGGCCGGACGTGCTCGTGAAGGGCGCTGACTATACCGTCGACAAGGTTGTGGGCGGAGACTTCGTGACAGAATCGGGTGGCCGCGTGTTCCTCGCGGAACTCACGCCAGGCCAGAGCACCACGAACATCGTCCAGCGCCTGTCGACCCCGACCGCAAAGGCAACGCGATGATCCTCGTCACGGGCGGCGCCGGCTTCATCGGCTCGAACATTGCAGCACAACTCCATGCCGAGGGACACGACGTCGCCGTATGCGACCACTTCGGCCATGATGCCAAGTGGCGCAACGTTGCCAAGATCCCGCTCGCCGACGTCGTGGCACCGCAGGAAATCACCTGGTGGATCGAGCAGCACAAGGCGATCCTCAAAGGCATCGTGCACATGGGTGCCATTTCCGCGACGACGGAAACGGATGTCGACCTGATCCTGCGCGAAAACTATCGCCTCTCCCGGACACTCTGGGAGCTGTGCACGACGCACGGTATCCCGTTCATCTATGCCTCGTCCGCCGCCACATACGGTGACGGCTCGTCGGGCTTTGACGACGACGCCTCGCTGTCGGCGCTCGCAAAGCTGAGGCCCCTCAATCCCTATGGCTGGTCCAAGCTGCTCTTCGACCAGTTCGTGGCACGTCAGGTCGCACGCAAGCTTCCGACGCCGTCACAGCATGTCGGCCTCAAGTTCTTCAACGTCTATGGCCCAAACGAGTACCACAAGGGCAGCATGAAGAGCGTCGTCGCCCACATGTTCCCGAAGGCCGTGGCCGGCGAACCCGTGACACTGTTCAGGTCGCACAACCCCGCCTACAGCGATGGCGGACAGATGCGCGACTTCGTCTATGTGAAGGACTGCGCAGAGGTCGTGAGCTGGCTGCTGAAGGCGCCGCGCGTGAATGGCCTTTTCAACATCGGCACCGGAACGGCCCGCAGCTTCATGGACCTGGCCTCTGCCCTGTTCCGCGCGCTGAACCGGCCGCCAAATGTGCGGTTTGTCGACACGCCCATCGAGATCAGGGACAAGTACCAGTACTTCACGGAGGCGAACATGTCCCGGCTGCGACGTGCGGGCTACACGCGTCCGTTCGCCTCGCTGGAAGATGGCGTGGCCGACTACGCCGTCAATCACCTGAACAGGGACGATCCATACCGCTAGAAGCTCGCCGAAAGCCGCTCGAGATCTTCGGGCGTGTTCACGTTCTCGAAGGGCCAGTCTTCCCTGATCCGCACGGCAGTCACACCGGCGGCATCCAGGACATCCACGACCCTGGGAACGGTGGGACCAGACAACGCGCGTTCGATGTGAGCCATGGCCTTCGCCGGCAAAACACACACGAGAGGTTCGGCACCACGCGGCGAAACGCTATAGGCACCCGCAGGCTCCTGGCCCAGCCGCTCGTAAAGCGGAGGCGGCAGCAGCGGCATGTCGCAGGGCGCAAAGGCAACGGGCCTCTCACCGGCGGCCTTCAGGCCAGCCAGCATCCCTGCAAGCGGCCCCAGGCCCGCATGTCCTGCGTCAGCAGACAGGCAGGGCACGCCCCACCCTTCATAGGCGGATCCAGGGACACATTCGATGAAGACCTCCGTACACACCATGCTGAGGCTGGCATGGACGTGTCCGACCAGTGGCAGGCCCCGCAGCAACTGCAGGCCCTTCGGGGCGCCCCCAAAACGGCTGCTCTGCCCCCCGGCAAGGATGACCCCAATCATGACTTGGGTCCTGACAGGAGCCTTACGGCAGACACGACGGAAGGCTTGAGGCCATGGCCCTCCGATGCCGCCAGCGCCTGGATCTGTGCCCGCATCACGGGATCCCAGAACTTCCGCAGGTGATCGGCAATGGCGGCATCAGCGCCCGCACCTCCCTGTGCATCAAAGAAGTCTGCGATCTGGTTCGCCATCATGGCAAGCTTCTCAGGGCGCATGGATCAACCGCTCCTCGTCGCAGAAGACTTCGAGACCATCTGCCCGGACGATGCCGGCCAGTGTCAGGCCAGCCAGTCGCGCCTGCGCGATGGCAAGGCTGGTGGGAGCCGATATCGCGGCAAGGATCGGCGCACCCATCACAGCCGCTTTCTGCACGAGTTCGACGGAGATGCGGCTTGTCATCAGGATGGCTCCTGCCGACGCCGGAATGCCGCGCCGGACCAGGCACCCCTGCAGCTTGTCGAGCGCATTGTGGCGCCCGACATCCTCACGCACGGCAATGATCCCCTCATCCGGCTTGAAGAACGCCGCTGCATGCATCGCAGAAGTCTGCTGGTTGAGGGGTTGCAGTCCCGGCATCGACACCATCGCTTCGACAATGGCTTCAACAGGCATTGACAGGCGAGACGCGACAACCGGCAGCGACGGCACGGCTTCGGCGAGGCTTTCAATGCCGCAAAGCCCGCAACCTGCAGGACCCGCACGCAGGCGCCGGCGCTCCACGAGCCTCTCGCGCCGACCGCGGGACAGCTTCATCCGCACCTCATAACCATGGGGCACGGGCGCAACTTCAAGGTCTTCAATCTCACCCGCCGTCTCCACGATGCGCTCATTGCAGGAGAAGCCGACACCGAAATCTTCCAGGTCATTGGGCGACGCCATCATGACGGCCTCTGTGCCACCGTCATAGACGAGAGCGACAGGCACTTCCGGCGCCAGCGCGCGATGCCCCTCCCGCCATGACCCGCGCCAGAGCCGCGTGGTGACACCGGACGTCGTCATTCGCCGGGAACCCTCTCGATCCGGGCATGGGTCCGCACCACGTCCTGGTGCGCCTGCTGCCATTCGGTAGGTCCATTGGACAGCGAAACCTGCACGGCCGTGACCTTGTACTCCGGGCAGTTCGTGGCCCAGTCCGAGTGCTCGGTCGTCACGACATTGGCCTGCGTCTCCGGCATGTGGAAGGTCGTGTAGACAACGCCAGGCGCGACACGGTCCGTCACATGCGCCCGCAGGCTCGTGGCACCTTCTCGACTGGCGAGCTTGACCCAGTCACCATCCTTGATGCCCCGCTCCTCCGCATCATGCGGATGGATCTCGAGCAGGTCCTCGTTATGCCACACGACATTGGCCGTGCGTCGTGTCTGGACGCCGACATTGTACTGGCTGAGGATGCGCCCCGTCGTGAGCAACAGGGGGAAACGGGGGCCGGTTTTCTCCGGCGTCGGAACATATTCGGTGATCATGAAGCGCCCGCGGCCGCGGACGAAACCGTCGCTGTGCATGATCGGCGTTCCGAGCGGTGCCGCATCATTGCAGGGCCACTGGATCGACCCCAGTTCATCGAGCCTTGCGAAGGATACACCCGCGAAGGAAGGCGTCAGCGCCGAAATCTCGTCCATGATCTCGCTGGCATGCGCGTAGTTCATCTTCATCCCGAGCGCGCGTGCCAGCATCTGCGTGATTTCCCAGTCCTCATGGCCATTGCGGGGCGTCATCACCTTGCGCACGCGCTGGATACGCCGTTCGGCATTCGTGAACGTGCCGTTCTTCTCGAGGAACGTGGACCCCGGCAGGAACACATGCGCATAGTTGGCTGTCTCGTTCAGGAAGAGATCCTGCACCACCACGCACTCCATGGACGCAAAGGCGGCCGCCACATGGCGGGTATTGGGATCGGACTGAACAATGTCCTCCCCCTGGACATACATGCCGCGGAACCGGCCTTCGACGGCGGCGTCCAGCATGTTGGGAATGCGCAGGCCCGGCTCGCCATCGAGCTTCACGCCCCACATCGCATCGAACTGGCTGCGCACGGTCTCGTCCGAGACATGCCTGTAGCCCGGAAACTCGTGCGGGAACGAACCCATGTCGCACGAGCCCTGCACGTTGTTTTGACCGCGCAGCGGATTCACACCCACGCCGGGTCGCCCGACATTGCCCGTCGCCATCGCAAGGTTGGCGATGGCCATGACAGCCGTCGTGCCCTGGCTGTGCTCGGTCACGCCAAGCCCGTAATAGATCGCTCCATTGCCGCCTGTCGCAAAGAGCCGGGCCGCACCGATGATGTCCTGCGCCGGCACGCCGGAAATCCTCTCAACCGCTTCGGGAGAATTCTCCGGCCGCATGACAGAATCCGCCCATGCGGCATAGGCATCCCCGTCACATCGCGCGCTGATGAACGCCCTGTCGACCAGTCCATCGCGGACAACCACGTGGGCCATGGCCGTCAGCACGGCAACATTCGTTCCCGGAAGCAGTGGCAAATGGAAGTCCGCACTGACATGAGGTGAACGCACGAGATCGATCCGGCGCGGATCCACCACGATCAGCCGGGCGCCCTGCCGCAGTCTCTGCTTCATGCGCGAGGCAAACACCGGATGCCCGTCCGTCGGATTGGCACCGATCACCATGATGACATCGGCGTGCTCGACGCTGTCGAAGTCCTGCGTTCCGGCGGACGTCCCGAACGTGTTCTTCAGGCCATAGCCGGTCGGCGAATGACAAACCCGCGCGCACGTGTCGACATTGTTGTTGCCGAAGCCTGCGCGCACGAGTTTCTGGACGAGGAACGTTTCCTCGTTCGTGCAGCGCGACGAGGTAATGCCGCCAACCGACAGGCGACCATGCGTGGCCTGGATACGCTTGAACTCCGAAGCCGCATGGGAAATCGCCTCGTCCCATGACACTTCGCGCCACGGATCATCGATGCGCTTGCGGATCATCGGCTTGAGGATGCGGTCCCGGTGCGTCGCATACCCCCACGCGAAGCGACCTTTGACGCAGCTGTGTCCGTGGTTCGCTTTCCCGTCCTTCGCGGGCACCATGCGCACGACCTGCTCGCCCCTGACTTCCGCACGGAACGAGCAGCCCACGCCGCAATAGGCACAGGTAGTCGTGACCGAGCGCTCCGGCGTGCCAAGCTCGATCACGCTCTTCTCGTTCAGCGTGGCCGTCGGGCAGGCCTGAACGCACGCGCCGCACGACACGCACTCGGATCCGAGAAACGTTTCGCCCTGTCCTGCAGCAACGCGCGAGGCGAACCCGCGTCCTTCCATCGTGAGCGCAAACGTGCCCTGCACATCCGCGCACGCCCGGACACAACGCGAGCAGACGATGCATTTCGACGGGTCATAGGTGAAGTACGGATTGGACTCATCCGCCTTCAGGTCGAGATGGTTCTCGCCGTCCTGGCCATAGCGGACCTCGCGCAGGCCCACGGCGCCCGCCATGTCCTGCAGCTCGCAATCGCCATTGGCGCTGCAGGTCAGGCAATCCAGCGGATGGTCCGAGATGTAGAGCTCCATCACATTGCGCCGCAGCTTCGCCACGAGCGGCGTCTGGGTACGGACCTTCATGCCTTCGGCCACGGGCGTCGTGCAGGATGCCGGTGTGCCGGCACGTCCTTCCACCTCGACGAGGCACAGGCGGCACGAGCCGAACGCGTTGAGGGAATCCGTGGCGCAGAGCTTGGGTATGTCGATCCCCGCTTCGCGGGCGGCGCGCATGATGGATGTGCCTTCCGGCACTGCCAGCGCCATGCCGTCAATCGTCAGCGTGACTGTGCGATCCGAGGCTTGCGCCGGTGTCCCCAGATCACGTTCGGCGATCCTGTTCATGACGAAGCCTCTCCGTTCAAGGATGTACCGAATAGGCCAAAATCGGCAGGGAAGTGCGTGAGCGCGCTCAGCACCGGATACGGCACGAACCCGCCCAGTGCACACAGCGAGCCCAGCTTCATCGTCTCACAGAGTTCTCTCAGCAAGGCCACCTGCCCCTCGACGTCGTCTCCCGCAAGGATGCGGTCCACAACCTCGACGCCACGCACGGACCCCACGCGACAGGGCGTGCACTTGCCACAGCTTTCGATCGAGCAGAACTCCATCGCAAATCGGGCCTGGCGTCCCATGTCGACAGTATCATCGAATACGACGATACCGCCGTGGCCGATCAGCCCGTCCCGCGCCGCAAAGCTCTCGTAGTCATAGACTGTATCGAAGAGTTCTCGCGGGAAATAGGCCCCGAGCGGACCACCGCACTGCACAGCCTTGACGGGCCGCCCACTCGCCGTGCCGCCGCCGATGCCGTCAACAATCTGTCCCAGCGTCAAACCGAAGGGAACCTCATAGAGCCCGCCGCGCTTCACGTTTCCGCCGAGCTGCACCGGCATGGTGCCGCGCGACTTGCCCGACCCGAGCGAATGGTACGCCTCGGCACCATTCGCCATGATCCAGGGAACGCTTGCGAGCGTCAGGACATTGTTGACCAGCGTAGGCGCACCGAACAGACCGGCAATCGCGGGCAAGGGTGGCTTCGCGCGCACCTGTCCGCGCTTGCCTTCGATGCTCTCGAGCAACGCGGTCTCCTCGCCGCAGACATACGACCCCGCACCGACACGTAGCTCGATATCGAAGTCATCCCCGAGCAATCCATGACGCCGCGCAGTCTCGAGCGCACTCCGGAATGTACGGTTGGCGAGAGGATACTCCGATCGGGAATAGACAAATCCGCGACGAGCCCCAACAGCCAGCGCCGCAATGGCCATGCCCTCGATCAGCAGGAACGGATCGCCTTCCATCAGCATGCGGTCGGCAAACGTGCCGCTGTCACCCTCGTCCGCATTGCAGACGACAAACTTGCGGGCTCCCTTCGCGCCAGCGACGGTCTTCCACTTCACGCCGGCCGGGAACCCGGCACCGCCTCGCCCGCGCAAGCCGGATGCAATGATGGTGGCCACAATCTGCTCCGGTCCCATTTCCCGCGCGCGGGCAAGCCCCTTCATTCCCCCATTCGAAACATGGTCGTCGAAGGACAGCGGATCGGTCTGGCCACACCGCGAAAACAGGAGGCGCGTCTGCAGCTTCATCGCCGGCAAGGCGTCAACATGGCCGACATAGCGGGGATGAGCCTGGCCCTGCAGCAGTCGCGCATCGACGTCGGACGCATCAAGCGGACCATAGCCGTGCCGGACGCCGCCCCGCTCCACTTCGATGAACGGCTCAAGCCAGTGCAGGCCACGCGACCCCGTGCGGATGACAGAAACCGAAAGACCTGCGGCGGAAGCCACGCGCTCGACAGCCGCCACGATGGTATCGACGCCGCAGGCGCGCGACACGGTGTCGGCAGAGGCGAAGACGCGGATCACGTTTTCCTCCTGATGCGCGAGAGCACCGCGTCAGCCGAGGCGCGCGCAACGGGTTCATCATCGATCAGCAGCGCCGGCGCCACCGAACAGAGGCCAAGGCAAAATACAGGGGACACAGTGCAGGCGCCGTCCGGCGAGGTCCCGCCCCAGGCTGTTCCGGATTCGCTGAGCACGCGCGCCGCAAGCGCATCCGCTCCCATTGCCTGGCAGGCCTCGCCGCGGCACAGCTTGACATGGACACGCCCCGCAGGGGCGTCGCGGAAGTCGTGGTAAAAGGTCACCACGCCATGGACATCCGCACGTGAAAGGTTCAGCGCCCGCGCAATGACGGGCACCGCCTCATCCGGGATGTAACCAAACTCCGCCTGCACGTCATGCAACACGGGCAGCAGTGCGCCTTCCCTGTCCGCATGCCGCGCGGCGATCTCTTTGAGGCGGGCTTCCTGGACGCTTGTCAGGCTCATGGGGTGATTTGCAGTTCCCGAAGAACCGCATGTTAGTCCAATGGGGTCACCGCATCATTGCGTTTTCTGGTGCACTTTCCGGGGAGCCAAACCAGATCAGCCTGTGCCGATACCCGGCACGGCGCGCCGGGAAACCGGCGGCATTGAATTAACCAAGCCGGCCCCCTTCCGACGCGCCCGCATCGGAAGGGGGCCGGCCTCGGCGCCAAAATCGCGCTAAACCGCGGGTTCAAGGCGTGTCCCGGCGGAAACAGGCGGCGGGTTTCAGGCCCACCACGCACCGGAAGTCGCTACTTTTGGTTGAATACGAGCCGAAACGGTCAACAATGATCGTGGGGCGCCCCGTGACCGGGGCGGAATACGGTTTTGGGGGACCGAATGAAGGGGGCGACGAAGCGTTCAGCGCTTCTGGGCGCATCGCTTTTGGCGATGCTGGCCGGCGGCATGCCCGCGGCACAGGCCCAGGACGCGGAACTGCCGCCCGATGCTTCAACAACACCGGAGTACACCTCCCCACTCGATCCCCATGAACCCCAAAGCCTCGTCGACCTGCTGCTCATGCGCGGCTTCGAGGTCACGATCCAGAACCTGAGGCCCAGTGTGAACTGGCGCGATGACCTTGGATCTCCCGCCAGCCAGTATGACAGCACCAATACCCGACCCAGCGTCGGGCAGATCAACATGGTGCGCTCGGACACCTCTGCAAGCCTCGGCTTCTGCTCGGGCACACTGATCAATGCGCGCTTCTTCCTGACCGCCGCCCACTGTGTGCGTGACGGTGTGGTTCCCGACGCCGTGGTTCGCGCCAGCATCAACTTCAACCCGTCCACAGGCGGAGTCTTCACGGGCGCGAACACCAGGAATGCCGTCAGCATCGTGACGCCTGGCACCTACGATCCCTTCAATTTCTCGCGCGGTCAGGATCTGGCGATCATCGCGCTCGACCGGCCCGTGTACAGCATCACGCCGTCGCAGATCGCAACGACGCATACGACCGGCAGCACACTGAACCTTGCAGGCTACGGCTTCGCGGGAACGGGATCATTGCCCAACCAGGTCTTTGACGGCCGACGCCGGACCGCGACGAACACCAGTGAAGGCGTTTTCATCACGCAGGCCGGCGCGACGGGTACAGTGATCGTGGCCGACTTCGAGGATCCGCTGAACCTCGTGGGCACGGACTTTTTCGGTACGCCTTTCGCAACGGCACGCGAAGCTGCCGTGGCACCCGGAGACTCGGGCGGCCCGATCTTCGACGCCGCAGGTCGCGTTCTCGGCGTGGCGTCGGGCGTGTTCACGATTGGCGTCGGATCGTGGGGCTACGGCTCACTCCCCTTCTGGACCAACCTCACCGAGGCACAGTACCAGCTGTTTGTTGCGGCCAATGACCCGTTGCGGTCCGTGTCTTCTGCAGGCAGCGGGGCATGGAACAACGCTGCCATCTGGAGCGGCGGCATCACGCCCGACAACTCGTTCGGCGCCGTCGACAATGCCTTCGGCGTCGCCGACTACACGATCGGCCAGCGCTTCTACAACGTGACGATCGCTGGAACGGACGCCGTCACGCTGTCGGACTCGCGTGACATTGACGTGTTCACGGTTGGAAGCTTGGCATCGCTGTCAATTTCGGGCAGCGGCGATCTCGGCTTCTGGGGCCAGTCGACGGCAAATGGCAACCTGAACGTCAACGGCGTCCTGCGGTCCTTCGATGCCAACGGCTATGGCGCGCTCTCCATCGCTGGAAGCAACGGTCGATTGACGGGAACAGGCAGCATCCTTGCCCGCGTCAACAACACATCGGGTACCGTTGCCCCTGGAAACTCGATCGGGACATTGTCCGTGTCGGGCTATACGCAGGGCCCGGCCGGAGAACTGGAAGTCGAACTGACGAATGGCGCAAGCGACGTGCTTGCAGTTTCGGGGAACGCGCAACTGGCCGGCGCCGCAAGTTTCTCGGTGTTCGGCCCAGCGCCGCTCCTTGGACAGTCCTACGACTTCATCACGACCGGCGGCACGGTCACGGGTCAGTTCGGCTTCGTGCAGGACCTTCTGCCTGGAGCCATGTTCCCGTCACTTTCCTATGGCTCGAACTTTGTCCGTGTAACGGTCGCCGATTTCTGTACCTTTGCTGAGGGCCCCGTTGAAACGCCCGTCTGCGAGGCCCTGAATGACCCGGCCGTGCAGGGCGCCCCGGACATGGCCTCCGCGCTGTCTGGCCTCCAGCAGATCGACCAGGGCCTCCTGGGCGATGCGCTGGCGTCACTGAACCCGACCCGCGTGCACGCGCAGGACGCAGTTGCACTGGCGACGGCAGACCTGCTGCGCAACCAGTTCGGTCGGCGAACGCATGACCTCCTCGGCGACGATGGCATTGCCGGGACAGCCCAGCACGACCTCGCGCGCGCGCAGCTCGCCTCGGCATCCCCTTCACCCGAGGCTCTCGCTGCCGCGGCTTCTGCGGCCGTGGCGACCGCGGCGACAGGCCCTGCCAACATCACTCTCGAGAACGGATACGGCGTATTCTTCGCCGGTGACGTCGCCATGTTCGAAACCGAACAGGCGGCCGGAACCGGTACAGATGTCGCTGATGCTGCGGCACTCACGGTCGGAATCGACCACAGCGACGGCGAAGGCTTCGTGGCCGGCATGGCCGCCAGTTACCTGCAATCAAGCGTGGACCAGAACTACGGCTTCGGCGGCTACACCAGCAGTGGCGGCATCGCCCTTTCAGCCTTCGCCAGCCTCGATCGCGGCCCGCTGTATCTCGATCTGTATGCGTCGGGCGCCTGGCACAGCTTCGAGACGGAACGCACTCTCCTGGTCGCACCGCATGTACTGGCAATCGCCGAGGGCGAAACCGACGCTGCGCAGCTGCAGGCGGGAGCCACCCTCGGCTACAGCCTGTTCTCGGGTAGTCGCCTGACGGCCGGGGCTGTGGGCGGCCTCTATTATGTGAACCTGGACGTTGACGCCTACACCGAAACGGGCGCCGGTGCGCTGGGCGCCTCGCTGTCATCGCGCGGCGTTGAATCCCTGAAGGCGCAGCTGGGGACGGAACTGGCCTTCCGGCTGTCACCCGACAACGCATCGTTCGTCCCGCTGATGCGAATCGTCTGGAACCACGAGTTCATGGATGATCCGCTGTCGGCAACGGCGGGCTTTGCTGGCGCACCGGCCGTGACATTCAATGCGCCGGGCCCCAACCTCGGCTCGGACTGGGCCACCGTAGGCCTCGGCGTGTCCGGCAGGGTCGGATCGAGCACGAGCTTCTATCTGCGCGTCCAGCAGGACGTCGGGCGCGAAGGAGAGGAAAAGCACGAAGTGTCCGCTGCAGCACGCTTTGGCTTCTGATAGGCAGGGGCTCGCGGAAAGACGCCTGTGAGCCAGATCGAAGCCTTTGCACTGACCCTGCTGATCGAAGCCAGCGTTGCGCTGATGCTGGCCCGGATCTTCCGCGTATCTGCAGCCGGCTGCGCCCTGAGCGCCGTGATCGGCAGCTCCCTGACCCACCCCGTGCTCTGGGCGATCTTTCATGACGTGCAGGTCCTCGTGGGGCCGCTGACAACCCCGCTGCTCGAGGCCGGCGTCTTCCTTGCAGAAGCCCCAGTCTACAGGATGCTCGCCGTGCGGCGCTGGGACGACGCGTTGCTGCTGTCGCTGCTCGTCAACGCGGCGTCCTGGCTGGCGGGCGAGATCATCTACGCTACGACCTGAAGCCCTGCCCCAGCGCCATCAGCAGAATGGGCAACTCGATCCACGCATGGATCGCAGCTGCAACGGCATAGGCAGCCTTCGCATCCGTGTAGCTCACCGAATAGATGCCGAACGCCACGGCCGCGATGGCGCCCACGAAGAAGGCAAAGCTGCGCCAGTCCGGCCATTGAATGAGCGTCTGCCGCGGCTGGGCTTGTCCCTGCGCCTGCTGCAGGCGCGGCAGCAGGATGATCACGGCCACATAGTGCATCGCCTGCGCCAGAACCGCCGCCGAAAACAGGTTGAGGTCATAGGATTGGGGCGGGAGGAATGAAAGCAACGGCACGTCACCCGCACCGAACACCGAACTTGCATAAAGCTCCGGCGCCGCGATGAGGGATCCGATCATCTGGTGGAACAGTCCGGTCGCCACCAGCCCCGGCAGCACCACGAACGGAACAAAGAGGAGCGCCATCCACTTCAGCCGCTCTTCACCCCGGGTGGCCTCGGCAACGAAGCCGACGGGCGTCAGGTTGTGCAGCCATGCCCAGGCAAGAAACGTCTCGAGTGGAAAGTAGGTGGCGCCCAGCGTGAACGCGATGCCGATCAAGGCGCCGAGCCAGCGATGCGCACGCATGTGGTAGGCAGCGATCAGCGCGAGGGCTGCTCCAAGACCCAGCTCCATCGGAACAAAGATGCTGGACGGCAGCCAGTGCATCCCGTTGCCCACCCGGCCCAGCGCAATCAGCCCGAGCAGCACGCCGAGAATCGAAAGGAGCGAGCGCGAGGTCCGCGCGCTGAAGCGCTCGTCGCAGTAGCGCAGCTCATAAATCACATGCGGCAGGCCGAACGCGCTGATCATCAGGACGAACGTCACGATCGGGGCAACCGAAACGCCCACGATGGTGACCGCCGCAACTGCAGCTGCAATCAGGCCAACACCCGTGAATCGGGCAGGATGAAGAGGGCTCGCCTCAAGGGCTGCCGGTCCGGGTGAAACGGGGCGAATAGCATCCATGGCGGACAGCATTGGCGCGGACGGCCCACGAGGTCAACGGCAATGGCGCGATCCTGGCGTGCAGCGATTCCTGCAAGCACGGACAAGTTGAAAGAATCATTCAGCGGCCGAACAAGGACAGCGTCTGCCACCCCTGCTGCTTAGACAACGATTCAAAAAAGAGGATCATCCCATTGATCAATAAGAATTATGACCCTCTATCCACAAAACGGGGACGCAATAAACCGGCGGGTCGGGATTCGTAAACGCATGATCGGATCTGTGTACAACATCAACAACCCGCAACGAGTCGTACGATTTTTCTCTTCCGGCACTATTACGATCCGGATCGGCTGATACAGTTGGTGATGAGAAGTGATTCTCTTCGCGCCTAGAGACGGGATGCCCCCCCTACCCAAGCGTTCCCGTCAAACCCATCGCCTAGGCGCCGAATGCGGCAGGTGTTCGCCCCCAACGGCACCTGCCGCTCTTTTTTTCAGCGGCTCACAACATGACTTCGATGAGATGCGGACCCGGTTCCGCCAGTGCCGTCTTCAGCGCGCTGATGTAGCTCTCGTTGTCCTCCGCGCGGACCGCGCGAACACCCATCGACCGCCCCATCGCCGTGAAGTCCATGACAGGCCGCTCCAGCGACAGCAGGGACCGCGAGCGCTCGCTCTGCGCCGTGGCACCAACGCGATCGAGCTCCATGTTCAGCACGAAATAGGACTTGTTGTTGAGCAGGATGGTGATCACGTGCAGGTTCTCGCGCGCCGCCGTCCAGAGGCCCTGGATCGTGTACATCGCGCTGCCATCGGCCTGCAGGTTGATCACCGGACGTCCGGGACAGGCAATCGCCGCACCCACCGCAGTCGGAATGCCATGGCCGATCGCGCCACCCGTAAGCCCCAGCCAGTCATGAGGCGCCGCGTGCTGGAACGTCATGTAGGCCCACAGGCCACTCGAATTCGCCTCATCCGAAACGATGGCGCCCTCTGGCATCAGCGCAGCCGTGGCATTGGCGAAGGTCTCGATGGTGATCTTGCCGGCGCCAGGCAGGCCCGGCACCGGACCGTCCACCAGGGTGGGTGTCTTCGGCGCGCCGACTTCCTCGGCCAGCGCTGCCAGGACATCGCTGAGATCGTTCTCTGCGGACCACGGCGAATGCACCTTGCAGTCCGGATGCAGGAAGGTCGACGGCTTGTTCGGATAGCCGAAGAAGCCCACGGGGGCCCTCGTTCCGATCACGACGCATTGCCGGAACCCCATCAGCATGGGCACGGCCATCTCGCCGAGATACGGCACGCGCTCCGGCTTGGCGCGACCGCGACCGCGCGACAGACGCGACATGAACGTGTCGGTGAAAAGCCGCGCGCCTGTCTTCTCCGCAATCGCGGACGCAAGACGCATGGGCTTGTCGAGACCGCCATGACCGCCGACGAGCAGGATTGCCGGTTCCCCCGACTTGAGAGCCGCAGCCGCTTCGCGGATGAGCTTCTGGTCGACAGGCTTCGCGGAGGGCTTTGGTCCACTTTTGCGCGGCGGCACCGCGCCCATGTCGGACCACGCAATGTCGGCCGGAACAATCAGCGTGGACATGCCGCCATTCGGACGCATCGCCACCTCGAAGGCCTGCCGCGTCTTGTGGATCGCATCCTCGCCCGAGACCGGGTCGCCGATCCAGTCCGACACGGGCTTGGCCACGGAGTGGATATCGCTCTGCAGCGGTGCGTCGTGCTTGCGGTGGAAGGTGGCGTGGTCGCCCACGAGGTTGATCATCCGCGAATGCGCACGCTTGGCATTGTGCAGGTTCGCAAAGCCGTTGCCGAGGCCCGGCCCCAGGTGAAGCAGCGTCGCCGCCGGCTTGCCCGCCATGCGCGCATAGCCATCAGCCGCCCCCGTGCACACGCCCTCGAACAGCCCGAGCACCGGCTTGATGCCACCCACGCGGTCGAAGCTGGCCACGAGATGCATCTCCGACGTCCCCGGATTGCCGAAGCAGGTGTCGACACCCATCTCCACGAGTTCACGCAAAATCGCTTCGCTTACGTTCATGTTCCTCAGCCCTGTTTCCGGTTCTGTTTGACGATATCGGACTGGCGCGCCCGCGCCAATCGCCTATCCGCGCGCGATGGCCTCGGCCGCCCGCCGCGCCGTGATGACGCTTGACAGCAGGAAGGTCCCCTCGAGGCCGCGCATGCCGTGGCTGCCACCGCCGCCGAAGCCCGCAGACTCGCCCACCGCATAGAGCCCGGGAATGGGCTGGTCCTTCTCGTTGAGGGCGCGGCTGCGCAGGTCCGTCACGATGCCACCCAGCGACTTGCGCGTGACGACGCGCTCGCAGATGGCGATCAGCGGTCCGCCCTTCGGATCAAGGATGCGCTGCGGCTTGGCAAGCCTCATCCTGTCCGCGCGATAGCCACGCAGCGTCTCGATCATGCGCCGCTGCTCGTCGCTCTCGGGCTGGCCGGCGGTGGCATCGAAGCGCCGCAGTTCCGCCTCGAAAGCCTCGGCCTCGATCTTCGAGTCCGGGCGCAGTGCCTTCATCCTGCCCACAAGCGTTCCGACATCCGGCGCCACCACGATGTCGGGACAGTTCTGCGTCAGGTCATTCACGAGCCACTTGTTGCCGAGCAGCATGTCCAGCACGAAGCGGAAGAAGCGGCGATCCCGGAGCGCCGGGTTCCAGTCCGCCCCCGACGCGGCAAGCTCGGTCATCGCAATGCGCCGGTTCATCACCTGCCAGGTGAAGCCCGCCGGCGCCGTCGCGACGCGCTGCACGAGGTCGAACGTGTCAAAACCGGAGACAAGCGGCGGCATCAGCCGTCGCCCATGCGCGTCACACCACAGCGCCGACTTGGGCGGAATGAGGCTGACACCGTGGTCGACCCACTGGCCGCGCGGATGCCGGATGCCGGCCGCATAGTTCCACATGCGCCCGACATTGCGAACCTGCGCACCTGCCTGCCCCGCCGCGTCGACCGCAAGCCCGTCAGCCCCCGGATGCGTGCCCAGCAGGATCTCGCGCGGCAGCGCCACGCCATCGACGGCACTCCAGTGGGCCCGCACCTGCGAGATGGACCCGCCAATACCGCCCGCAGCAACAACGACCGCATCGGCCGAGCCACGAAACTCTTCGCCCTCGTCGGTGACGCCGCTGCAGCCGACGATCTTCCCCGCGTGCCAGTCGAACCGCGTCACCTTGTGCCCGCACCGAATGTTGAGGCGACCCGCATGGGCATGGCTGCGCAATGCACGGATCAGCGTCGTGATGAGGTGATGGCTCGTCCCCCAGGTGAGATGGAACCTGGGGACAGCGTTGCCCGGAATGCGATAGCCGCGCTCCACCCACATCACGACGGGCAGCCAGCGTATGCCATAGCCCTTGAGGAAATCGCGTCCGTCCGGCGTCGAGCGCTCGACCAGGTGCTTGGCCCAGAGCTGCGGCCAGATGGATCCCTTGTCGAACTCGGCGAAGCTCTTCCAGTCGGCGAACGCCTTCTCGGGACTGTCGTCGATTTTCATGCGGCGCTGCTCGGGACTGTCGACGAAGAACATTCCGCCGAAGGCCTCGAGTGCAGATCCGCCAAGACGCCCCACGCCTTCCCGCTCGTAGATCGTGACGGATTTCCCCATGTCCAGCAGCTGCAGGGCGCAGGTCACGCCCGCAATTCCGCCTCCAACGATGGCCACGTCGCTCTGGTAGGATTTCGCCATGCCTGCCTGTACCCGGATTTAAGGATGAAGGGACGGGATTTGACGCACTCGTGATCGTGAATCCTATCAACGAGCTGTTGCTATTCTCAACGGATCTTTTCAAGTTGCCCGCCTGCCTGGAATAACAGTGCGACGGGGACGACAATGCGCATGGCTCTCAACTTCACGAAGACACTCCTGCTGGCGACCATGCTGGCCTCCTGTGCGTCGGCGACAGGCGACGCTACGGGCCAGGCGCCGGCGCAGCAGCAGCAGGTCAAGCTCTCCCCGCTCCACCAGCTCTTTGCCGACAGCGACGAAGCCTCCCTGCGCCTCAGCCCCATCAGCGCCCTCTTCCGAGGCGATGAGCGCTACATGGGCGAGTTCGGTGACTACATCACCGACGAATACATTTACGCCCTGGTCCGCCAGGCGGACGAGGAACACCGCCGCCTGCAGGCCATCGACCGCAAGACGCTGAGCCCCCAGGACCAGATCGCCTACGACGTTTTCGCCTACCAGAACCTCATGTCGCGCGAAGGCCTGAAAGGTGCCTACATCGACGTCAGCATCGTCCGCCCGATCAACCACTTCAGCGGCCTGCATGCCCAGTACCAGGACATGAATTCCGGCAAGTCCGCCGCGCCCTACAAGACCGTCAGGGACTATGACAACGGCCTGAAGCGCATCGATGGCTTCGTCACCTATCTCGACCGCTGCATCGCCCGCATGAAGCAGGGCGTGCGCAACGGCGTCGTCGAGACGAAGCTCACGACACGCCAGATGATCAAGCAGTTCGACGACCTCATCGCGCAGGGCGTCGACAACTCGCCCTTCTGGCAGCCGGTCAAGGACATGCCGAAGGAGTTCAGCGAAGCCGACCGCAAGCGCCTGACCAGGGCCTATCGCGAACTGATCGGAGCGAAAGTCGTGCCGGCCTATGAGCGCGTCCGCACCTACCTGAAGAAAAGCTACCTGCCCAAGGCGCGCAACGGCGTCGGCCTCGTCCACATGAAGGGCGGCAAGCGGCTCTACGACCTGCTGGTACGCCAGGAAACCACGACCTCGATGACCGCCGAACAGATCCACAAGCTCGGCCTCAGCGAAGTGGCGCGCATCAAGGGCGAGATGGACGACGTCCGCAAGACGGTTGGTTTCAAGGGCAGCCTGCACGACTTCTTCACCCACCTGCGCACGGCGAAGGAATTCGAGCCGAAGTCACGCGAAGACCTCAAGGCGCGCTACGACGAGATCGCCAAGCGCGTGGATGTCGCTGTACGCGAAAGGTTTGCGCTCGTGCCAAAGACCCCGCTTGAGCTCAGGGCCGTTCCCGATTACCTCGAGCAGACTCAGGCTGGCGGCTACTACAATCCGGGTTCGCCCGACGCCACGCGTCCCGGCGTCTTCTACTACAACACCTATGATCTTCCCTCGCGCAAGGTCTGGGGCATGGAAACGCTGTACCTGCACGAAGCCGTACCCGGCCATCATTTCCAGATCAGCCTCGCCCAGGAAAACACGGCCGTGCCGAACTTCATGCGCTTCGGCGGCAACACGGCCTATGTGGAAGGCTGGGCACTCTATGCCGAATGGGTCGGTCGCGAGATGGGCATGTTCAAGGATCCGTACCAGAAGTTCGGCCACCTGAACGACGAACAGCTGCGCGCCCTGCGCCTTGTGGTCGACACCGGCATCCACGAGAAGGGATGGTCGCGCGAGAAGGCGATCCGCTTCATGCTCGACAATTCGGCGCTCAGCGAAACCGAAACCACGCAGGAAGTCGACCGCTACATCGCGAATCCGGGACAGGCCCTCGGCTACAAGATCGGCCAGATCACGATCAAGCGCCTGCGGGCAGAAGCCGAAGCCGAGCTGGGCGAGCGCTTCGACATCAAGGCGTTCCACGCGCAGGTGCTCGACACCGGCGCGCTGCCCATGCAGGTCCTCGAAGCCAAGATCGCGGACTGGGTGAAGGCGTCGAAGGCGAAATAGCCTTCAGCGGCGCCAGCCGGCGGCAAGCAGGCCCACGCCATAGGTGGCAAGGCCTGCAAGCCCCATCAGCACCATGTAGGTTTCGGCGCGCAGCACCATGCCCGCCGGAAGCAAGGCATCGACACCCGGCGCGACGTAGAGAACCACGATGCCTGCATAGACGGCCGCCAGCGTCATCCGCCCGGCCTGCATCGGCAGGCCGCCGGACAGGTCGAGATAGCCACGCTTCATCGCGTAACCACCCAGCACCAGGAGATTGACCCACGTCCCAAGCGCGGTGGCAAGTGCGAGGCCCTCGACGCCCAGGCCCACCACGATGACCAGCAGCGCCTTGAACGCGAGGTTCACGCCGATGGAGAGGCCGGTCGCCACGACCGGTGTCCCCGTGTCCCCGCGCGCATGGAACAGCGGCGTCACCGTGCGCAGCATGACGAAGGCGGGAAGCCCCACCGCATAGGCGCACAGCACGGTTGCCGCCGCGTGCGCGGCATCGACGTTGAAAGCGCCGCGCGCAAAGAGGCCGGTCATGATCACGTCCGGGATCACGAAGAACGCCGCCGTGCACGGCAGGGTCAGAAGCAGGCCCACCTCGGTCGCCCGGTTGAACGCCCGGTGCGTCGCCGGCCCATCGCCCTTGCTGACCGATTTGGAAACCTGGGGCAGCAACACCGTCCCCAGCGCAATCGCAATCACGCCCATGGGCAGCTGGTTGATGCGGTCCGCATAATAGAGCGAGGTATAGGACCCGGCACCGAGGAAGCTTGCAAAGATCGTGTCGGCAAACATGGCCAGCTGCACGCCCGCGGCACCCAGCGTTGCCGGAATGAACCGTGCGAAGAACGTGCGCACATCCTCGGTCAGCCGCGGCATTGCGGGCATGATCGACACCCGCATGCGCCGCGCCGCGATGAGCAGAAGAAGGAGCTCGGCAACACCACCAGCCATGACGCCCCACGCCGCCGCATGGGCCGCTGTCGGAAAGAGGGCGACGCTGAGGAGCGCAAGTCCCATCGCGATGTTCAGGAGAACAGGTGCCGCCGCAGCGGCCCAGAAACTGTTCCGCGCATTGAGGACACCGCCCAGGTGCGTGACAACGGTGACGCAGAGCAGGTAGCCAAAGGTGATCCGCGTCAGCGCGCTCGCAAGCTCGATCTGCGCCGGATCATTCGCAAAACCCGGCGCAAGGGCAATGACCACCCACGGCATGGCAACGAAGGCCACGGCGAGAAGCACGACCTGGATGGCAACCTGCCAGCCCAGCATCACCCGCGAGAAGGACTCGGCGCGCGCGGCATCCGTGCCCTGAAGCCCGGAGTACATCGGCACGAAGGCGGCATTGTACGCACCCTCGGCAAAGATGGTCCGGAAGTGGTTCGGCAGCCGGAACGCCACGAAGAACGCGTCCGACAGCGCACCCGGCGCGAGCACCGACGCCATGATGAGGTCTCGGATGAAACCCGTGACCCGGCTGATCAGCGTAAATCCGCTCGTCGATAGCAGTGCACGATACATGAGTGGTGCGAATCCCGATTACGGCACGGACAATGGCACGGATGGCCACGCGCCTTGCACTGACATCAAGTTCATGCAGTCAACAACCTCTGATCCTAGGGCGCCACCGCCCACGGACAGTCGAGGATCTTGCTCTCGAATATCGGACCGATCAGCAGGCGCCCCTTGGCGGCGGCCGCCACGCTGACACCGGAAATCTCCTCGCCCTTGTTGTAGTAGATCGTCTCAGGCACAAAACTGCCCGCACCGTCCGCTTTAAGCAGCATCACGTGGCTCGGCGAGCGGTTGGCTGCGTTCTGGAAATGCCCGAGGAGGTCGAAGATCTTCGAATGCAGGCCCAGCAACAGGTCTCCATTGGGCAGCACATCAATGTTGTCGGCGAAGCCCGGGACCTCCACGACCGCCCTGCGCTTGAGCGCGCCGCTGGCAGGATCGCGATCATGGACATGCACGGCCCGCTCTGACGCCGCCGCCACGTAGAGGGATCGCCCGTCGGCGCTGATATTGATCCCGTTCGAGCCGCCCAGGCCTTCGAGAACGGTCGAGAACCCCGTACCGTCAAAGTACTGCACCGTCGTCAGCCGCAGGCGCCCGAAGTCCTCGAACGTCCGCATCCACCCTGAAACATTGGCATGGTCATTGGTGACATAGAAACTGTCCGTGCCCGTACCCACCACATCATTGGGGGACACCATGGCGGCACCCGTAACGGTCCGGCGATGCGTCAGCGTCGTTCCATTGACGTCAAAGATTTCGATCGAGTGCTTGCCCCCGGCGTGATTGATGACAAACAGAACCCGGCGTCCGTCCGGTTCACGGTGAAGGCTGATGCCATGCGGCTGGAAGCCTTGCGGCAGCGCATCCCGCGTCGCATCGACCGGGACCTGGTCGGTCGCGCCCGCCGTATAGGTCCAGATCGCGCCCCGCACACCAGGCATCTTCATGTTGGTCCACCGGTCATATCCCGAGAGATAGGCCACACCGGTTTCCTGGTCGATGGCCAGATCCTCGACGCCGGCAATTCCCCCGCCGGTGACCTGCGTGCACTGCCCGACGGACTTCTCCGGAATGTCGAGGAACACCCCCGCCGCCACGAGGAAGAAGTAACCCCACACGCCGATGGCTGCCAGGAGCAGCAGGAAGATCCACATAATGACACGCAGCATGGCCGGGCTCCCGAAGGTTGAATGCGCAGTGTAGCCCATCCGCGTACCCCTAAAGGTGGTCGAATTGGCACGCCTGCCATGCTATCCGGTAACCCGAAGCACACAAACGGGAATCAGCCGCCCGCACGCGATGCAGGCGGCCAGGGGAACTTGCATGTCATCACTGCTGAGTCCGGCCGAAACCGCAGGCCTTTCAGGCGCCACGCTCGATAGCCGCATCCGCCGCGCGGCAGGCCACGTGAGCGACCTGACATTTGCCACCATCTCGAAACGCATGCGGGAGGACGCCCTCGCCAACGAGCTGACATACGAACGCGATGGCACGATGGAGCCGATTCCGGTCATGCTGCGCCCGCTCCTCGCGATGAGCGAGCAGCTCGGCTACGTCCAGTATGTCTGCCAGCGCCTGACCGAAGCCCTGAAGCGCCTGCCGTCCCTTTATCTCAACAATGAAAAGATCCGCCGGATCATCGCCATCACCGAGATCGAGGAAGCCTGGCTCCGCGAAATGTGGACGCCGGCCCATGACCGCAACAATGCCGTCTACGGGCGCCTTGACGCTGTCTGCGATTTCACGGCCGGCGGCTGGCAGGACACGCTTCATTTCATGGAAGCGAACCTCTCTGGCGTCGGTGGCATCAGCTATTCACCGCTGACGGAACGCCTCGTGATGCGCGACGTGGTGCCTACCCTGCTCGCCCATGATCCGGCCCTGAACATCGAATTGCCGCGCGACCAGCGTGACCTCTTCATCCAGGTCCTGATCGACCATGCCCGCAGCCTGGGCCGCAACGAGTGTCGCCTCTGCTTCGTGGAGCCCAAATACGCCGAAGACGGCATCAACGAACAGGCCGTCCTCGCCGAGCATTACTCCAGGCGGCTCGGCATCAAGATCATGCACGCCGACCCATCGGAGCTGCGCGTGAAGGACGGCGAAGTCTGGTACGAGGACACGCCTGTCGACGTCGTCTATCGCGACTACGAGACCCGCGACCTCATCGCGGCCGAAGAGGAACTCGGAAAGCGCCTCGAGGGCATGCGCACGCTCTTCAAGTCCAATCGCGTGATCTCGTCCATGGTCGGCGATTTCGACCACAAGAGCTGCTGGGAAATCCTCACGGACCCCGCTATCGCCGAAACCATCTTCAACGCGGAGGAATGCAAGATCTTCCGCCGCCACGTCCTCTGGACCCGCGTGCTCGGAGACCGTCGTACATCCCTGCCACACAACGTGGACGGCGACCTGCTCGAGTATGTGCGCACCCATCGCGAACAGCTCATCATAAAGCCGAACCGCTCCTATGGCGGCGAGGGCGTGAATATCGGCCCGGCAACATCGCAGTCGGACTGGGAGGCCCTCATCGAAGAGGCCACGAAATCCTATGCAGACCCCGATGCCAACTGGGTCGTGCAGTCCATCACCCGCCTGCCGGTGGCCGAATTTCCGATCGTCGGCAAGGACGGCCGCGTATTCAACGAACCCTTCTACTCCGTCATGGGCTTTGCCCCCACCGACAGCGGCCTCGGCATCATGTGCCGTGTCAGCCAGAAGCAGGTCGTCAACGTCGCGCAGCACGGAGGCATGGCCGCAGTCCTCGTCGGACACGCGCCGCAGGAACTCAAGGCGCCCGTCCGGTCGCGCAACCGCGACGACGGAGCGGTCAACGCCCTGCGCCGCCGCATCGCCGACCTTCTGCATTTCGACAATGCGATTGCCGTGCTCGAGTGGGACGAGGAAACGCTCCTGCCCCAGGGCTCCCGCGAGGAGCGCGGCGAACAGCTTGCGGCACTCGAACAGTCACGCCATGCGCTGCTGACATCCGACAGCCTCGGCGACATGATCGAGGAGGTTGCGCAGGAAACAGCCGGCGATGAACGCTGGCAGCGCGAACTCGAACTCCTGCGCGACATGCGCGAAGGGGAGATGACGTTGCCGACGGACCTCATCCGCGCCTACGCGAATGCCCGCGCCCGCGCGGCAGGCGCCTGGGAACTCGCGCAGGACAGCGGCAGGTTCTCCGACCTCAGGGACGCACTCGCGGAATCCATCAAGCTGTCCCGCGAAATGGCGCAGGTGCTCGACCCGTCCGCCGATCCCTACGACGTGATGCTCGACGAGTACGAACCCGGCATGAACCGGGCCCGGCTGGATCCGGTCTTCGCGGACCTCAAGCAGCGTCTTGTTCCCCTGTTCGGGAAAACACGCGCAGCTACCGCAGGCTGGTCCATCGATGATGTGGCAGCCATCCGGGTCGACGAGGACAGGCTCTGGCCTTTCTGCCGGGAACTGCTCGCCCGCATCGGCTTCGACTTCGAACGGGGACATCTTGGAAAGGCAACCCACCCGGGCACCTCGGCCGTCGGCTTCGACGATGTCCGCCTGGCGCTGCGCAGCGACGGCGACACCCTGTTGCCGATGATCCTGACCACCCTGCACGAAGGCGGACACGGCCTCTACGACCAGGGATTCGATCGCGCAGACCGGAACACGCTGCTTGCGCGGGCCCCTTCCATGGGACTTCACGAGGCGCAGGCCCGCTTCTGGGAGAACCATGTGGGTCGCAGCGCCCCGTTCTGGACCTACATCGCGCCGTCGCTCACAGCGCTCCACGCCGGGCTCGACCCGCGCCGGCTGTACCAGGCCGCCAACAAGGTGCAGCCAACGCATATCCGGGCATCGGCAGATGAAGTCTCGTACCACCTGCACATCATCCTGCGCTATGAACTCGAGATCGCGCTCATTCGAGGTGACCTGGCCGTAGCGGACCTGCCGGCCGCCTGGAATGACCTCAGCCGCAAGCTGCTGGGCATTACGCCCGCGAACGACCTCGAGGGCGTCCTCCAGGACGGTCACTGGGCTTCAGGCATGTTCGGCTATTTCCCGACCTATACGATCGGCAGCATCTACGCGGCGCAACTGGCGGAAGCCTATGGCAGGACCAGGCCCCTGGCGGCAGAGATCGAACGGGGCAACTTCGCCCCCGTCCTGGATTGGCTGCGAAAGTCCGTCCACGCGCATGGTGATCGTTACACCGCTGACGAAGTCATCCAGCGGGCGACCGGAACGACCCTCGACCCGTCAGCCTACTTCCGCCACATCGAGGCGAAGTTCAGCTAAGCGGTTCATGCGACGAGAGCGGCGGCCCCGGTGGCGGTGCTGCTGCCGGCGAACGGAACATGTCGTCTGACCGGCGATTGTACCGCCAGCGCGTGACGATCTTCTCCAGTTCCGAGAGCGTGGACGTTTCGTGCGCCCACAGCTCGGAGAACGCATTGCCCGCACTTGCAGGCAGCTGATGTGGCGCAAGGCGGGTCATCTTGATGCGCATGGGCATGCTGACACCCTGACCGAGCGCAATGGCTTCACCGTCACCAAGCGACGAAAGAAAGTCGAGCAGCCGCGCGGCGCAGTCAGCGGATCGCGCGCGCACGGCCTGCTGGTCCGCATCGTTCGACAGGCGATAGGCAAAGATCGTCGAGCACTGCGACAGCAAGGTCGGATCGAGCTCCGACGGACGCTGGGTGATGACACCGAGCGAGATGCCATATTTGCGGCCTTCCTTCGCGATGCGGGCGATGGCCTGCCGTGTCGGCTCGAAGCCCAGGGACTTGTCGATGGGCGCATAGCGGTGCGCCTCCTCGCAGATCAGCGTGACCGGCAAGTGACCCTTGCTCCACACGCCAAGGTCAAACGCGAGGCGGCAGATCACCGAGATCACGACGTTGAGGATTTCCGACGGGATGGCCGACAGGTCCAGGATGGTGATCGGGCGGCCGTTCGTGGGCACACGAAAGATGCGCCCGATGATCTCGGTCAGCTTGTCCTGCACCGTCAGGCTGCCGAACATGAAGGCGTAGCGGGGATCCGACATCAGCGTCTCGATGCGCGCCCGGATGCGGCGCAGCGCGATCGTGCTGCGCGTACGCTCCAGCTTGCCCATCTGCTCTTCCAGATAGGTGGAGATATCTGCGAGACGGAAAGGCGTCGGCGAGTCAACACCGGCCGACACGACGTCGGTTGACCGGCGAAGCTGCCCCGAGGCCCGCGCGGCGAGAGCCTCGCCAGCGCGCTTCTTGGCGCTCATCACAGCATCATGAAGGATCTCGAGATCTTCTGACTGCGTGTGTTCGGACGTCACGAACACACTGGCCAGTTCGTCAAAACTCAGCAGCCAGAACGGCAGGAACAGGTTGCTGGGCGTGATGATCTCGGCCGAACCCCTGAACGCCGCGCTGTACTCGTTGTGGAGGTCGAGTACGATGACGCGCGACGCCGGATACTTGCTGATGAGCCCGTGCAGGACGGCAGCGACGCCGCACGACTTGCCGGCGCCGGTCGACCCCACCACCGCAAAGTGCTTCGAAAGCAGGTCGTCGACCAGCACATTCGCCGCCACCTGTGTATCCTGGTACAGGGTACCGATCTGGATGGATGGCCTTCCGCGCGAGGAATAAACGGATGAAAGGCTGTCATAGCTCGCAAGGCAGATCGGGTCGCCCAACGTCGGGAGCACCGTCACGCCGCGGCTGAAGCGCTTTTCGCCCGTCACGCGATCAACGAGGATCTCGCCGACAAGATCAAGCTCGACCAGGCGAAGCACGGCCTCCTCGCCATCAAGCTCCGCCGTCGGAACCGAAAGCCCCGTCACGATCCCGATGACCGATGACTTTGGCGTCTGTATCGAAACGGTGGCTCCGATCACGACACGGTGCTCCACCCCGTCCCCCAGCCGCACGCGCGTGTCGAAGGCCGCTATGGCCTGTCCGCCTTCGACCGACACCACGTGCGCGAAACTCGGCGCGGGCGCCAGCTCGAGCACGGTGGCTCCGGCTCCCTGCGTATTCGTTTGTCCTGCGAGGGCTGACATGTTCTTGATCCTTATGAGGTCGGCGTTTCGGGGACGGTCATGCTGCGGGGGAAGACCACCTGGGCGCAGGTGCCCTCACCCGGCTTGCTGCGAATGCGGAACTGCGCGCCCTGGGCCTCGCAGAGATGACGGACAATTGTCAGGCCCAGACCCGTACCCTCCTGGCCGCGGGTCATCGCATTGCGGACACGCCCGAACCGCGACAGCGCCACGTCAAGTTCTTCAGGCGTCATGCCGGGGCCGGTGTCATTCACCCCGATGACGACACAGCCCTCCACGTCAGCCTCTGCCGTGATGCGGATCAGCCCGCAGCGCGGCGTGAACTTGATGGCATTGGAGACGAGGTTGATCAGCACCTGCTTTGTCCGCAGGAGATCGATGCGCAGCATCGGAACCGGATCCGATACATCCGTCGTCAGCAACTGCAGTTTCGCTTCGGCCTGCGGGCTGGCGATCAGCATCGTCGTGTGAAGCACATCGCGCACGTCATGCTCACCCACGTCCAGCTCTGGCTTGCCGCTCTCGAGCTTGGCGAGATCAAGGATATCGTTGATGATCCCCAGAAGATGACGTCCGGCATGATTGATGTCCGATGCGTATTCCTTCGTCTTCGGGACGTTGTTCACCACCATGTCCGTGTTGGCCAGCACGTCCGAGAAGCCAATGATGGCATTGAGCGGCGTGCGCAGGTCATGGCTCATGTGGGCGATGAACTCGCTCTTCGCGCGGTTCGAGAGCTCCGCCTCGATGCGCGCCGCATTGAGCCGCATCTCCGAGCGCCGGCGCGTCGTGGCCGCACCTGCAAACTCGGCATAGGCCCTGAGCAAGCTTGGTCGCCGGTTCTTTTCCCGGGCCCTGTTGCGTGCGGAGTTCATACCCACCTCGTGCTTCAGGGACGAGTGTAGGCAGGGCGGATTAAGTGCCGATTTCGGAATTGCAGAAAAGGCAACCTATTGCCTGTTAGGAAACGGTTAGCCTGAATGGATGGTAAACGACCCCGCGCCTGCCTGCAGCCAAACAGGCGCCTGTCACACTTGCCCTGAATAAATCAGCGCATCTGTGCGGGGGAGGTCAGAACCTCGAGCCCGCGCAGGCCCCGCTTCAGCTGGTCCGTCATCTCGCGTGCGGCCGCCGCATTGCGAATGATCCGTGGACGGAGGAAGATGAGCAGTTCCGTGCGCGCACCCTGGTTGCTGGTGCTCGAAAACAGGTTGCCGACCACCGGGATGTCCTTCAGCACGGGCACGCCGCTGTCGCTGTGCGTGTCGCTCTGGCGGATCATGCCGCCCAGCGCGATGGAGTCTCCGTCCTGCACGGCAACCGTGCTGGAAATCTTGCGCTGCTGGATCGTGGGCGAGTCGATGCCCGACGTTGTTGTCGGGATGGCCGAACTGACCTCCTGGTTCACGTCCACGAAGACCGTCCCGCCCTTGCTGATGCGCGGCGTGACCTTCAGAACGATGCCCGTGTCGCGGAACTGAACGGAATTCACGATCGTCGAGTCACTCGCGTTCGTGATGCCGGTGGCAGTCTGCGTGATGATCGGAACCTGGTCGCCGAACTGCAGCGACGCCGCCTTGTTGTCGAGCGTCAGGAGCTTCGGCGCCGAAATGACCTGCACGTCGGTGATCGTGCCGAGTGCGCTCAGCGCAACTTCCACATCCGGGATCGTGTAGGTGAAATTGAAGCCCGGCAGCGTGGCCGCAGGCTTGAGGGCCCGCCCCAGGGAGTACTTCTGGTCATCCGTGTTCTTGAAGAACCATTCGACGCCGAACTTGAGGGTGTCATTCAGCGTGACCTCGGCGATCGTCACCTCGATCAGCACCTGATCCGGCGCGATGTCGATCTCCTTGAGGAAACGCTCGAGGGCTGCGTACTCGCTGGCGCTCGCGCGGATGATGAGCGCGTTGTTCGCGCCATCAACGGCGATCTGCAGCGAGGAACCATTGGGGCCCTGCGCACCGCCGGCCACCTGCGGTCCCGGCTGGACGGGCGGCGGCGGAGCGGCCCCGGCGGGGACACCTTCGGCAGGCGGAAGGCTGTCGGCGCCCGTGTCACCGGCATCACCGACGACGGCAGTTCCGAATACGGTCGCGAGTGAGCGCGCCACGTCGTCGGCCTTGGCATTCTGCATGCGGTAGTAATAGACGCCACGGCCGGCCCCGCGGGGCGGCACGTCAAGCTTGTCGACCCACTTCTGCACGGTCTGCAGCTGCGCCGAGCGCGGCGTGACCACGAGCAGCGTGTTGATGCGCCCGATCGGCACGAAGCGAAGCAGGCCCGAGCCCGAGCCGCCCGTGCTCTGGAAGACGCGGGTCAGTTCCTGCGCCAGCACCGACGCCTCGACATGCTCGGGACGGATGATCGCGTAGGACATGCCCTTCAGGTAGTCGACATCAAAGAGACGGATCGTGTCCAGCATCGCGGACCGCTCCTGGCTCGTGCCGGCCAGGAAGATGAGGTTGCGCTGGGCATCAACCGAAGCCACGCCGCCAGCCGGCGACACGGGCTCGAGGATCTTCTGCATCTCGGCCGCCGCGATATGGCGCAGCGGCACGATCTCGATGCCATAGCCCGGCGCACGCGAGCGCGCGCTGCCGGACAGTTCGAATCCGTCAATGCGCTTCTGCGCTTCCGTCGCCGGAACGACATTGTAGACATTGTCGGCCAGCACGATGACGGCGCCATTGACCTTCAGCGCCGTCTCCAGCGCCGCAATCACGTCCTGCTTGCGCAGGCCCGTGCTGGTCTTGAGCGTCACCTTGCCCTGGATCTGCGGATCGACCGAATAGGGAACCTTCAGGATGTCGCCCAGCACCGCGCGCACGACGTCCTTGACGTCTGCATCGGCAAAGTCGAGCACGACGTCCCCGCCACGCGAACGGCCACGTGGCTGCGGCCGGGTGTTCACGAGCGGCGCCTCGGCCTCGACGATCTCTGTCTTGGGTTGCGCCCCGGACGAGCCGGAGGCTTCGGAAATCACGACGGGCGCCGATGTCCCCGACGCTTCGGTCGTCCGCTTGACCGGCGACATCGCATCACGCAGGGCGTCGTCCTCATCCATGCTTTCGCAGGCCGACAGTCCAAGCACGGCGGCTGCCAGGAACAGCGCCCTGCCAAGTGGCAGGAAGGTGCGGGTGCCGGAACGGGGCAACGTCATCGAAGGGGCCTTTGTGGTGGGGTCACGCCGACGAAAAAGGAAAATTTTCTCTAGTCGTCAAGCGCGAACAACCATGGTTGGGTAAATGAGTACCGCAACAAGGTTGCTTTTCCCTTTCAGGGCGTTTTGCCGGCGTTGGGCGCCCTTGGAATTGTAAGAATTTGTTTACGCCCACCACCGCTGATTGAGACGCCCCGCTCGTCAATCCGCTCGACGGTCCAGCCACCCAAGCTGTCCCCGATTTTTAGCGTCCGGATGCTTCCATCCGGCTGGCGGACAAGGGCAAGCCGCGTTTCGCTGTCGCCGGCGATCCCGACGAGGCGGAACTGCCCGGGATCCGCAAGCCGCGGCCCGTCACCCGCCCCGGTAGACGCCGGCACATTGGGCGCCGCCTCCGGGTCCGGCACGCGGTCCGGATTGAACAGCGGGCGGGTCCAGAGCTCGGCATAGCCATCCAGCGCCGGCATGGCCTTCAGCGCCAGCGCCGGCACGGGCTTCACCTCGGGCACCGGCGGCTTCTCGAAGGCGGACAGGAGCGAAAGCGGCGACGGCACATAGGCCAGCAGGCCCGCAACGATCCCGAGGCCTCCCAGCCACGCCATCACCCGCCCATAGGCACCTGTCGACGCGAAGGGGTTCATGGCTTGCGCATCCAGGCCGAGACGGTCATCTCGACGATCAGCTTGTTGGCGAGCACCGCCTCGGGCTTCACCGCAAACACGCCGTCCGGGTCGCGCACGACCAGGCGCTCCACGCGCAGCAGCGGCCGCGCACTGCCGATCTCGTGGAGCACCTTGACCAGGGCCCGCGTGTCGGCCTCGGCATTGAGCTGCAGGCTGACGCGCGTGAGCGCCCCGGCCTTCTCTTCCGGCAGCACCTGCGTGCTGGTCACGACGGCCGGACCGGCCGCAAAGATCTGCGTAAGCTGTCCCTGCAACTGCGCGCCGGCCACCGCACTGCTGTCCGCCGCGATGGTCAGGTTCTGCACGTCGCCGTTGGCCTCGAGCGCGGCAATCCCCGCCTCGAAGCGCGGCCGGGCCTCGACAAGGCCCTGCATGGTCAGCACCTGCCGGCGCAGCACCGAGACGCGCTCGGCATGCAGCGACGCACTCTCCCAGAGCGGCAGCAGCACCCAGTTCGCCGCGGCCAGCATCACGAAGGCGAGGAGGCCAAGCGCCAGCAGGCGCTGGCGGAAGGGCGAGATCTCGATCTTCACGTCGCACCCCCTTCGAGGCGGAACGCGATCTCGAACCGGTCCTTCCGGGACTCCTCGTGCCGCATGACCTGCGAGAGGAACTTCACGTCACGGAAGCGCGGCGATTTCTCCAGCACCGGGATCAGCGCCGCCGCTTCCTGGGCCACGCCGGCAATGCGGATCGTGTCCCCCTTGAACTCGAATTCGGTCAGCCGCGCCGTGTCGGGCACAAGCCGCGTGAGCTCCTGCAGCACCGACAGCACCTCGTCCGGCACCTGTCGACGGGCAATGTCGAAGGGCTCGACCATGCCATCGAGCCGCTGGCGCAGCGCCACGCTGCGCATGGCCTGCGGCCGCATCTCGGCCACTCGTGCCTCCCAGGACTGGATGTCCTGCTCGCGCGCGCTGTCCCAGAGGAGGCCGGCGACGTACCAGATGACAAGCACCGCCGCCGCGAGACCCAGCTTTGTCCATACGGGCTGGCGCGGCGCCTGCCCTTCGCCCGGCGCCGTCAGGCTGAAGCCGAGCGGCACGCCGCCCTCGCCCGCCACATCAAAGCGTTCCACGCCAAGCCCCAGCTTGCGCAGCCGTTCATCCAGCGCGTCAATCCCTGCGCGCGGGGCAAAGACGCAGTCGGCCGTCACCTTGCCCTCGACCGCATCGCGGGCGGCGAGCCTGACGCCGAGCCGGACATTCTCCGCCTTGAACGGCGTGAGCCGGTCCACCTGGAGTTCCACAGCCGGCAGCAGCTGGCGCTCCTGCACGAGAGGCAACTCCACGCGGCGCCGCAGCACCTGCGAGGGCGGCAGCACGACCACGAGGCCAAGCAGGCTGAAATTGGGAGCCGCCGCCAGGATCTGGTCCGCAACGCCCTTGTCGTCCTGGAGGCTGTCGAGCGTGAAGCCCTGCCCCGGATCGCTGCCACTGACGAGCCGCCATCGTCCGTCCTCGACGAAGAGAAGCGAAGGCTCGGCCCGTCGCGGCACGGCGCGCCGCAGGAAGCCGGGAAGCATCTCGTTCAGTTCGCCAAGCCACCACGACAGGAAGCGCTGCGCATGGGACGGGAGGTCCGCCGCATGCACGGGCGCATTCAGGTCAATGACGAGCGGTCGTTCGGCCAAGGCTTCTTGTTCTGCGCAGGGATGGCAGTCGTCCGCATGCGGACAGGAAGCCCTGTCGCCTGCCTGCAGGCCGCACTGCCATCGTGTCGAAATCCGGCCCGGATTAAACCATACGCAGGTTCGTTTGCAGTTAAATCCGGCCAGCCGGGCCATTTTCAGGCGACCCGGCGGCCGTGCCTTTCAGCCTTCCGCGTGGTTAACGGACTGCATGTCCCACCCCGTCATCGGGATGCCGGAGCCTCTCAGTCCAGCCAGTTGACCCACTTGCGGCCCTGCTTGAGCCACTCGATCAGGATCCGGTCGGAGTACTTGCGACGGTGACCGACCAGGGCCCCCTTCTGGTAGACCGGCTCTTCGGTCCCGTCGAAGATCCGCCGCATGAGCTCTTCCTCGACCGCTTCGAGCGACAGGCGCTTGGCGTGCTTCCACCGCTCCATGAAGACCTTGTCGCCCGCCCGCCACTCATACACGACCTGCCTGGTGTAGCCCGCTGCCTGCGCTGCGTACGACACCGGATAGCCGGCAGAGAGGAGGTCGAAGAACATGTCGTCCGTCTCCGGAGACCGCTTGATGTAGCCCTTGCGGACCGGGGCGGATGAAGATGACACTTGCCCCGGGCTCTCGCTCCTGTTTTCCGCTGAATTCCGGCCTTTCTGGCCGTTGAAGATGACACTTTCGTCGTTGTTTTGCAGACTGTTCGTCATGCGCTTTGCATTCCTCTGTTGATGCACACCTCCATCAGGAAGTTCCTGTTTCGTTCATATTGGAGAAATCGATCCGGTCATGCAAGAACATTATATGAACAACGGTGTCACACCTCTTTTGGATAGGTATCAGGCGAGCGCGGCATCAGCCGCGCCCGAACTCCTTCAGGTAGCGCGGAATGAAGAGCTGTCGCCCCTTGATCGTGGACGTCAGGAACGGCCCCACCACCAGCCCCTTGCGCGTGACCGGCAGGACGCTCGCGCCCTTCTTCGGACCCAGCGGAATGAGGATGGGAGGACGCGGCCACGGCGCATAGCGGGACAGCGTCTCCACCTTCTTCCCCGACAGCACCGCCGTGATCGCCTTGGTCAGCCAGGGCTGCTGGCGCATGATCGCAACGATCGTCATGGCATCACCCGCAGCAGCCGCATCACCAAGTGTGAAAACATGAGCGAGACCTGACGGTCTCAGCCAGCCATCCGTCTCGGCGCGACCCAGCGCATCAAGGCGCACGCCCGGCAACCCGCGCAGCAGGTCCGTCACCGGCCTGGTCCCGATCGCGGGAAACACGATGTCTGCATCGAGAGGTGGTCCCTCGCCGAATTCGACGCGCCCCGCAAACGGCGCATTCGTCTGCTTCAGTCCGCGCGCCGTCGCGCCAAGACGCAACTGCACCCCCATGGCCCGCAACTGCGTCGCGAGGGATTGCCCGAGCCTTGGAGGAAAATCCGGAAACAGGCTTGGCGTCGAAGACACAAGCGTCACGGTCTTGCCGGGCATCCCCACCATGATCTCGCCCGCAAGCTCCGTTCCCACGGCACCAGCCCCAATGATCGCAACGGAACGCGCGGCCCGCAGTTGCTCATGCGCAGCCGCACTCGCGGCAATCATGCCGCCCACATCATCGCCCTGCGGCTTGAACGGGCTGCCATAGCTTGATCCAGTCGCGACGACGATCACGTCGCCTTCAATGGAGCGCCCGTCCGACAGTGACACGGCATGCCCGGATATGCCTGTCGCCCGCGCCCGGACGACCTGTCCCCGTTTCAGCAGGCGGTCATAGGGAATGGCAATCCGGTCGAAGAGCGCGGGTTCGACGAGGGCCCGCATCGCGGCAACATTGTGCACGAAGCGGTCACGCGGCTCGACCAGCGTGACGTCCGCTGATCCATCAAGCGAGCGCGCCAGCGAGAATCCGGCATAGCTGCCGCCGATGATGATGACACGTTTCAAGATTGTTTTCCTCCGTTGCACCGGAAACATCCGGCAGGCCAGGCGCGGCGCACGTCCTGCCCCTCGCCGTCACGGCGCCGTTCGATGGCGCCGCCGTTCGATGAAATGCTCAAGACTGGCTTCGCTCGCGGCAAAGCCCGCCTGCGTCAGGTTTGCCTGGAAGAGCTCATACCTCAACCAGATGCGATACGTATTGATGACATCACTCTCGCAATAGGCCGCCACTTCGGCAATCCGCCCGCTGCGCACATACTCGGCCACCTGCGAACCCTCCATGCCGTCCGGCTTGCCGGGAAGCCCAAGGGTGCGTGCAAGGTCGTCGAGCTTCACCTTCGCACTGGCCCCGAAGGACGACAGCACGTCGCAGAGGTCGACGGCGTCATCCGAATAACGATTGAAGTACCGCGGACGCAGGCCGGGCGCTGGCAGGGAATGAACCATGGCGCGATAGCGGAGCACCGGCAGGTCAAAGCCGCTGCCGTTGAAGCTGACCAGCCGGGGCCCGAGTTCATCGATCTTGTGCAGGAATCCGGACAGGAGTTCCGCCTCGCTGCGCTCGCCCACATGCGGAGCCCCCAGGGCCGTCACGGCCCAGTGATCTCCATCACGCCTGGCCACGAGCGCGCCGATGCAGGCAATCGAGTGCAGTGGCAGTTTCGGAAAGCCCTCACCCAGTGCCGAGCGCAGCGCCTCATCGTCTGCGCCATCCATCCCGTGGATCCGTCCCACGGCCTGGAGATCAGGCACCGTTTCCAGGTCAAACGCGATCACTGAATCGAACGACATGCAAAGTGCCTCCCACGCTTGCCTATACACGCAGGCGGAAAACTCCACAAATCGGACGGTCCGCGCCTTGAGCAGGCACGCGGCTTCGGCGATGATCGGGCGCCAGAAATCGAATCAATGGATCCTCGACGATGACACTGTTCCGCCCGGCCAGCGCCCTGCTGCTTGCCGCGTTTGCTCTATCTCCGGTTTCCGCGTGGGCGGGCAGCCGCATCGCCGTCGCCGACGCGGTCGTTCAGCCCGCGATGCCCGGCGCCGACAGCACCACTGCCTACCTGCGGATCACGAACAGCGGCGACGAAGACGACAGGCTGCTGGGCGTTTCATCACGCGACTTCGGTGCCGTGGAAATCCACGAGATGCAGAACGAGGACGGCATGATGGGCATGCGTCCTCTGATCTATGGCGTAAAGGTCGAGACCGGGGAAACGGTCGACCTCAATCCACTGACCAATCATGTCATGCTCATCAATCCGCGCAAGCGCCTGAAGCCGGGCCAGAAAGTGCCGGTCACGCTGCACTTCCTGAAGGCAGGAGCCATCCGCATCGAAGCCATCGTACAGCCATACAGACCCGCGTCGCACGCCGGACACTAGGCGCCAAGAAACTCGGACCACCACGCACAGCCACGCCAGGAAACACACGCCATGCAGAAATCACACAATCGCCGTTCGGTCATGACGGCCGCCACCGCCCTAGGCACGCTCGCCGCCACGCATGCGCTTGCCGCCTCCAGCAAGGGTCACGAAGGCCACGCCACGATGGACCATTCGCACATGAACCACGGCGCCGCCGAAGTGAATTTCGTGCTGACACGAAACGAACAGAGGGTTGTCAACGCCATCGCAAGCTGCGTCGCCGCTGGCGAGGTCTGCCTCAGCCAGTGCATCGAAACCCTCGCAGCCGGTGACAGTGGCATGGCCGCTTGCGCCAGGACCGTTCGCGCCATGTTGGCCATCTGCCGCGCAGGCCAGGTCCTCGTTCAGGCACACAGCACCTTCGCCGGACAGCAACTGGCGCTGTGCCGCGCCGCTTGCAGCGCCTGCCAGGCCGAATGCGCCAAGCACAAGGCCCACCACGAAGCCTGCCGCGCCTGCTACGAAGCCTGCACGGACACCATGGCGGCGATTGATCGCCTGCTGGGCTAAGCGCCCATGAGTTTCCTCCCCCGCTTCAGCGGGGGAGGTGGATGCGCATCGCGGCACGCGATGCAGCAGACGGTGGGGGTGCTTCCAACCGCAACCGAACGACAACCTCCCCTCCCGCGCTTTCGCGCGCTCTCCCCTCGCTGAAGCGAGGGGAGAAACAAGGCCAAGGACTGTCGCATCAGCTCAAGAACTGGAAAATGCGCCTGACCATCCGCGGCTCATGAGACCCACTCTTTGACCGACCAGCTCCGGGGAAAAGCAGGCTCACGAGGAAACATGAAGCGTCCTACGCACCCCGCATGTCATGCTCGTGCTCGCACCTCCCCGATCACAGCCTTGGAACCAGGAAGCGGTAGACGAGGATCACCATCCCGCTGATGGTCAGCACCAGAGCCACCAACGCCGCCATGACCACAAGCCAGTTGTTGAAGTCAGTCCGGTCCCGGTAGTCCATGATGTGCAGCGACCACAGGAAGTCGTACACGCGCCACGTCGACGACCGGCGCGCGACGACCTTTCCGCTCAGGGGCGACACATAGAGGTTCGTGCTGTCGGGATCATCGAAGCTGAACTGCCAGACCGGCAGGTCCCCGCGATACTCGATGGGCGGATTGCTCTCCAGCAGGGTGGCAGAAACAATCTTTCCGTTGCCGGCAAAGTCAGCCTCGGCAATGCGCGTGGCTGCCGCTTCGTTCAGGGGAGACAGCTCCTCGCCGCTTCGGTCATCGACCATCGCCGCTGGCTTGCCGTCCACGTCGACGCGCCAGACTGGCCGCCCGTCGACATGAACGAGCTCCACGCGAGACACCTTGCCTGGCAGGGTCTTCAGTGCCTGCGCGGGAAACCCCTTCACATCGATGTCCCGCAGGTCGGGTG
>CAZYFM010000010.1:0-4187 GCA_964646885.1 uncultured Flavobacteriaceae bacterium
AAGAAGATCGCAGCCCACCTGCTGGAGGCCTCCGCCGCCGACATCGTGCTCGAGAATGGCGAGTTCCGTGTCGCCGGCACCGACCGCAAGCTGGCCTTCCACGAAGTCGCGCTGAACGCCTACGTGGCCCACAAGTTCCCGACCTCCGAGATCGAGCCGGGCCTGAAGGAAGGCGCCTTCCACGACCCGACGAACTTCACGTTCCCGGCCGGATGCCACATCTGCGAGGTCGAGATCGACCCCGACACCGGCGTCACGCGCATCGTCAAGTTCACCGCTGTCGACGACTTCGGCAACATCATCAACCCGATGATCGTCGAGGGCCAGGTCCATGGCGGCGTCGCGCAGGGCATCGGCCAGGCGATGCTCGAGCAGGCGGCCTACGACCACGAGACCGGACAGCTGCTCTCCGGATCGTTCATGGACTACTGCATGCCCCGCGCCGACGACCTGCCCTCGTTCGATCTCGGATTCACGGTGACACCATGCCCGTCGAACCCGCTCGGCATGAAGGGCTGCGGCGAAGCCGGAGCCATCGCTTCGCCCGCCGCCGTCATCAACGCGATCACCAACGCGCTCGGCGTGAAGGAATTCAACATGCCCGCCACGCCGCAGCGCGTGTGGCAGGCCCTCCACCAGACACGCCAGGCAGCCGAATAGGAAACGAACCATGTATCAAGTCCAGTACCTGCGCCCGAAGTCACTCGACGAAGCCCGCAAGCTCTTCGAAGGCAATGGCGACGCGAAGTTCCTGGCCGGCGGCCAGACCCTGATCCCCACCTTGAAGCAGAGGCTGGCGCAGCCATCGGCGCTGATCGACCTCACACGCATTCCCGGCCTCGCCGGCGTGCGCGTCGCGGGCTCGACGGTGACGATCGGGGCGGCGACGAAGCACTTCGACGTGGCCAGCAGCGCCGAGGTGAAGAAGGCCATTCCGGCCCTCGCGAGCCTCGCCAGCCACATCGGCGACCCGGCGGTCCGCCACATGGGCACGATTGGCGGCTCGCTCGCCAACAATGACCCGGCGGCCGACTACCCCGCCGCCGTGCTGGCCCTCGGGGCAAGCGTGAAGACGACGTCGCGCACGATCGCCGCCGACGACTTCTTCCAGGGCATGTTTGAAACGGCGCTGCAGGAAGGCGAGATCATCACGGAAGTCTCGTTCCCGGTGCCGGAGAAGGCCGCCTACATGAAGTTCCCGAACCCGGCGTCACGCTATGCCATGGTCGGCGTGTTCGTGGCGAAGACCGCAGCTGGCGTTCGCGTTGCGGTCACGGGCGCAGCCTCTTCCGTGTTCCGCGAGAAGGCCATGGAAGCCGCCCTGTCCAAGTCATTCACGCCCGACGCCGTCGCCGGCATCAAGGTGTCCCCGTCGAACCTGAACAGCGACCTTCATGGCACCGCGGAGTATCGCGCCCATCTCGTCACCGTGATGGCCAGGCGGGCCGTGGCCGCCGCGCTCGCCTGAGCCGCAGCACGCCCCCCAAAAGAAAAGGGCCAGCCGGGTCGCCCCGTGCTGGCCCTTCGACATTCAGGCGAAGCCCGGACTAGCCGGCGACGAGTTCAAACGTCGCGACGACCTTGCCGTCCTTGTCCTTCAGGTCCCACTTGTCGCCGACCTTGTGCGGGTCGATCGGATAGCAGGCCGGCTGCTGGTTGGCGGCGGGCGGAGGCGTCGTCTGCGTGAAGCAGGCGGTCTTGTCGTCCTTCCAGGACCACGTGCCGCTGGTCTTCGAGCCATCCGGCTGGACGCTGGAATAGGTCTTGTCGGCGTTGACCTTGGACTTGGTCACCTTGCCGTCAGCCGACGTCTGGACAACCGTGTTGCCATAGTAGCCAGCGAGGTTGTCGGCGAGCGCGGTGCCGGCCGAGAAAGCAACCAGCGCGGTCGCGAGAAGAATACGCTTCATGATGTTACCCTTCGAGTGAAAGAGACATTTCCTTCCGCACTTCTTGGAATGGCGGACCGGCGCAAAATGCATATTCCGCCGCCGATTTCCAGCGAAGACGCAATGGCGTGCGGCGCAATCCACGGTTTGTTCGCCGCTTTCAATTCGCGAGGGAATTCAAACGTGCGTCTTACGCCCCTTGCGCGCGGGCCCGTCGTGCCAGCTGCGCCTCGCGCAGCGTGATGTACGCAGCTGCGGAAAAGATCACGAGCCCGCCAATGATCGTCATGATCTCGGGCACTTCGCCGAAGATTACAAATCCGTATAGGACTGCCCACACAAGTTTTGTGGATTCCAGGGGCAGGATCGCCGTCATCTCCGCGCGCCGGAAAGCTTCGCCATAGAACCACGTGCCGAGCGTCGAGGTGATGGCAAGCGCAAGGCAGAGCACGAGCGCATTGGCATCCGGCCACACCCATGTCGGCAGGGCGGCGATGAAGGTGATGGGCGTGAAGAACGCCACCGTGAAGAAGCCCTGCACGAAGGCGCTCTCGGTCTTGCCAAGCTCACGGATGATGAGCTGGCACGCCGACCACAGCGCCACCGAAGCCAGGCACAGCAGCTGTCCGAGGGACACCGTTTCAAAGCCCGGCCGCACGACCAGCGCAACGCCGATGATGCCGACGGCCAGCGCCGCGATGCGACGCATGCGGATCGCCTCGCCCAGGAAGACGATGGCAATGATGGTCGTCATGATCGGCGCAGCGAACTCCAGAGACGCCGACTCCGACAGCGGCACCATGGGCAGGGCCACGAACCACAGGATCATGGACGCTGCGTGCAGCACGCCGCGCGACGCATGCAGTCCCAGGCGTTGCGTGTGGATCGTGCGGATGCCCATCCAGAACAGGAAGGGCAATTGCAGGGCCAGGGCAAAGATGGACCGGAAGAACGACACCTCGACCGCCGGAATATGGGCAGCCGCCGCCCGCACGATGGCATTGCCGCCGGAAAAGCAGAACGTGGCCGCCAGAATGCACAGCATGCCCACGGTGGGACCATGCGCCAGCCATGCCCACGCTTCCTTCTTCTGGGGCTCTGCCTTAGGTTGCTCGCTATGCGACATCCACTGCCCAGTTCGATACCCGAAACCGAAGCCCTTCTGGCACGCGGAGGCTACATTGCAGAACGTGACACAGCGACCGTTCTCTTTCTTGCCCTGAAGCTCCAGCGCCCGCTTTTCATCGAAGGCGAACCCGGAACGGGCAAGACCGAGATCGCGAAGGTGCTCTCCGCGACGCTCGGCATGCCGCTCGTGCGCCTGCAATGCTATGAGGGCCTCGATGTTTCGTCCGCCGTGTACGAATGGAACTTCGCCGCACAGATGACGGCCATCCGCCTCGCGGAAGGCAGGTCCCAGGATGCGCCAGCTGTCGACATTCACGGCGAAAGGTTTCTCGTGCGTCGCCCCCTGCTCCAGGCCCTCCAGCCGGGCGACGGCCAGCGCTGCATCCTGCTCATCGACGAACTCGACCGCGTCGACGAACCCTTCGAAGCCTTCCTTCTGGAGTTCCTGTCCGAGTTCCAGGTGACAGTGCCCGAGCTGGGCGTCATTCGCGCGCCGGAGCCCCCGATTGTCGTCATCACGTCGAACAGGACGCGCGAAGTCCACGACGCGATCAAGCGGCGCTGTCTCTATCACTGGGTCGACTACCCCGGCTTCGAGCGCGAACTCGAGATCGTGCGCGGCAAGGTCCCCGGTCTCGCCGAAGGCCTCTCGCGCGATGTCGTCCGCTTTGCGCAGTCCCTGCGCACGGCAGGCCTGTTCAAGCCGCCGGGCATTGCGGAGACACTCGACTGGGCGAATGCGCTCATTGCACTTGATGCCGTCAGGCTGACACCGGAACTGACGCGCTCGACGCTGGGCGTCCTGCTCAAGTACCAGGATGACATCAGCCGGATGAACATCGGCGAGGTCACGCAGCGCCTCACTGCAACGGCACAGGGAAGCTGAGCGTCGATGGCGGCGCTCGTCGACAACGTCGTCATGTTCTCCCGCCTCCTGCGCGAGGCTGGCATTCCGGTGACACCCGACGCCACGAGCACGGCCCTGAGGGCCATCGCCGAGACAGGCCTCGCTGACCGCACGGTGGTCCGCTCCGCCCTCTTCGCAACGCTGGTGACACGCGCCGCGCAGCGCGAGATCTTCGACCGCCTCTTCGATGCCTTCTGGAAGGACCCGGAGCTTCTAGAGAAGTCGATGGCCCTGATGCTGCCGCAGGTCGCCGTGCCGGCACC
>CAZYFM010000010.1:4287-18000 GCA_964646885.1 uncultured Flavobacteriaceae bacterium
CGAAAAGCCCTGAGATCGGGCGGCCATGTCCGGGAGATCCTGCGCCGCAAGCCACGCACCATCGAGGCACCGCTGGTGATCCTGTGCGACATCAGCGGCTCGATGAGCATGTATGCCCGCATGTGCCTCCACATGTTCCACGGCCTGATGGCGGACCGCCGCATCAGGCGTGCCCGGACGCACACTTTCGTGTTCGGCACCCGCCTGACCAACATCACGCACGCCCTGTCCTGCCGCGATCCCGACGTGGCGCTTGCCGAAGTCTCGCGCATCGCCGAGGACTGGGACGGCGGCACGCGGATCGGTGAAGCGCTTCACCGCTTCAATTTCGAGTGGGCCCGGCGCGTCCTGGGCCAGGGCGCCACAGTCCTTCTCGTGACCGACGGCCTCGAACGCGAAGGCCTCGACCTCCTGGAAGCGGAAGCCTCAAGGCTCGGCCGCACCGCGCGGCGGGTGATTTGGCTGAACCCGCTTCTGCGCTATGATGCCTTTGCACCAAAGGCAGGCGGCATTCGCGTCCTGTTGCGACACGTTCACGAATTGCGGACCGTTCACAACCTCGCCTCGCTCATGGACCTCGCCGGCGCACTGCAGGCAAGGGACGGCGGAGATGAACTGGCCAGGATCAGGAAGCGCATGGCATGACAACCAGCCACGACAAGGTTCTTGAAACGGCACAGGCGTGGTTGGACGCCGGCCATGGCGTGGCCCTGGCCACCGTCGTGAAGACATGGGGTTCGGCCCCGCGCCCCGCGGGCAGCCAGCTTGTCGTGCGCGAAGACAGCAGCTTCATTGGTTCGGTGTCCGGCGGATGCGTCGAGGGCGCCGTCATTTCCGAAGCACTCGACGTGATCGGCGACGGCAAGCCGAGGCTGCTCACCTTCGGCGTCTCGAACGAGCAGGCCTGGTCCGTGGGCCTGGCCTGCGGCGGCCAGATCGAAATCCTCGTCGAGCGGGTGACCTGACATGGATCGCAAGGCCCTCGCCGAACTCATTGAAGCACGCCGCAGCGGCGAAGGCATCGTACTGGCAACGCGCCTCGACACCGCCGAGGCGCGTCTCTTTCGCGAAGCCTCCGCAGGAACCGATCCGCTGGCGCTCGCCGCGCGCGAGGCCGCGCAGCGCGATGAAAGCCGGCGCGTCGAGATCGATGGCGTCGCCTGGTTCCTGAACGTGTTCAACAGCCCGCCGCGGCTCTACATTGTCGGTGCGGTCCACATCGCCCAGCCGCTCAGCCAGATGGCAGCGCTGGCAGGCTTCAGCGTGGTGATTATCGATCCCCGCACCTCGTTCGCCACGGGAGAGCGCTTCCCGGATCTGCACCTCGTGACCGCCTGGCCGGATGAGGCGCTGGCCGACCTGCCCCTTGACCGCCGTACCGCCGTGGTTACGCTCACACACGATCCCAAGCTCGACGATCCCGCCTTGTTCGCCGCACTCAATTCGCCCTGCTTTTACATAGGCGCGCTCGGCTCCCGGAAGACACATGGTGCCAGATGCGAGAGGCTGCGTGCCCGCGGCATCAGCGACGACAACATCGCGCGCATCCACGGCCCCGTGGGCCTCGACATCGGTGCCGTCTCGCCACCCGAGATCGCGGTTTCAATCATGGCGCAACTGATCGCCCGGATGCGCGGTGGCCCAAAGGCATGAAGTTCGGCCTCGTATCCACGACACAGGCGGCAGGCGCGATCCTTGCCCACAGCATTGGCGGCCTGAAGAAGGGTCATCGGCTCTCGCAGGCTGACGTGACAGCCCTGTCCCAGGCCGGCATCGTTGATGTCATGGTCGCAAGCCTCGAGGACGGCGACATCCACGAGGACGAAGCCGCGCGCCTCATCGCGGGTGCATTGGCCGGCGTGCAGGTGACGACCAGCACCGCCCATACGGGCCGCTGCAATCTTCTCTCCGCGGCGGATGGCCTCGTGCTTCTCGACGAGACGACCATCAACCGGATGAACCGCATCCACGAGAGCATCACGGTCGCCACCTTGCGCCCGCACGAGCGCGTGCACGACCGTCAGATGGTGGCCACCGTGAAGATCATTCCTTTCGCGAGCCCGGACTGGGCCGTTCACAGCGCCGCCGAGATCGCAAGGACCGGCCGCATGCAGGTCGCAGCCTTCTCGCCCCGCACCGTGTCCCTCGTTTCCACCCGCGTGCCAGGCCTCAAGCAGAGCCTGATGGTCAAGACACGCGACGTGCTTGACCGTCGCCTCGCGGAACTCGGCAGCCGCATCGTCGACGAACAGCGCGTGCCCCACGACACGACCGCCGTCGCGCGGGCGATGTCAGCGGCGCGCGATGCCATGCCCGACATCATTCTCGTGATGGGCGCCTCCGCCACGACGGACCGCGCGGACACGATCCCCGCAGCCCTCCTTGAAGCGGGCGGCGAGGTCGAACATCTCGGCATGCCCGTGGACCCCGGCAACCTGCTCATGACCGGACAGCTTGATGGCATTCCGGTCGTCGGCGTGCCCGGCTGCGCACGTTCGCCCAAGCTCAATGGCCTTGACTTCGTGCTCCAGCGGCTCTGTGCAGGCCTCGCCGTTCGCCCCGTGGATATACAGGCCATGGGTGTCGGCGGCCTGCTCAAGGAAATCCCGACGCGCCCGCAGCAGCGCGAAGTCCATGTCCCCGTATCTGACGCGCCCCGTGTCGAAGCCGTGCTGCTCGCTGCCGGTCGATCGACACGCATGGAAGGGCGCAACAAGCTTTTGCTGCCACTGGGCGGCACGCCGCTGGTGGCCCATGCTGCGCGCGCCATCACCGATAGCCGGGTCAGCGCAACCATTGTTGTCACCGGCCACGACCACGAGGCGATCTCAGGCGCACTCGCGGGCATGCCTGTGAACCGCGTCCACAATCCCGATTTCGCGACCGGCATGGCGTCCTCGCTGAAGGCTGGCCTGGCGCATGTGTCCGGCACGGCCGATGGCGCGCTCGTCGCGCTCGGCGACATGCCTGCCGTAACGGCACAGGACATCAACCGCATGATCGCCGCGTTCAGCCCTGAAGAGGGACGCGGGATCATCGTCCCCGTCTACAAGGGCAAGCGCGGCAACCCCGTGCTCTTCGCGCGGAGCTATTTCGCGGAAATGCTGGCCGCCGCAGGAGACACGGGCGCCAAGGCAGTCATTCATGCCAACCCGGATGCGGTATTCGAGGTTGAAATGGAAAGTGCCGCCGTACTAGCAGATGCGGACACGCCGGCCGCCTTCGAGGCCCTCAAAGCGGATTTCGATGCTCATGAGTGAAGAACTGTACGCAAAGGAACTGCTGCGCTGGGCCGCCGATGTCAGTTGCGCCGGTACGATCAGTGGCGAGAAGCTCACAGCCACCGTCAACAATGCAATGTGCGGCGACCGCATCACGCTCGACTTCGCCGTGGACCCCACGCACGAAATCTACGAATGCCGTCATGACACGAAGGCCTGCGTGCTGACCCAGGCGTCGGCGGCGATCCTCGCTGCACACGCGGTTGGAGAAACCGGAGAGTCGCTCGGCCGCATTCGCGAAAAGGTCGCAGGCATGCTGAAGGAAGGCCAGGACGCACCGACAGGAAAATGGAGCGTTTTCGGCATCTTTGCACCAGTGCGCGAACACAAGAGCCGCCACACCTGCGTGCTGCTGCCTTTCGAGGCTGCCGAAAAGGCGTTCACGCAGAAATAGCGCGTGTAATTTCCGTAATGCCCTAGACTGATCTTGGCGCGAATCAGCGCGTGTCTGCATGTCAAGAAGGACAATTGCAGCACGACGCAAGACCACGGCGCGTATGTATTGTTGATAACAACAGATCGTCGATTGCGAACCCCGGTTCGATCGCGTTTTTTGCACCCATGACACTGACGGCCCCGACCAAGACAGAAGCGAGCGAACGCTTGCGCCTCACGCCGAGCGACATCGAGACGGAACAGGCGCTGCTGGGCGCCATCCTGATCAACAACGACGCGTTCGAGCGCGTCTCGAGCTTCCTTCAGCCCGAGCACTTCCACGAGCCGCTGCACCAGCGCATCTACGAAGCGATCGGCCGCGTGATCCGCAAGGGACAGCTGGCATCGCCTGTCACGCTCAGGCCCTACTTCGCGCTCGATGCCTCGATGAAGGAAGTCGGCGGCCCCGACTACCTTGCCGAGATCGTGCGCTTTGCGCCGACCGTCATCAACGCCATCGACTTCGCCCGCATGATCTTCGACCTCGCGCAGCGCCGCGAGCTCATTCGCGTCGGCGAGGAAATCGTCAACACCGCCTATGATCCGCCGATCGACCTGTCGCCGGGCGAGCAGATCGAGGAAGCCGAAAAGCAGCTCTACTCCATCGCCGAGAAGAGCCGCTTCGGTGGAGGATTCCGCTCGTTCAAGGTGGCCATGGCCGGCGCCATCGAGGCGGCCGAGAAAGCCTACCAGTCGCCCTCGCACGTCACCGGCGTGCCGACGGGCTTCCGCGATCTCGACAACCTGCTCGGTGGCCTGCAGAAATCGGACCTCATCATCCTTGCCGCCCGTCCCGGCATGGGCAAGACATCGTTCGCGACCAACATTGCTTTCCATGCCGCGCGCGAATGGATGCGCTCGGAAGGAAAGAGCGGCGCCAGGGTCGCCTTCTTCTCCCTCGAAATGTCGGCCGAGCAGCTCGCCACCCGTATGATCGCCGAGCAGGCCGAAGTCTCGGGCAGCAAGATCCGTCGCGGCAAGATCGAAGAGCGCGACATGCAGGCGCTCATCCGCGTCTCGACGGAACTCGAACGCCTGCCGATGTACATCGATGACACGGGCGGCCTGTCGATCGCCCAGGTCGCCGCGCGCTCGCGCCGCCTCGCACGCTCGGGCGGCCTCGGCATGATCGTCGTCGACTACCTCCAACTGCTCACCGGCACGGGCGGCAAGAAGAACGAAAACCGCGTGCAGGAAATCACCGAGATCACGAAGGGCCTGAAGACGCTGGCAAAGGAACTCGCGGTGCCGCTGATCGCGCTCTCGCAGCTGTCACGCGGCGTCGACGCCCGCGACGACAAGCGCCCCGTGCTCGCCGACCTTCGTGAATCCGGCTCGATCGAGCAGGACGCCGACGTCGTCATGTTCATCTTCCGCGAGGCCTACTATCTCGAGACCAAGGAACCGTCGATGGACGATCCGATCGAGTACCAGAAGTGGCGCGAGAAGATGGACCGCATCCACGGCCTGTCGGACATCCTCGTCGAAAAGCACCGCCACGGCCCGACCGCGAAGATCACGCTCCAGTTCGAAAAGCAGTACACCCGCTTCTTCGACCTGGCCCAGGAAGACTCCCTGCCCGCCCAGAACAACTGATGCCGGCCCCGGCGCGGGACCTTGTGACGCTCGCGCATTGGAGTTGGTCCCGGTTTCGTGCTACGCGCGGGGCGTGATGAATCAGGCGTCTCCCACCCGGCCCGTGCTCTCGATCGACCTCATGGCGATCGCCGAGAATTTCCGGCTGCTCCAGGCCCAGGTCGCCCCGGCCGAGGTCGCGGCGGTGGTGAAGGCTGACGCCTACGGTTTGGGCGCCAAGGCTGTCACCCGCGCCCTCACCGCCGCCGGCTGCAAGGCCTTCTTCGTGGCCCACGTCGAGGAGGCGATCGACCTCCGCCAGAACCTGCCCCAGGCCACGATTTTCGTGCTGAATGGCTATGCGGGCGGCCACGCACACCTCTTTTCCGGCCACAAGCTGTCCCCTGTGATCTCCAGCCTGCCGCAGCTTGAAGCCTGGCTTGCCAGCAAGCTGCCCACGCCCTACGCGCTGCACATCGACACCGGCATGTCGCGCCTCGGCCTGTCGGTCGAGGAAGCGCAGACCGCCAGCAATTTCGCCCGTCCGGCCCTGATCATCAGCCACCTGGCCTGCGCGGACGACGCCGGCGAGCTCAAGAACCGCGAACAGCTGCTCACCTTCAAGGCGCTGGCGAAGCGATTCCCGAACTCCTGGACCAGCCTCGCTGCCTCCGGAGGTTGTTTTCTGGGGCCCGATTACACGCTGGACTTGGTACGACCGGGCATTGCGCTTTATGGCGGAAATCCAAGGAAAGGCGCCGACAACCCGATGCGGGGCGTGGCCACGCTGACCGCCCCCATCCTCCAGGTCCGTTCAATTGACAGGGGGGACACCGTTGGCTACGGAGCTACCTATGTGGCCAGCGGGCCGCGCCGCCTGGCCGTGGCCGCCTTGGGCTATGCTGACGGGCTGATGCGTTCCCTGTCCAATCGCGGGCACGGTGTCGTGAACGGCATCAGGTGTCCGATCGTGGGGCGAGTGTCGATGGATCTGGTTACGCTGGACGTGTCTGAGTGCCCGCCCGCCATGGCGCAGCCCGGCATGCTCGTCGAATTCATCGGTCCCCACCAGCCTGTCGACGAACTGGCACGCGCCGCCGGCACGCTGCCCTATGAAATCTTCACGCGGCTCGGCCCGCGCATCATCCGCCAATACACAGGGACCCATCTGTGATTAATCCCCTTGCTCTGATTGGCCGCTTCTTCATCGCCCTGTTCGGCGAGATCGGGCGCATCTTCCTGTTCGCGATGAAGGCCGTGCCGGCGTGCTTCATGCCGCCCATCTATTTCCGGCTCGTGATCCAGCAGATGATGCGGATCGGCTACTTCTCATTGCCGGTGGTCGGCCTCACCGCCTTCTTCACCGGTGGTGCCCTCGCCCTGCAGATTTTCATGGGTGGCAACCGCTATGGCGCCGAAGCCTTCGTGCCGCAGATCGTTGTGCTGGGCATCACGCGCGAACTGGGCCCCGTGATGGCAGGCCTCATGGTCGCCGGCCGTGTCTCGGCCGCCATCGCCGCAGAGCTGGGCACCATGCGCGTGACGGAGCAGATCGACGCGCTGGTGACGCTCTCGACCAATCCGTTCAAGTATCTCGTCGCGCCGCGCCTGATCGCGGCCGTCCTTTCCATGCCGATCCTGGTTGCGATCGCCGACATCATCGGCGTCATGGGTGGCTGGGTTGTCGGCATCTACTCGCTCGACTTCAATTCGGCAGTTTACCTGAAGAACACGGTCGACTTCCTCGAGACCGGCGACGTCACGTCAGGGCTCTGGAAGTCCGCGGTCTTCGGCTTCATCATTGCGCTGATGGGCTGCTACCACGGCTACAACTCGAAGGGCGGTGCGCAGGGCGTGGGCGCCGCGACGACGAATGCCGTCGTGTCGGCCGCGATCCTGATCCTCGCGGCGAACTACTTCATGACCTCTCTCTTCTTCCAGCGGTAGGGCCATGGCGACGACACCCAAAATCGAACTCAAGGGCGTTCACAAGCGCTTCGGCTCCAAGGTCGTGCTCGACGGCATCGACCTCTCGGTCAATCCCGGCGAGTCCCTCGTGATCATCGGCGGTTCGGGCACCGGCAAGTCCGTGATGCTGAAGAGCATCCTTGGCCTCATCAAGCCGGACAAGGGCTCGATCAAAGTCGACGGCCAGGAAACGACAAAGATGAGCGGGTCGGCCCGCGAGAGCGTCAACCGCAAGTTCGGCATGCTCTTCCAGGGCGCAGCCCTCTTTGACTCGCTGAAGGTCTGGGAGAACGTGGCCTTCGCCCTCATCCAGGGTCGCGGCATGGGCCGCGCGCAGGCCAAGGAGATCGCGCTCGCCAAGCTCGCCAAGGTCGGCCTCGGCCCCGAGGTCGGCGAACTCTCGCCATCGGAACTGTCGGGCGGCATGCAGAAGCGCGTCGGCCTCGCCCGCGCCATCGCGGCCGAACCCGAGATCATCTTCTTCGACGAACCGACGACGGGCCTCGACCCGATCATGTCGGACGTCATCAACGACCTGATCGTCGCCACGGTGAAGGACATGGGCATCACGACCATGTCGATCACCCATGACATGGCCTCGGCGCGCAAGATCGCCGACAAGCTTGCCATGATCTACAAGGGCAAGATCATCTGGACCGGCAGCAAGGCCGACATCGACAAGTCGGGCAATCCCTATGTCGACCAGTTCATCCACGGTCGCGCCGAAGGCCCCATCAAGATGGAAATCGGTCGCTAGCGACGAGGCGCTGCAATCGCCGTGAACCCGCTCGATCGCCCCGTCTGGCACGCGCTGCAGTCGCAGCTCGCTCACCTGTCTGAAGGCACGACGCATGCCCGGCGCATGCTCTCGCCATTCGGAATTTTCGCGGCCGCGGCGGACGACAGCGCCGGGAGCCTCGCCGAACTCGCGGCACTCGTTCCCCGCGACGGCGCCATCCTGCTGCTTCAGGCTGGCAACAGCCCGCTGCCGCCCGGCACCGCCGCACAAATGACGCTGCCGGGTGTGCAGATGATTGCGCGCAGCATCTCGCCGCTTGAACCGGACAGCCGCTTCAGGCCGCTCGGCCCCGGCGATGTTGCCGCCATGCTGGAACTGGCCACGCTCACGCAGCCAGGCCCCTTCTTCGAGCGCACCGCCGAGATCGGTCCCTTCTGGGGCGCACATGAAGACGGCAGGCTCGTTGCGATGGCAGGCGAACGCCTGCGTTTCGGTGACTACGTGGAAGTAAGCGGCGTCTGCACGCATCCGGATTTCAGGGGCCGCGGCTACGCCGGCCTCCTGTCGCGCCTGGTTGCCACGCAGATCCTCAACCAGGGCAAGACCCCGTTCCTCCACGCCATGTCTTCAAACACATCCGCCATTCGCCTCTACGAGACACTGGGCTTCGCGCAGCGCAGCAAAGTCACGGCAACGGTGCTGGTCCGCGCGGCGAGCGTGACGCAGGAAAGTCTTCCGCCTCGGTCTTGACACCCCGGCGTTTCGTACTATTTTTGTTCCAACAGCCGTTCGTTGCGCAAAGGCGCAAGTCCCAAGGGGACTAGAATTTCTTTCCCATGAAGCCGAGGACAATCAGCACGATCCCGAGAGCCCCTGCAACACCGGATGCCGACCCTACCGTCTCCATCATCGCCTTCGGATCGGTTGATTGCGGCGCCATGCTGCCCATGATCAGGAAAAAGCCCGCTGCCAGCGCGATGGCCAGGCAGCCCGTGATCACAAATCGCCAGTTCGTCTGTTTCATTGAAACTCTCCCCATGTTCCCCACGTCATATCGCGTCCGGACGGTTTGTTCGAATCGCCGGTCCGCTCTAGGTTAACCGACAGCATGGCCCGTCCCTCTCCCCGCTTCGTCTGCCAGTCCTGTGGCGCGTCCTATCCGAAATGGAGCGGGCGCTGCGAAAGCTGCGCATCCTGGAACTCGCTGACGGAGGAAGCTGACCCCGGCGCAATCCCGGGCTCAAAGGCCTCGGGGCGCGGTGGACGCATCATCGAACTCGCGTCTGTCGCCGGTTCATCGGCACCGCCGCCGCGCATCCTCACCGGCATGGCCGAGTTTGATCGTGTCTGCGGTGGAGGCCTCGTGCCAGGTTCAGCACTGCTGATCGGCGGCGACCCCGGGATCGGCAAGTCAACGCTGCTGATGCAGGCGCTGACGGCCATCGCGAACTCCGGCAAGTCGACCGTGTACATCTCCGGCGAAGAAGGCATCGACCAGACACGCCTGCGCGCCCGTCGCCTTGGCCTCGAAAAATCCCAGGTCAAGCTCGCGGCCGAAACGAGCCTGCGCGACATCCTCTCCACGATGGAAACCGGCACGCCACCCGCCGTCCTCGTCATCGACTCGATCCAGACGCTCTGGTCCGACACGATCGAAGCGGCACCGGGCACGGTAAGCCAGGTCCGCGCCTGCTCGCAGGAACTCATCCGTTTCGCCAAGCGTCGCGGCACCGCGCTCCTGCTTGTCGGCCACGTCACCAAGGACGGCCAGATCGCAGGTCCCCGCGTCGTCGAGCACATGGTCGACGCCGTCCTCTACTTCGAGGGCGAGCGCGGCCACCAGTTCCGCATCCTGCGTGCCGTGAAGAACCGCTTCGGCCCCACCGACGAGATCGGCGTTTTCGAGATGATGGAGACGGGGCTCGCCGAAGTGCTCAATCCCTCGGCGCTCTTCCTCGGACCAAAGGAAGCCCGCGCATCAGGCGCCGCAGTGTTCGCAGGCGTGGAAGGTACGCGACCACTCCTCGTCGAAATCCAGGCGCTGGTCGCCCAGGCCGCCTACGGCGCCCCTCGCCGCGCCGTCGTAGGATGGGACTCGGCGCGTCTCGCAATGGTCCTCGCCGTGCTCGACGCGCGCGCCGGGATCGGCATCTCTGCGCAGGACGTCTACCTGAACGTCGCCGGCGGCCTGCGGATCGGTGAACCCGCCGCTGACCTCGCCGCAGCCGGCGCGCTGGTCTCCTCGCACCTGGGCGTTGTCATCCCGCATGACTGCGTGTTCTTCGGCGAGATCAGCCTGTCAGGCACGGTCCGCGCCGTCGGCCAAACCGACGCCCGCCTGAAGGAAGCCTACAAGCTGGGCTTCCGCCGCGCCTTCGTGCCGCCCGGGGCCACCCCGCCAAAGGGCCTCGAAACGACGCCGATCCCGTCCGTCGCGGCGTTGATCGCACAACTGAAAACCTTTCATTAACCCAATGAGCGCACTGTAGGTTTGACCACTCACAGGCGCCCATGCACGTTCCGCTTACCACCGTCGATTTCGTGGTGCTGGGGATTTTGTTCATCTCCGGCGTCATTGCCTGGCACCGCGGCTTCCTGAAGGAAACGCTGTCGGTCAGCGCATGGCTCATGGCAGCGCTGGTCGCCGTATTCGTCTGGCCGATCACCAAGCCCTTCGGCCGCTCGCTCATCCAGCCCAACATCGTCGCCGACATCCTTGCGCTCATCGGGGTCTTTTTCATCGTCCTGATCCCCGTTTCCTTCGTCAGCTTCCGTCTGTCGGAGATGGTCAAGGGCTCAAGGGCCGGCCCGCTCGACAAGTCGATGGGATTCGTCTTCGGCCTTGGGCGCGGCCTGCTCGTCGTGGGCCTCGCCTATGTGATCTTCTCGTCACTCGCCTCCCAGGAAAACCACCCGAAATGGCTCAAGGAGGCGCGCCTCCTGCCGGTCGTGAAGGGAACGGCCGACATCCTCAAATCCCTTGGCAGGAAATCCCCAGCCAAGGTCGCGGAAACCGCAGATTCGGACAGTAAAGCCGAGCCGCGGAAAAAGACCCCTGTGACAACAAAAACTGCTGACAGCAAGCAGACAAAGCGCGACACCAAACCGGCGCCTGTGCCAAAATCCACCGAAGCGAACAACGAGGGTGGCGGGACGACCAGGAAGGGTGAACGCTATGCCGACGAAGACCGGCGCAGCCTGGACCAGCTGGTATCCTCCCACAACAAACCGTAATGACCGATGACATCTCCACCAATCCCTTCGCGGACGACAAGCTTCGCGAGGAGTGCGGGATTTTTGGCATCTGGGGCAAACCCGAAGCCGCGGCGTTCGTAGCGCTCGGACTTCACGCCCTGCAGCACCGGGGACAGGAAGCCTCCGGCATCATCAGCTATGACGGCGACCGCTTCTACATGGAGCGCCGCGAAGGCCTCGTCGGCGACCAGTTCTCGGTCGGCGGCCCGCTCGACAAGCTCAAGGGCCCGACGGCCATCGGCCACGTGCGCTACTCGACGACCGGCGGCTCGCTGAACCGCAACATCCAGCCCTTCTTCGCCGACGTCGCCAATGGCGGCATCGCCATCGCCCACAACGGCAACCTCACCAACGCCCACGCGCTGCGCAAGCGCCTGGTGCGCAACGGCTCGATCTTCTATTCGACCTCGGATACCGAGTGCATCGTCCATCTTGTGGCCACTTCATCCGCCGGCCCGATCGTCGACCGCCTCGTCGACGCGCTGAAGCAGGTTGAAGGCGCCTACTCGCTCGTCGCACTGACCCGCAAGAAGCTGATCGGCGTGCGCGACCCGCTGGGCGTCCGCCCGCTCGTCATCGGAAAGGTCGATGGCGCCTACGTGTTTGCGTCAGAGACCTGCGCCCTCGACATCATTGGCGCAGAGTTCGTGCGCGACGTGAGGCCGGGCGAACTGGTCGTCATCTCCGACGCCGGCCTTGAGTCCTTCCAGCCCTTCCCGCCACAGCGCCAGCGCTTCTGCATCTTCGAGTACGTCTACTTCGCACGGCCCGACAGCATCATCGACGGGCTGGGCGTGTACGACGTGCGCAAGTCCATTGGCGCCGAACTCGCGCGCGAGAACCCCGTCGAGGCCGACCTCGTCGTGCCGGTGCCGGACTCAGGCGTGCCCGCCGCGATCGGATTTGCCGAGGCCGCGAAGATTCCCTTCGAACTCGGCATCATCCGCAACCACTATGTCGGCCGCACGTTCATCGAGCCGTCGGACCACATCCGCCATCTCGGCGTGAAGCTCAAGCACAACGCCAACCGCGCCCGCATCGAAGGCAAGCGCGTCGTCCTTGTAGATGACTCGATCGTGCGCGGCACGACGTCCAAGAAGATCATAAAGATGGTGCGCGACGCCGGCGCCACCGAAGTGCACATGCGCATCGCGAGCCCGCCCACCACGGATTCCTGCTTCTACGGTGTCGACACGCCGGAAAAGGCAAACCTGCTGGCGGCCAACTACACGATTGCCGAGATGTGCCGCTTCATCGGTGCAGACTCTCTCGGCTTCATCTCGATCAACGGCCTCTATCGCGCGCTGAAGGAAACCCGCCGCGACGGTAAGACCTCGCGCTACTGCGACGCCTGCTTCACCGGCGAGTACCCGACCGCGCTCAGCGACCGGGACAGCGAGATGGACAACGGCCAGCTCTCGCTTCTGGCGATGTAACCCATGGGCAGGCTTTCGAACAGGACGGCCCTGGTCACCGGGGCCTCTCGCGGTATCGGTCGCGCGGTCGCGCTCGAGCTCGCGCGTGAAGGCGCCCACGTCATCGCAGTTGCAAGGACGGTCGGAGGCCTCGAGGAACTCGATGACGCCATTCGCGCCGCCGGCAACGAGGCAACGCTGGTACCACTGGACCTGCGGGATGGCCCGGCCTTCCCGAGGCTTGCAGGCGCCATCGCCGAACGCTGGAGGAAACTCGACGTCCTCGTCGGCAATGCCGGCGTTCTCGGCACGCTCACGCCAGTCCACCAGATCGATCCCAAGCACTGGATCGAGGCGATCGACGTCAACGTCAATGCCAACCTGCGCCTGATCCAGTTCCTGGATCCGCTGTTGCGGGCATCGGACGCCGGACGCGCCGTGTTCGTGACATCGGGCGCCGCCCAGAACCTCAGGCCCTATTGGGGCACGTACAGCGCCTCGAAGGCGGCCCTCGACGCACTCGTGAAAACCTATGCGCAGGAATGTGCAAGCTCGCGCATCCGCGTGAACCTGTTCAGCCCGGGACCCGTGCGAACCGTCATGCGCGCGAAGGCTTTCCCCGGCGAGGATCCGAACACGCTGCCCGCACCAGAAGAGGTCGCCAGGGCCATCGTGGAACTCACGCTGCCGGCCGAACAGCGGAACGGCGAGATCGTTTCATACCGCCGTAACTGAAACGGGTGCGCACGAGGCGCACCCGCAGTCATTCATCGGAGACAGTATTCAGCCGCGACCGCGACGGCGCTGGCGATCTGTCTTTGGTTCGGTGGACGGGACATCATCCGCACCGCGACCGCCGCGACGACGGCCTTTGTCATCCACGACGTCGGGGGCGACAACGTCATCCGACACGCCAGGCGCGCGCTGGCCACCCTTGTCATCATTGATGTCGTGGTCCACGGGGTCATCCGACACGCCGGGCGCGCGTTCGCCACCCTTGTCATCATTGATGTCGTGGTCCACGGGGTCATCCGACACGCCGGGC
>CAZYFM010000010.1:18100-49206 GCA_964646885.1 uncultured Flavobacteriaceae bacterium
CACCCTTGTCATCATTGATGTCGTGGTCCACGGGGTCATCCGACACGCCGGGCGCACGCTGGCCACCCTTGTCGTCATTGATGTCGTGGTCGGCCGGATCATCCGCACCGCGGCCCTGGCGCTGGTGGCCTGCCGGATCATCTGCACCTCTGCGAGCGAAAGCAGAATCCGCCGATGCAAAGGTAACGAGTGTTAATGCAACGGCTGCAAGCAGGCTTGAACGTACAGTCATAGTTCCTCCATCAGATCAATGCAGCAACAACGAACAGAGTCCGTGCTTATTCCTGACGTGTGCGCAAAAGAGGCCTGAACATATTTTGGATGCGCAAACGAAATTTTTTTCCGGTTACACGATGAAACGGTCTTTGAATGAAATGCAGCTGATGCAGGGAAACGGGAAATGCAGGCGAGCCACCACAATCGGCATCAAAAGGCAGGATCGGCCGGGCGCAGGGCAGCACCACGTCGATGAAACCGTGCATTGCATCCCGGGGGCAATTTGGTTCAAACTCATGACCGGAAGTTAAGGGACGCAAAGGGCTCATATCATGTACGATCTCAAGATCACGGGCGGGACAGTCGTGGATGGTTCCGGTGCGGCGCCGGTAACGGCGGACGTGGCCATCAGCGATGGAAGGATCGTGGAGGTCGGAAAAGTTTCCGGCACCGCCAGGCGCACCGTCGACGCGACCGGAGCCATCGTCACGCCAGGCTTCGTGGACATTCATACCCACTATGACGGCCAGGCCGTTTGGGACGCATCCCTCGCACCTTCTTCGTGGAATGGCGTCACGTCGATCATGATGGGCAATTGCGGCGTCGGCTTTGCCCCGCTCCGTCCGGGACAGGCAGACCGCCTCGTCAAGCTGATGGAAGGCGTCGAGGAAATTCCCGGAACTGTTCTCTACGAAGGGCTCGACTGGAAGTGGGAAACCTTTGGCGACTATCTTGACCGCCTTGAACGCCAGCCCCACGCGATCAACGTCGCCGCGCAGATCCCGCACGATCCCGTCCGCCTCTACGTGATGGGCGACCGCGCCGCCACGCAGCAGCCGGCAACGGAAGAAGACGTGGAGCAGATGAAGTCCATCGTGCGCGAGGCCCTCAAGGCCGGCGCCTTCGGCTTCTCGACGGGTCGTTCCGACACGCATCGCACATCTGACGGTCGCGACACGCCGGCCGCCATCGCGGAGGCCCGCGAACTCACGGGCATCGCCTCGGTGCTGAAGGACCTGCCCTACCGTATCCTGTCCGCCGTGAACGACTTCGACACCTTCAAGGGTCCGGCCGCCTTCGATGCCGAATTCGACCTGATGGAGCAGATGGCGCGCGCCGCCGGTCGTCCCATGACCCTGACGACACTCGAGCGCCTGGGTGACCCGGACCAGTGGCTGCGCGTGGCGGGCCGCGTCGAGAAGGCGCGCGCTGCGGGCCTCGACATGCGCATGCAGGTTGCCCCACGCGGCGTCGGAATTCTCAACGGGTTGCGCACGACCCTGAACCTCTTCATCGCGAAGCCCACCTATCGCGCCATCCGTCACCTGCCGCACGACCAGCTCGTCGCCGAGCTGCGCAAGCCGGACGTACGCGAGAAGATCCTCACCGAACCCTTCATCAAGGTCAGCGAGATCGACAAGTCGGCACCGCCCCAGATCGACCAGGCCGTCGCCGGACTGGAATTTGTCTCCGCCCGCTTCTACGAACTCGGCGACCCGCCAAACTATGAGCCCAGACCCGAGGACTCGATCTACGCCCGCGCCAAGGCACGCGGCGTCAGCGTGCTCGAGGAAATCTACGACGTCATGCTCAAGCACGATGGTGAAGGACTCATATACTTCCCGATCTTCAACTACATGCAGGGCAGCCTCGAGACGACGGCGAAGATGATCCGGCATCCCGCCGCCCACATGGGCCTCGGCGATGGCGGCGCCCATGTCGGCACGATTTCCGATGCCGCCTGGACGACGTTCTTCCTGCAGCACTGGACCACGCGCGCCGAAGGCGCGATCCCGCTGGAGCGGGCGATCCAGCTCCTGACATCGGTATCCGCCGACTTCATGGGACTGAAGGACCGCGGGCGCATTGCCGTCGGCCAGGCCGCCGACATCAACGTCATCGACAAGGCCAATCTGCGCCTGCACCGGCCCTACATCGCCTATGACCTCCCCGCTGGCGGCAAGCGCCTGCTGCAGAAGGCATCGGGCTATGTCATGACCACCGTCGGCGGCACGCCGATTGTCGAACACGACAAGCCGACCGCTGCCACACCAGGCAAGCTGCTGCGCGCCCGGTAGCGCTGCCATACTGCATCGCACAACAGGTCCGGCTTGCGTCCCTCGCATGTCTGACCGGATAATCGTGCCTGCACACGAGGGAGGTCGTCATGCCTGCTACAGGTTCCGCTGCATTACAGGCTCAGGCCGCCAATTCGGCAATAACGGTCTCCCCGCTCACGCCTGTCATCGGCGCGGAGATCAGCGGCGTTGACCTCTCGCAGCCGCTGACACCTGCCCAGTTCGCCGAAATCAAGGCGGCATTTGACCAGTGGCACGTCATCTTCTTTCGCGATCAGGTCCTCAGCCGCGAAGACCACAAGCGCTTCGCCCGCATGTTTGGCCGCCTGCATGTTCACCCCTACCACGCCAAGAACGTGGCGCCAGGACACGCCAGCATCGAGGCACGCGCCCGCCCCGCCGATCCGGAAATCCTGGTGGTGAAGGCTGACGCCAATTCGAAATATGTTGCGGGGGAAGAATGGCACACCGACGTCAGCTGCGACGAGGAACCTCCGCTGGGATCAATGCTCTACATTACCCAGACGCCCGAGGGTGGCGGCGGAGACACCTGCTTCCTCAGCACCGTGCAGGCGTATGAAGCCCTGTCCCCGAAAATGCAGGCGCTGGCGGAATCACTCACGGCGGTTCACGACGGGGCCAAGCCCTACACCGGCGGTTACGGCGCAAAAGTGCCTGAGGGCGGTTGGCCGAAAACCACACATCCCGTCGTGATCCGGCATCCGGACACGGGCCGCAAGGCCCTGTTCGTGAACCGCGGCTTCACGACCCGCATCAACGAGCTCAAGCCAAAGGAAAGCGCCGCCCTGCTCGAGTTCTTCTACCGGCACATCGAGACACACCTCGAATTCCAGTGCCGCGTCCGCTGGACGCCGAACATGCTGACCTTCTGGGACAACCGCGTCACGCAGCACCACGCCGTCTGGGACTACTATCCGAACGTCCGCTATGGAGAGCGTATCTCGATCATCGGCGGCCGCCCGAGCGCCTAGCGCGTTAACGGACGGCACCGGTAACCGTAATCCTTCACCCGGATGTTTGTCGCGCGTGCAACGGTCCGTCCATTTCCGGCGGACGGAAACCATCCTGACGCATCCGGTCGGTTGCCAGCCTCATCTGTCCCTGTACTGTTGGTTCCAGGGGAGAGCCGAGGGGAACAGTGATCATGTTTTTTCGCGCGTCGCGAAAGAGCCAGCCGGAGGATTTGTTCGAGTTTCCAGCGGGCCCGGCCTTCGTCCCGGACGGACTGACGGCCCCCACGCCCAGCTACCGGCGCAATGCCCGCCTCGCGATGGTGACGCTCGCGGGGTTCATGCTGTTCTACTTCGCCCTGATGGGATGGTTCGCGTGGACGGCGTACGAGATCTTCCGTGGCCTCTTGGCTTCGTCGATGCCCAACATCTATGTCGGCATCGCCGGCGCGTGTTCGGCCTTCCTCGCCGTGTTCATGGCAAAGGCCCTCTTCTTCGTCCAGCGCCCCGGCGGCGCGCAGGACTATGAACTGAAGCGCCAGGATCATCCGCGCCTCTTCCGCTTCCTGAATGCCATCGCCGACGAGGCAGGCGCGCCAAAGCCGCATCGGGTCTTTCTGTCTGCGCGCGTGAACGCGTCAGTGTCCTACGACCTGTCGCTGCTCAACCTCATATTCCCTTCACGCAAGAACCTCGAGATTGGTCTTGGTCTCGTCAACGTGCTTTCCCTCGGTGAGCTCAAGGCCGTGCTGGCACACGAGTTCGGTCACTTCGCACAGAAGACAATGGCGGTCGGACGATGGGTCTATATCGCACAGCAGGTCGCGACGCAGATCGTCAACCGCCGCGACGCGCTCGACTCGTTCCTCGTCGGGCTCGGCCGCTTTGACCTGAGGGTCGCCTGGATTGGCTGGATCCTGCAATTCGTTGTCTGGTCGCTGAGATCGCTGATCGACACCCTGCTGACCGGCGTGATCCTCGCCCAGCGCGCGCTGTCGCGGGAAATGGAGTTCCAGGCCGACCTCGTTTCCGTCTCCCTGTGCGGCAGCGATGCATTGATCAACGCCCTGCACAAGCTGGGCGGCGCGGACGACGCGATGCAGCGCGCAACGTCGTTTGCCGTGAACGAGCGCCTGAACGGACGGAACATTCCCGACGTCTTTGCGGTCCAGTCCCGGATCCTGGGTCACCTGCGGCACATCTACGATGATCCCCATTACGGGGCTGAGCCGCCACCTGCCGACGGGCCGCCCAACGCCCATCGTGTCTTCAAGTCCTCCATCGCGGCCCCGCCGCGCATGTGGGCGACACATCCGGCAAGCGCCGATCGCGAGGACAACGCAAAGTTCAACTATGTCCCCTGCGCCATGGACACGCGCAGCGCCTGGGAGCTTTTCCCCGACGCCGGAAAGCTGCGCGCGGAGGTTACAGCCCATCTCCTCGCAGGCGTCGCGACACCACAGGCACCGGAGGGCGGATCAAACTTCGTGTCCCTCGACGAGGCCATCGCACAGCTCGACCGGAGCTACACACATGTCCTCGTGCAGCCCCGCTATCGCGGCGCCTACCTTGGTCGGTCCGTGGCGCGTGAGTTCAGGACGCCGGAAGACATGTACGCACCGGTCGCTGCATCGCCAAACCTGCCGGCCGCCATCGCCAGCCTCTACGCGTCGTCTTTTGGCAACGCACTGGAAAAGCTGCGGGAACTCCATGAGGAAAAGCACGCATTCGAGGGCATCAGGAAGGGATACCTCCAGGCTCCCGGCGGTGTCGTGCGCTGGCGCGGCGAGGAAGTGGCACCGCGCGAACTGCCGAAGATCCTGAAGGCCCTGGACGAGGAAATCGCACCGCTGTCACAGCAGACCCGCGAGCACGCCCGCCTTGTGCGCGGCCTGCACCTCGCCGCCGCCAGGAAGCTGGGGCGGGGCTGGGACGCCTACCTGCTGGGATTGGGACAGCTCATCCACTACACCGAGCACACCATCGCCGATCTCGGCGACCTCGAAGGCGTCCTGCAGAACGTCTATGCGGTGGTGACCGCAGACGGAAAGGTCAGCAACAAGGAACTCAAGCGCCTGGTCAGGGCGGCCAACGACCTTCATGCGGGCCTGGCGGCGGCCTTTGCAGGCGCTGGCGAAGTCCAGCTCGACATGCGCACGTCGACCCGCAGCGGGATTGAAGACTTCCGTGCATCATTGGGTGAATTCAGGCTGGTCCCGGCAGATGAGGGAAACATCGGCGCCTGGTTGCAGGCCATCGGCGACTGGACAGGGTCCGTGATGGGACTTCTGTCAGCCACCCGGAGCTCGGCACTTCAGGAACTCCTGCTGTGCGAAGACGAAGTCGCAAACCTGCTGTCCGCGGGTGGCGAAGTACCAGTGGCCCCACTGCCGCCCCGGGCACCGAACAACTATGCGAAGCTCATGGAAGGCGAGGCGCGCGCCCGTCAGGACAGGCTGAAATGGTGGGACAGGTTCCAGACCGCAGACGGCTGGCTGGCAGCGACCGCCCGCACGGCGGTGGCTCTTCTCGTGGTCGGCTCCGTCATCACGCTCGGTGCCGTCCTGACAATTCCGGACGCAGCGCGGGCCCTGTCGCCGGACGAACCCGAGGTCCAACCGTGGACCGTCGACAGCGTGTCACCCTATCCGCCAGCGACAGAGCCCACGGAAGCCCCGCCAGCAGCCATCATTGACCCCGCCGCAGAGGCGCCACCGGTGCTCGCCGAGCCTGAAGCATCCGCGACGGAGGACGTCATGGAAGCACCGCAAGAAGGCGCAACGGAGACCGAAGAAGCGGCACCACAGGCGGGGTCTGACGCCACGGGAGAGGCTCCTGTCGAGCCACTTCCCATGGAACCCGATGCGTCAGGCCCGACTCCTTGAGGCGGCGTCAGCCCACCACGAGGCGCTGGACCTGCGTGCCGATGGCGTAGACCCGCACGCCCTTGTCGCTGCGCACGATGCGGAACTTGTTGGCCGCCTTGGCAATGGTAGCCGGCGCAAAGCTGCGTCCACCGTCATGCGTCTCGAAGCCACCCACTGCGGTACCCACGAAGCCGTGGTTCGCATCAAGAAAGCCGATGCCGAACTGACGGGCGGCAGCATTGGCCACCATCGGCAGCTCCTGCCAGCTTTGCCCGCCATCGACGGTCTTCACGATGACCTGCTGCGCGCGGTTCGGATCATAGCTCTGCACCGTGGCAAAGCCCGTCCTTGCATCAACGAAGGAAGCTTTCCAGATGAGCTCGGCCGGACGCCCCGACCGATAGACTGCCCGCCACGTCACGCCACCATCGGCGGTACGCAGGATCAACCCTTCGGTCGTCGCCACATCGCGGCTCGTCGACGCGAAAATCAGTCCTGTGTTCTCGTCGAGGAAACGCACATCAAGGATCATGCCCGCCACGTCGCCCATGTCGCGCACGGCCCATGACGCGCCACCATCGGTCGACCGCAGCAGGCCCGTCGGTCCGCCCACCCGGCCCGCCGCATGAATGACCACATGAGGCTGCAGCGTGCCCTGGTAGATGCGCTGCGTGTGCAGGACATCGATGGCGCACACGCCCGCAATCGTCTTGCCGCCAAGATCCACGGCCTTCCAGCTCGCACCACCATCATCCGTCCGGTACAGCGGCGTCGTGTCGGTCACGCCGGGATAGTAGTTCGTCCCGATATTGCCGATGAAGCCGGTACGTGCGTCGACAAAGCCAAGGGCGCGAATGAAGGTACCCGGCCGGCTCGCAACCTTGCTCCAGCTCGCGCCGCCATCCTGCGTCTTGAACAGGTCCCCGGCACCCGTGCCGTACCAGCCATTCATCGCGTCGGGAAAACAGATGTCGTCACGCTTGCCCGGATAGGCCTCCGTGGGAAGCGTTTCCCAGGTCGGCGCGGACGCCCTTGCTGCAAGGGGCCACGCCGTTGCGGCGACACCGGCGGCCAGCGCCTGCCTGCGATTGAGTTCGATCATGATGGGGTCCCCGAAATGAGCCCCACGACCCTAATCGAGACAAAAACCTCATGCAAAACGACGAGCCACCGAAAGACAGGGTCTCACGCCATCGTGATCGGGACGCGGTCCGGCCCGGGAAACAGGCTACTTGCGATCGAAGGGATTACTGCCGGCCTTGACCTTCATGCGGATGGGGACACCATGAAAGCCGAAATTCTCGCGCAGGCCGTTGACGAGATAGCGCGCATAGTCGCCTGGCAACTCGCCGGCCTGGCTTGACGAGATGGCGAAGGTGGGCGGCCGCGTGCGGGCCTGCGTCATGTAGCGGATCTTGATGCGACGCCCCTTCGGTGCCGGCGGAGAGTGCTTCTCGATCATGTACTGCAGCCACTCGTTCAGCTTGTGCGTCGAGATTCGCCGGTTCCAGATTTCATGCTGCCTGACGATCGCCGGCATCAGGCGCTCAAGCCCCTCGCCCGACAGCGCGGAGAGCGCCACGATGGGCACGCCCTTCCACTGCGGCAGCAACTCATCGACGCGCGCATTCAGCGTCTTGAGCAGTTGCGCCTTGTCCTCGACGAGGTCCCACTTGTTGACGGCAACGACCATCGCCCGCCCCTCGCGCTCGACGAGGTCGGCGATCTGGAGGTCCTGCGTCTCGAAGGGAATGGCAGCATCGATGACCAGGATGACGACTTCCGCCATCTTGATTTCCTCGATGGCGGCGCTGACGGACATCTTCTCGAGGCCTTCGTCGACCTTCGCCTTCTTGCGCAGGCCGGCCGTGTCGATCAGCCGGATGCGGCGACCTTCCCACTCCCACTCGGCCTCGACAGCATCTCGCGTCGTGCCGGCGATGGGGCTTGTGATCGCGCGCTCGCGCCCCAGGATCTGGTTGAGCAGCGTGGACTTGCCCGCATTCGGGCGCCCGGTGATGGCGATGGTGAGCGGGCGCCGGGCTCGCGCCTCGGCATCCTCCTCGCCTTCGGCGTCGGCTTCATCTTCTTCCACGTCGTCATCTTCGGACGGGGGCGCATGCGGCAACAGCGCTTCATAGAGGTCCGGGAGGCCGGTTCCGTGGGCGGCTGACACGGGGACAGGTTCGCCAAAGCCCAGCTTTTCAGCGGGATCCATGGTGTCGGCGCTGGCGCGGGTATCCGCCTTGTTGACGAGGAGGATGATCGGCTTGCCGCCCCGGCGCAATTGCCGGGCAATCTCCCGGTCGAACGGTGTCACGCCATCGCGTCCGTCGATGACGAACAGGATAACATCCGCATTCTCGATCGCCTGCAGCGTCTGCTCGCGGATCCGCGCGCCGAGGTCGTCCGAGGGCTTGATCTCGATGCCGGCGGTGTCGAGCAGCCGGAAGCGGAGCCCGAGAAGCTCGACGTCCGCCTCCTTCCAGTCGCGCGTGACACCCGGCGTGTCATCGACGATCGCCGAGCGCTTTCCGGTCAGCCGGTTGAATAGTGTCGACTTGCCGACGTTCGGGCGTCCGGCAATGGCAACCGTGAAGGACATGTTTTCATTACGCGAAGGCGGCGCTTACTTCAGCGCGGTCAGCGTCCCGTCATCTGTGAGAATGTAAACCACGTTGTCGGCGACAACGGGTGCAATGAACGCCTTGTCCGGAATGTCGACCTGGCCGAGCACTTCGCCCGTGTAGGGCGACATCGACAGGGCATAGCCTTCCGACGACAGGATCAGCAGGCGATCGGACACGAGAACCGGCCCGGACCAGGCAATCGCGCCACGGCGGGCTTCCTGGTTTTCGTAGGCCGCCAGCTGGTGGATCCAGCGGATCCGTCCGTCAGCGCGGCGCACGCACAGCACCTGCGCATCGTCAGTGATCACATAGACATAGTCGCCCGCAACCCACGGACGCTGCGTGCCGCCGACGTCGATCGTCCACACGCGCTCACCCGTGCGGATGTCGATGGCAACAAGGCGGCCGGCATGGCTGTTCGCGAACACGATGCCCCGGTCAATCACGGGACGCCCCGAGATGTCGGCCAGGGCCGACAGCGGCGTCAGTCCACCCGAGCGCGCCAGCGTATCACTCCACGCCGCCTTGCCGTTGCGCACGTTCAGCGCAAAGAGCTCGCCGGACGTATAGGGCACAACCACGATGTCCCCGGAAACGGCCACGCTGTTGGAACCCAGGATGCCTGCGGATTCCGCGATGCCGCGGTGATCCCACAGCACGCGCCCGTCATCCGCGGCAAGCGCCAGCAGCTGGTTTTCCTGCGTCGAGACGAAGACGCGCCCGCCATTCACGACGGGTGCCGCGCGGAACGGAACCGTCGCCGTGCGGCGCCACAATTCCTTGCCCGAGCGAGCATCAAGCGCCGACACGAAGCCGAAGCCGGTTGAAACGAACAGGCGTCCATTGTCATAGGCCACACCGCCGCCGAAGCCCTCTTCCGAGTCCTCGTCGTCGGGCGTGAGGTCGACCTGCCAGAGGCGCTCACCGCTCTTCGCGTTGTAGGCCGACACCTGCACTTCGGAGTCCAGCACGAACACATGGCCATCGGCCACGACAGGTGACGCCGTCAGGCGTGTGCTCGAGGTCGAACCCGTGCCAATGCCGCTGTCCCAGGCCTCCTGCAGCTTTCCTGCAGCCGAGAGGTGGTGCATCGCGTTATCGGCAAAACCGCCGGGCTGCGGCCACTCGCTGTTGACCGTCGGCTTCGGCAGCACGACGGGTTGGGACGCGAGCTTGGGATCGGCTTCCACTGCAGCGGCCTTCGGCAGAACCGAAATGCGCTCGCCGCGAATGTCGACCTTCGTGCCCGGCGTGATGAACTGGTCCATCGTTTCGCACGCGCCAAGGGAAAGCGTGCCCGCAATGACGAGGAAGGCAGCCGCGGATTTCAACTGCAAGGTTCGGAGACTCATGAACTGGTTCCCTGGGGGTTAGGGCGATGGGGATGTCGGCGCCGTCTCGGGTGCCGGTTGAAGCGGATTGGGAAGTTCCGGGATGTCTGCCGGGCCAAGAAGGCTGCCCGGCGCATCGGCCTTCGGCGGCTCAAATCCGGGCGGAAGCAGCGATGGCCCGCGAACGACAGGCATCGTGATCTTGTTGAGCCCCTGGAACGTCAGCCCGCCTTCGATGAGCGCCTTCATTTCCGTCGCGCGACGCTTGAGCTTCTCCGGCGCATCCGGCAGGGCCAGTATTTCGCCATAGATCTTGAGGGCGTCCTCGTCCTTGCCGGCGCGCCAGGTGGCATAGGCAAGCAGCTCGAGCGAGCCCGCACGCCATGGACCAGTCCCTGCGATCAGCGGATCGAGGCGCTTCTTCGTTTCGGCGAGTGACGCCTTCTCGACCGTCAGCAGCGCGGCGCGCAGTGTCGCCAGTCCCGAGAACAGCGGATCAGAGGTGCCGCGCGCGATGTCGTCATAGATCGCGAGCGCCTTTTCGACTTCGCCGGCCTGTCCACGCGTTGCCGCTTCATGGAAACGCGAGAGCATGGCGTATCCGCCGACGGCCTTCGTGCTGAGCTTTGCGAACTGGTCGGCCGCGGCCTTGTTGTCCGCATCCAGCTGCTTCACGCCCGCGTCGAAGGCGCGCGACGATGCAAGGGCCTGCTCGCCTCGCCAGTACGTCCAGCCCTGGTAGCCGGCAACGGCCAGCACAAGCGCCACCGCGCCGCCAATGGCGGGAATTCGATACTTCTTCCAGAGCTCGGCAAGTTGTTGCCGGCGGTATTCTTCCTGGACTTCCTGAAAAACGTCGCTCACGCGGATTCCTTCGGCGGCTGCCGGGGTGAAGTGGCCAAAATGAGGGGCGGACATTAGCCATGTTGGCTAATCCCCGCAATCAATAGGCGAGATGCAGACTCAAAATCCACTCGCCTCGCTCTCAAATCTGCCCGCGGAAGGCGAACGGCGCGACCCTGTGGGAAACCCAAGTTGCACATTTACACTTTTCAACCCGAAGATGTGCGCTTTTCGCGAGTTCCTACTACCTATAGATGCGTTAACGCTTCGGCCTCCCATGGATATGTGTCTTTGATGCACTGGTGGGAACTTCTTTGGCCGGGGCCGTTGCTCTGGAAAAGGAGTCGTACATAGTAAGCAGCAGCGAGAGAGCGCGGCCCCCATCGGGACCAGCAAATCGCAGGATGAAATGGGTTAGCGGGGATAAGCACGATGAAGCGTGCAGCGACCATACTGGCAGCAGCGACGGCAGGAGCCTTGATGGCTTCGGTTCCCGCGCGCGCGGCCGACGAGGTCAGCGCTTCCCGCATTCTCGACTCGATCTATGCAAGCCTCGGCATGGCTGAGGAAGTTGCTGAAGTCGAAACCAGCCGCAATGGCTTCTTTGTCGGAATTCATACGGGCTACGGCGCCGACTCGGGATTGTCCCCGGTGGTCGCCGGCCTCTCCACGCCGCTGTCGCTCGACACTGGATACCAGGACACGATCGCTGCGAACGGCTACTACGTTTACACGACTGACTTCTCGCTCGGCACTTATGTCGGCGGTGGCTTCGGTCGCTTCAACCTTGCCGACGATCCGCTGCTGAACCCGGCTCTGCCGCGTGGCAATTACGGCGTTCAGGGCATGGCAGGTCTGACTTTCGCCTTCTCGCCCTCGATGGTCCTCGGCCTCGAGTATCGCTACTCGGAGACGGTTCAGAACAACCAGTTCTCCGCGGCGTCCGAGCCGGAAGGCGCGCAGGACCAGACGGTCACCCTGCGCTTCGACTTCCTGCTCAACTGATCAGGCTGAAAAGCTGAAATTCAAAAGGCCGCCCTCGGGCGGCCTTTTTGCTTTCTGATTCAGCTTCCCCCAGCGCCACGAGCGCCAAGGGGAAAAGGAAGCGCCTACTCAACGCTCCCCACATTGACAGCGTCCTTGTCCGCGATCGGCAAGGTTACCAATGTTCCATCACGGGACATCAGCCATCCGTCGGGACGAACGTCGCTGATTCCCCGCGTGAAGATGCTCTCGGCCACCATGTTCAGCACCGGCGGCGTAAAGTGATACAGCACCAGCATCTTCACGCCGGCCGCATTGGCCAGCTCCGCCGCCTCGATTCCCGAGGTGTGATAGTCCTGAATGTCCCCCATGAGCTTCGACATGCGCGACAGGTTCTTCGCACCCGTAATTTCCTGGAGGCGCTTGACCATGTGCTGCGCCTGCGCTTCGTGGAACAGAACGTCGGCTCCCTTGGCCACATCGGCAAGCGGCAGGTGCTTGGCCGTGTCACCACTGATGACGAGCGAGCGCCCCTTGTAGTCGAATCGGTAGCCGTAGGCGGGCTTGATGGGGTTGTGGTGCACTTCGAAAGCCGTGATCTTCAGGCCACCCTCTTCCAGTACCACCTGCGTGCGATTCTGCGCCTCTCCCGGATCCTCACCCGGCATCACCACGGGATGCGCCACCATCTTCCAGATCTCGGGATTCGCGAGCTCGGCACCGTGATGGGCCGTGCGGTAGGTCTGGTCCAGTGTGTAGGCCTCCGAAAAGCCGGCCACGATTCGCTCCACGCCCGGCGGGCCATACACATCAAGCGGCCTCTCGCGCCCCAGAACCCAGCTGTTCATGTTGAACTCGCCGAGGTCCGCAATATGGTCGGAATGGAAATGCGTGTAGAGCACGCCTCCGATCCGGTTGAACGGAATGCGCCAGAGCAGGACCTTGCCCGCGGATTGCGGCCCCGTGTCGACGAAATAGATCTTTCCGCCGGCGATGACGCCGATGCAGGCCTTGGCGCGCTTCGGATCCGGCATCGGAGAAGCCGACCCGCACACAAACGCCCGGAGCGCATCATCCACCAGAAGGTCGTCCCGGTTGACACCCGCCATGGCTGCGGCCGTCCGTTCGAAGACGGCATCCTGCACGGCAGGCACGCGGGTCAGCGCCAGATATCCAGCCGCCCCCAGCGCCACGACAATTCCGATGATCCAGAGCAAAATGCGCATGCCACCAGCCTCCACTTATTGGCAGTCTGCATGCCAGTACCGTGAACAGCCGCCCTTGGCAAGCCATGGGAGCCGTCCCGCAGCCGATCAGCCCTTTAGGAACAATGTCTCATAGAGGGCCGGCTTGAAGCCAGCCACGACCCTGTCGCCGGTCTCCAGCATCGGGCGCTTGATCATCGACGGCTGGGACAGCATCAGTTCGACCGCCTTGTCTTCGGTCAGGTTCGACCGGCTGGCTTCCGGCAGGGCCCGGAATGTCGTGCCCGCCTTGTTGAGGACGGCCTCCCAGCCCAGCGCCTTGCACCACTTCACAAGCGACGCGCGCGAGACGCCTTCTGTCTTGTAGTCATGGAATGTGTACGTGATCCCGTTCGCGTCGAGCCAGGCACGCGCCTTCTTCATGGTGTCGCAATTGCGAATGCCGTGGACACGGATGCCAGCCGCCATGACCTATCCCAGCTCCGTCATCTGCGCCGGAGTAAGTTTCAATGTCGTCGCGCCAAGGAGTTCCCTGAGCTGCTCCACACTGCGTGCGCTGGAAATAGGGGCTGCAATGCCCGGACGCGCGAGGACCCAGGCCAGCGCGATCTGCGCATGCGTCGCGCCGGTTTCCCGGGACACCTTGTCCATCCGGGCAATCATGGCGAGGCTTTCGGCAAGATGGCGACGCGGCGCGCCCTGCCCGCGCGGACTTTTCGCAAGATCGGCCTCGGTCCTGTACTTGCCCGTGAGGAAGCCAGCCGCAAGGCCATAATACGGCAGCGCCGCAACGCCCTCGCTCTCGCACAGCTTGCACATCTCGCCTTCATGCTGGCCACGGACGAGAAGGTTGTACTCGTTCTGGATGACCGTATACGGCGCAAAGCCTCCCTGCCGGGCCGCCTGGCGGGCTGCACGCAGGCGCTCCACCGTGAAGTTTGAGGCACCAACAGCACGTACCTTGCCGGCACGCACCTGCGCATCGAATCCGGCAGCGATCTCGTGCAGCGGTGTCTGCGTGTCATCCCTGTGCGCATAATAAAGATCCACGTAGTCCGTCTGCAGACGCTTCAGCGATGCGTCCAGATGGGACGCGATCTTGTCGGGTGCGAGACCGCCAGGCTGGTTGGCGCCATTCAGTTTCGTCGCGATTTTCATGTCACGCCGGTTACCCCTCGCCTTCATCCAGGCGCCGAGCACCGCTTCGGACTCGCCACCCTTGTGGCCGGGAACCCAGGCCGAGTACATGTCGGCCGTGTCGACCATGCGCCCGCCCGCCTCATAGAAGGCGTCGAGCACGGCAAAACTCGTTTGCTGGTCTGCAGTCCAGCCAAACACATTGCCGCCCAGCACGAACCTGATCCCGCCAAGCGCAGGGTTACGCGTATCCATTCCGGCCTCCAGTTGCTGCAAGATGGGCTTGCCTGCGGACTGATAGCGATTGCCCGCCAATGCGACAACCCTCCCCTGTTCAATGCCATGCGGGCGTCACCGGACTTACCCGACTTGGGTGATTGACCCGCGCGACCGAGTTCGTGAAAGTTCTGCATTCCTGACTGGAACCCTGCAAATGCTGCGCTGCCTTCTGCTTGTCCTTCTGCTGTCCTTTTCGGCCTCCCCATTGCTGGCGGCAACGCCGCAGGAGGACTACGAACGTGGATTGGCCCTTGGAAAGGCCAAGCGGTTCGAGGAGGCGGCATCGCTGATCAGGCGCGCCGCAGACGCGGGTCTGGCCCCCGCCCAGTACACGCTGGGGACCATGTACGCCTTCGGCGACGGCGTTCCGCAGTCCCGTGACGTGGCGCGCACCTGGTATGAAAAGGCGGCAGCGCAGGAGCATGCGGGGGCGCTCTACAATCTCGGCCTTTACTACGACCGCGGCATCACGGTCGCACCGGATCCGGCTCGAGCTCTTGAGTACTACCGCCGCGGCGCGCGCGCCGGCGACGCAAAGGCCGCATACAACGCCGGGCAGATGTTGATGCTCGGCCAAGGTGTCCCCGAGAACGCTCAGGAGGGCGTGCGCCTCATCGAGCAATCAGCGGCTCTCGGCGAAGGCAAGGCCAGTGCATCGCTCGGTTACATCTATCAGACGGGGTTCGGGGTCAGGAAAGACGCCGCACGCGCCCTCGAACACTACGCACGCGCCGAGCAGCGGGGCATCGGCGGCACGGGAGAACGGCGCGAAAGCCTTGCTGCCACGGTGCTGGAAGAGGGCCTCGCTCTTGAGCGGGACCGCCATGGCCGCGCGGCCCTTGAGCTTCAGGACCTTGCCTGTCGCTATGGGCAGTTCTTCGCCTGCTACAACGCTGGACGAATGCGCTACAGGGGCGAGTTCGTGACCCGGGATGTGACAACGGCCATGTCGAATTTCCGCGCTGCGTGCAAATGGGAAGACGCCCCGGGCTGCCGTGCATTGGCAGATGCCGTCATGGCCGGAGCAAGCGCCACGCCGGAAGACCTGAAGATGACCGTGTCGCTGGCCACTTCGAGGTGCAACGCCAAGGACGCCGCAGCCTGCCACAACCTCGCCATCCTGAAGCTGCAACCCCGTTACGGCATGAATGATGCGCAGGGTGCGATGAACCTGTTCGCGCAGAATTGCCTCAACAAGGGCTTCCAGCCGTCCTGCCAGCCCTACTTCGACATGTACAATGCATCGCTTCCGAAATCGTCGGGCAGCGGTTCATCGGGTGGCATGAACTGGCTCGAGCAGGGCATCATTGACGTTCTCGGCATCGTGGCTGGAACGATGCAGGCCGTGGGATCGGCAGGCGCCTACTCGCAGGGCAGCTACGCGGGCTACTCTGCATATGCACCGTCCGCCTCGACGGGTTCCGGCAGCTCCGGCTATTCCGCCCAGGATCGCATCAACTTCAACAACTTCATCGACTCGATCAAGCACCCTTCGGTCCAGTGCCGGCCCGGCAATCCCTATTGCTGAGCCGGCGCAGGGCCCTCAGAGACCGAAGCGCTTGGGGTCATTGCGGATCAGGGCCTCGAGCTTAGGCAGGCCTGACTTGATGCCGCCCGCCAGCTGCCGATTGACGAGCCATCCCAGCGGGAACATGGCGCTTGCCCGTCCCCGCCAGTGCAGTTCGCAGCCTCCCGGAACCTCAACCACGCTGTAGTCTTCAACGGCGGCAGAGACCGGCAGGGTCGAACGTTCGAACCGGAACGCCATGCGCTTGCCTTCTTCCCAGGCAAAGAACGTCTCCTCGACGACCTGGCTGCCCACTTCCACCGTTCGCGTCGTGCCCGGCCCGAAGGGCTGGCCGCTGGTCCACGTGACCTTGGTGATCGGCAGCCACTCCGTCCAGGCCTTGGCATCAAGAAGCGCTGCCCACACGGCTTTGGCTGGAAAGGGAAACCGGTGGACGACTGCAGGCTTTCCCTTTGCAACGGCGAGATACTCTTCTCCAACCTGTGAATGCGGCTTGGTGGCTTTTGGCATGGCGACTCCAATGGATGAATGTCGGCTGACTACCACAAGCCTGTCGACTTGTCCCGCTGCCGGAGCAGCCTTGCCCCGTCACCTGCCCGGTAACGGCATCTGCCACAGGTCGAAGCGGTCATTCACCCGCTTGTGGAACATCAGCACCCCGCCTGGCGCAAGCGTAGGCCCTTCAACGAAACCATCACCCACCGCCACTTCAACCGGCTCGCCAAAAGCAGCCTGCACAGTCGGCCGCCGCGCCACAAGAATCCGCGCCGTACGGAACAGCCAGAACCCCTGCATCCGCGTAAAGTACAACTCGCGCCCATCCTCGGACAGCGCGGGGGCGTACTCAAGGGCGGGCGTGTTGATGCGGGCAAGAAGGCGATCCAGCCCCGGCTCCCGCACATAGTCCTGCCCATTCCATGATGCGAAATGCAGGTCCGCCGCATCCGGAACGGCACCTCCCGAAAATGCGCCTTCGGCAAGGATCATGGACTGCCCATCCGCCGACAGGTCGACATCGAAGGTGAGCAGCCCCACCTTCGACGCTTTCAGGCCTTGCTGGGGCTTCGCATCCACGATGCGCTGCCCGTCAAACATCCCGCAGTAAACCGTGACCAGTGTCTCGAAGTAGGCACGCGTGGATACAAAGCAGAAGCGGCCCGCTGCACTCATCGTCGGCGTTCCGTCCAGATGAGGGGACACCGTACCGGGCAGCACGCCCCGGAATCGCCACCCCGTGCCATCACGCTCGGCAAACAGGATGTTGGTATCAACACCGGGATCATTGCGGGTATTGAAGAACAGGTGACGCCCGTCACGGCTGACGAAAGGCTCCATGGCCTCGCCCGAATACCCGGCAACAACAACCCGGTGCAGCGCGCCAGCAAGAGCGGCTGCCGCGAGCAGCAGCAAGATGCCTGCAAAACTGCCGATCTTCATGGGCACCAGCCTCCACAACCCACGAAACGTGGTGGACCCCGTCATCCATCCCGCAAGCGCGGAACATGTCAATCGTCTCTCGCTTTTGTGAAGTCAGGGAACCACCTCGACACAATTCGCTCGCAAAGATACCGTCTGTTGCAACGTCGAGACGGACCAGAACCGAAGGAATTCCCGACATGAACCTCAGGGCCTCCCTGACAGCCACGTTGATGCTTTCAATCGTGACATTTCTCTCGGCATGCGACACGACAGGATCGCCGGGACCGGGCGTCACGCGCATCATATCCACCACCTCATTTGGCATGTGCATGGGGTACTGCAGGACACAACTTGAGATCACCCCTGTGAAAGCGGTGCTGGTGCGCGAGCCAGGTGGCCGCGGCGCCCCCACCCTCCCCGTCCAGCGCTTCGAGCGTCCGCTGGCACCCGGCGAATGGCAGTCACTCGCGCAGTCAGCCGCATCGGCACGCTTTGCCGGCCTCCCCGAAACGATCGGCTGTCCCGATTGCGCCGATGGCGGCGCTGAATCGCTCTCGGTAACCGACGCCAGGGGAACAAAGGCCGTGAACTTCGATCATGGCAAGGACATCACCGAGCTTCAGCCGCTCCTCAACCAGGTCAGGGACATCCGCGCGAGCCTGACCCCGAAGGAGTAAGGTTCGAACGCATCGAATCATCACATCCATGTCCGTGCAGGGAAAGTCGCCGCCTCATGATTGAACCGCGCCGCATCGAGATCGGTACACCCAACTACATCGTCCGCTCGCTCGACGAAATGGACGAGATGGGCGACTGGTGCGAGTGGATGGCCGACCCGGCCACCGCCCGGATGCTGAATGCCCCGGCAGGCCGACTGTCACCTGATGACTTCCGCCGCTATGTGCAGGGTTTCGACCGCATAAATCATCACGCGCTGGGAATCTTCCGGCGCGACGACAATCGACTGGTGGGGCTCTGGTCCGTCTATGTCGACTGGTCGGTGTCGGAGTTCCTGCTGAACGTCATCATTGGCGACATTCCCGAACGCAAGACCCACATTCGCCACGAGACCGCGTGGCGCGTAAACCGCTACTTCTTCGAGGAACTCGGCCTGAAGTTCCAGCGTGCCAATACGCTTTCGACCAACGTTCCCGCCATCCGGGCCCTTGAGGAGCGCCTTTGGACCTTGTCTGCAAGAGGCAAGGCCCCTTCACGTGACGGAACGGGCGAAGTCGAGATCCTCCACTACACACGCTCCTACGATGTCTGGAAAAGCCAGTCGCCCATGCCCGAAGAACTTCTGCGGCCCGTCGCACGCAGCGGGTAAGCGACGCAGTCCCTGCCCGAACACGCTTCAGGCGTCGTCATTGCCCTCGCGCATCAGCCAATCGAGGATGCCGATGTTGATTTCCCCGGGATAGGTGTGGCTGAGATCCGCGAGCCGACGAAATCTCACGCGAGCCCCCGCACGGTGCAGCGCTTCGCTCGCCTCAAGCGCCATGGAGACCGGAAACATCCAGTCCAGCTCGCCATGCACGACCGTGATGGGAAGGCCCCGGACACGATCAGGCTCCGCGAAGGCCATCAGCATCGGATGGAAGGCCGCTGACACTGGCGCCAGATGCGTGAAGGGCGAACCGGCAGACAGGCCGGACAGATACGCAAAGGTTCCTCCATCGCTCATCCCCGTGAGCAGCATGCGGGAACTGTCCACGTTCCACATCCCGCGCACGAACTCCAGCACATCGAGGATCCGGGGCGTATCGTAGTCATCGCCTGAAAGGGACCAGGTGGTACCCGCTGACGAGGGCGCCACGACAATGGCTCCAACGGAACGCGCCGCCCTGACCCAGCTCCAGATAAAGCGCCGCCCTGAACCGCTGCCACCATGAAGGGCCATGACGAGCGGCAAGGGTTGGCCGCTCACGGCGTTTTCGGGGACATAAATGTGCACGGCATCGCGGTCGTCGGGCGCACCGTTCGCACGACCACCGATCTGCATCAGGCCTGTACGGTCGGACCGGTCCCCGCCCATGAGGGATGCCTGCAATGCTTCATCGCCCCTGAGCGTGGGATCGATGAAGAACCGGTTCACCACCGGAAGCAGGCCGGCCAGGGGGTAAAGGGTCTCCAGCGCATCGGGAACATGGCCCAGCGCCTGGTAGACGTCCCGCAGATCGCCATCCCCCGAAGCAACCGAGCGCAGCCTCTCAAATGCCATGAGGACATGACCGCACGACGCGTCAATCAGCGCGGCAAGCTCTGCCATGCCCGAAAGTGCCGACAGGTGCTGCGCCCGCGCATCGCGCAGCGCCTCATCCGGCGTGCCGGCCCGTGCCATGAGCTGGGTGAGGTGGGGCGGATGCAGGTGACGCGCGATCAGCGACAAAGCCTCCAGCGCCGTCAGCAGGGGCTCAAGGATGGCCGCCAGGGCATTGGCCTCGCGCTCGTTCATGGATACAGGGCTCCTGCGCACGTGGCGCGCGCACGATTGTGCCCGCGCCAACGATGCTCCATGAATGAGTAGCAGCTGTCAGCGGCTCCCGAACAGCCCCGCCAGCCAGCGATCAACGATTGCCGTTCCCGGATAGGAGGGATCACCCAGCTGCACGTTGATCTCGCGATGCCCCGAACGACCTTCGCCCGGCAGGCCCTGCACTTCGGCCGGCGTACCGGCTGCACGCAGGGCATCGCCAAGTTGCCGGGATTGCTTGACCGCCCCCTCACGCTGCACATGCAGGATCAGGAATGACGGGGCATTGGGTGCAGCAGCATGGCTCATCGGCGACAGCTGGCGCTGGCGTCCGGGTTCTGTGCCGAAAGCCGTGCGATACATGCGCTGCATGATGAAGCCACCATCAGCCATCTGGGATGGTACGTCATAGGCCGCTCCATCCAGCAGGATCACGCCAGCAATGTCATTGAGCCCAAGTCCTGCCATCTGCAGATAGCGCCCGTCCGTCCCCACGAGGGCCGACAGGTGCGCCCCGGCGCTGTGCCCCATCAGTACCACGCGCTTGCGGTCAAATCCCAGTTGGGCTGCTTTGTCGAGCAGGTATCTCAGGGACATGGCGACGTCTTCGGCCTGCGCCTCCACGGTGGCATCCGGCACCAGCCGGTAGTTGATCGAGGCGAACGCATGCCCCGTCGAAAGGAAGTGCGGTGTCTGCCAGGAGTTTCCGGAGGTCTGCTTGTCTCCCCGCTGCCAGCCGCCGCCATGGACAAAGACAATGAGCGGCGCCGGCGCGCCGGCATTGCGCGCCCGCCAGAAGTCCAGCGCCTGCAATGGATGCGAACCATAGGCCAGCGTCTCGGGCCGCCCCGGCGAAGGCGCGTCGGCAGCCCGGGCCAGCGGGCCGGTCACCAGCATGGCAGCGGCAATCGTCAACAATAGGAATTTGTGCATGGTCATCCCCCTCGGATGGCCCTCCTCTAGGGGACGCGACATGAACGCTGCCTGAACAGGTCCCGGCGAGTGCCCTAGCGCGAGGGCCATTGCGACATGATTGTCGCCGCATCAAAGTAGTCACGCCAATAGGTGATCAGCCCGCCATGCACCTCGAACACGCCCGTGACCGGCAGTTCGACCCACTTGTCCGCGAGCCTGTGCCGGTCGACCCGCTCCAGGAAGACCACGGGTCCATCGGCAGATGCGCGAAGGACCCTGAATTCGTTTTCCAGCGTCGGCGCAAAGAAGGGCTCGAGCACCGCACGCACGCCCGCAGGCCCCTTCACCGTGCCGATGGGTGGCGGATTGGTATAGGTGATGTCGGGGGCCAGCAGCTTCAGCGCCTCATCATAGTTCAAGGGCTCCATGAGCTTCATGAAGCGTCGTGCGATGTCGATGGGAGAAACGGCGGTCATGACGGTTGCCTCCTGATGTCGGGATGACCTTCCCGTCTACAGGTCTCTCATTCAATTACTTTGAAGGTCATCAACCATGCCGGATGCTCGACAGGACGATCCCAACATGGAATGGTCTCGCCGGTTCGCCCCGGGAGACCTGCTTGCGCTTTGTCCTCATCATGCTGTTGCTTCCGCTGGCCGTCATCGGCCTCAGGGCGGCAGCTGCCGACCTTCCGCCACCAGCCATCGGTCCCGTGACGCTGGGCATGAGCATCGATGATGTCATGAAGGCAGCACCCGCCATCGCCTGGGAGAAGTACGCCTCGCCTGTAACCGGTCGCACACTCGAGATCAGCGCGAACCGGGCCTGGACCCTGGATGGCCTTGACTACGCCATCCGCTACCGGCCGCAGGCCTATCGCTGGTCAACGCTGACGCTCAACGGGCTCAGCGACGATGCCGACAGGCAGGATTGCCGGCGCCACGTGATCGCGCTGGCGTCGCAGCTCGAACCACGATTTCCCAACTTGGGCGTGCGCTTCACGCCGGCGCTGTCTTCCCCCGCACCCGGCGGAACCATCACGGCACAGCGCTCGCCGGAGGGCTACGTGACCGTGACTGGCCAGCCTGACCTGTCCCCGCAAGGAACCTCATTCCGCCAGGAGCTTGTCTCCGTGGGAAAGACGGCCCGTTTGCTGGAAACCACCGTGAACGAGGACCGCACGACGTGGGAATTCGAGCAGCCCCTCTCGGCTGCCGACCCTTACGCGGTACGCGTGTTTGCGTTTTACGATGAAGTCTCGCTGGATCCCGGCGCAAGCCTCGAGAGCGAAGCCGGTCCGGCCTGCGTGATCGAAGCCACCCTGCAGGCGCGGCCAAAGGGACGACCCGAGTTCGAGACACTCGATCTCTCGACGGTCAAGCCCGTCGAACTTCCGGGCCGTGATCTTCTGCACGATACACTGAACGGCACCGCGCTGCCCGTGGGCGGCATGAGGCTCGCGTTTGATTGCACCGTCGCGCGAATGAAAGGAAGGCTTGAGGACTGCAGGCTCAGGAACCGCGCAGCGCTCGACACCGCACCCTCGGAAAGCCTGGCGCTGGAATTGGCGGCACTGGCGCGCCTTGATGCGTGGCGCTTCGATCCGAAGGCGCTTGATCCTGACAGCGATGTGCCCCTTAAGGCGGACATGACGGTCCATCTCTCGCCGAAGGACCGCGATCCGAAACGCGCGGCGGCCGCGGGTCCGGTCCCCGTCTGGAGAGTTACCGCAACCCCGCACGAACTCAGCCGCGAGTATCCGCCGAACGAGCTCCGTGATGGGATCGGGGCCACGGTGACGGCCACGTGCCGCATCCGCGAGGACCTGTCTCTCGAGTGCCTGTCTTATGAGACGGACCCGCCGGGCCTGACCCGGTTCCATGCCGCAACGGGGCGCGTCCTGTCACGCTACCGGGCCGCGCCACGCCTCAGGAACGACACGCCAGCCGCGGGCACGACCACAAGGGTCAAGGTCCGCTTCGTGGTCGAATAACGCCGGGGATCAGCCCGCCCGGCCCGCACTTCCAAGCACGATGTCCTGGATGTCGCGCGCAGTCAGGCTGAGGATCAGCACGTAGATCGACAGGAACATCATCCCGCCGAAGAAGGCCACAACTGCCAGCGCCAGGCCGAGGGGCGAGAAGCTGTTTCGCCAGGCCGTCCAGAGCGCAGACAGCATCAGGAACCCGATGAAGTCCAGATTGAACTGTCCAGGCCAGCCCATCAGCGCCATGTCGCCAAAGAACACAGGCATCAGGTTCCAGCCATGATTGCCGATCACGATGGCCGTATAGGCCGTCAGGATGGCAAGGTGGATGACCAGAACGATCCGAAGCAGGGCCATGGTGAAATCTCTCCGCTAATCAGTTGCCAGCCTTCTTGATAAGGCTGTCTCTGCATCGGGACAATTACCTCGCAGGTTATGGGTTCACGCGACCGCCGCTCCCATCGCCCGGCCAAGCTCCTCCTCTCCCATGAACACGCTGTCGGCGCCCTGCTTGCGCAGATAGGCAACTTCCTCGGGCTGGTGGGCGCGCGCGACAGCCCGGATTGAGGGGTTGGCCTTCTTGGCGTACTCGATGATGTGGCCAGCCTCGTACGTGTCGGGAATGGCAATCACCAGGTGGCGCGCCTGGCCGAAGCGGACGTGCTCGATGATGGAGGGTTCACCTGCCTTTCCCGCAATGGCATCGATCCCGCGCGCCCGCAGCGCCTCGACCAGGTCTGCATTCTCCTCGATTATGGTAAGCGCCATGCCCCTCTTGAGCAGATCGGCGCTGATCGCCGAGCCGACACGTCCATGGCCTACCAGCACGACGTGACCCGCTGCAGCGCCGGACGGCGCTGCCGCAACGACGCCTGGCGCTGACGCGTCGGACGACAGGTCGCCGGCATCCGATGGTGCAGGCGCCCGTGCTTCCAGCTTGTCGATCCCGAGGAACAGGAGCGGGTTCACGAGGATCGACAGGATCGATCCGGCGACCACCAGGTCGCGCGCCATTTCAGGCACGATCGCCAGGTTTACCGCCAGCACGATCAGGATGAACGAGAACTCGCCAATCTGCGCAAGGCTCGCCGAAATCGTCAGCGCCACGCCGTTCGGATGACCGAAGGCACGCACGATCAGGTAGGCCGCCAGCGACTTGCCGAAGGTGATGATGAGAAACGTGGCAAGCACGGCCAGAGGCTGGTTGAGGAAGACCATCGGATCCAGCAGCATGCCGACCGAGACGAAGAACAGCACCGCGAAGGCATCGCGCAGTGGCAGGATCTCCTTCGCGGCCTGCGTGCTGAGATGGGACTCCGCGAGCACCATCCCTGCAAAGAAGGCGCCCAGGGCGAAGGAGACACCAAAGAGCTTGGCCGAGCCGAATGCCACACCGACCGCGATGGACAGGACCGCGAGCCGGAAAAGCTCGCGCGAGCCCGAATGGGCCGTGAAGTGAAGAACCCACGGGATCAGCTTGCGCCCCAGCACCAGCATGAGCGCAACAAAGACAGCGACCTTGATGAAAGTCAGGAAGATTGTCGCCCAGACTGGTCCGATCTCGAGAGCGGCCACAAGCCCCCCATCGACGGTGTTCGCCGGAGGAACCCCGCCCAGCAATCCAGCAAGGGGCGGAATGAGGACCAGTGTCAGCACCATGACCAGGTCTTCGACGATCAGCCAGCCGACCGCGATGCGGCCACGCTGCGTTTCGACCTGGCGCCGCTCCTGCAGCGCACGCAGGAGAACGACGGTGCTGGCGACCGACAGCGAGAGACCGAAGACAAGGCCGGCACCGACGGACCAGCCGAGCACGAGCGCGAGCCCGACACCCAGCATCGTCGCGACGACGATCTGCCCGATGGCGCCGGGGATTGCGATCGCACGAACCGACAGCAGGTCCTTCAGCGAGAAATGCAGCCCGACGCCGAACATGAGCAGGATGACGCCCAGCTCGGCCAGTTCCACCGCAAGCTTCTGGTCTGCCACGAAGCCGGGCGTGAATGGGCCGACGACAATGCCAGCCAGCAGGTAGCCGACAATCGGAGGCAGGCGCAGCCGTTGCGCCCCCAGTGCCAGCAGGAACGCGAGTCCAAGACCAACGGCGATGGTGGCGATCAGCGGCGTTTCATGAGGCATGCAACGTCGTCTCCGTCGTCGGCGCAACTTGTCGGATGAGGGGGAGCCCCTTATGGGGAGATAGTATCGGGGGACAGCATGTCAACCGCCCAGACGGCTCGCGAGATGCCGCGCGGAACCCGCCGTCTCGCAATTCGACCCGCAAAGTCCCTCAAGGCCGGAGCAATTCTCCCATGATGGGAGCAGGATCAGCGGGCGGTCAGCACTCTTGGCCCCTCCAGGCACTCACGATGCCGCGAATCCAGGCGCTGTCGTGCCCTGCCACACCAGCTCCTCGCCGGCGTCGCTGCGCAGGGACGGGTTTCGTGTCACCACGACATGGGCGGAAACGATCTCCTCGATCCCGCTCCTTCGCACCGGCAGCAATTCGCCATTGCGCTCGTCGATTTCGAACACACGCAGGCCCGAGGCCGTCATGCGATCCACCCACCCCGCCGCCGAAAGGCCGGTGCTGCGGATATGGGCCGGCTCGAAATCCATGACGAGAAGGAGCCCCGGATGGGAAGCCAGCAAGCCCTGCATGCCTTCCAGCACTTTGAGTTCCCATCCTTCAACGCTGATCTTCACGACGTCCGGAACGACATCGGAAAGCAGTTCATCCAGCGGTACGACTGTCGCCACCACGCTTGCCGCCTGAGGTTCGGACGTGACCGGTGGAGCAAGCAGCGTGGACTGCCTGCAGTTCGTCATGACCGAAAGCGTACCCAGGCCCCGCTCGGCACCCGCCGCCACCTGCTCGATCCGCACGACGGACTCAAGCGCATTGGCGCGCACCGTTGCGCGCAGCGCGCTGGCTGTCACCGGCGAAGGCTCGATGGCGATCACTTTTCCCGAGGGACCCGCGACGCGAGCGGCCAGCAGACTGAACAGCCCGACATTGGCACCCACATCGACGAACGTGCCGCCCGGCCGCAGGTGTTTCTCGATGAACTTCAGCGTGCCCTGGCGTGGCAAGGCACCATCAGCATAAAGGCCAATCGTCGAAAGGTCGTCCGAAGGCACCGCCAGATAACCAAGCGGGTTCCGGCACAGCACGAGACCATGCGCCGGCAGCGGAATCACGCTGCGCGACTGAAGGTGGGAGAGCTTTACCGCCGTCCGGTCCGCCACCACCTGGCCGCGCTGCGCCTCTTCGTTGAAGAGCTTGCGCGTGCTCTGCACGCTGCTCGCCGTACCGCCCTCCACAAGCGCGTGAACCTGCTCGGTGGTCGGCAACTCCGCAAGCCGCGCCTTCAGCCCGGAGGCATGCTCGACCACGGCACCCGTGACACCCTGCAGTCCTTGCGATATTTGCGTCTTCATGTCGGATAGGCGTGCCTGCACGTTGGCCGCCTGCTCGGCCACCGTTCCATGAACCGCCTGCAGCCCGTCCGACACCTGCGCCTTGACGGCAGCCACTTCCTGCAGCAGCAAGGCGCTGTTCATCCAGCCCTGGATCTCCTCGCCTGTCGGCATGGCGGCAAGGCGGCTCCGCACGCCATCAATCTGCGATGACGTTTCGTAGCTGAATTTCTGCAACGTCGACGACAGTTCTGAACGCGACTTCACAACCTCCTGGACCAGGGTCGCGCCATTGACGAGCCCCTGGATCTGTTCGCCTGAAGGCAGCGTCGCCAGCTGCTCGTGGAAGCGCGCCGAGTGCGCACTGATTGTTTCCTGCACTTTCTGCAGGCCGTCCACGAGTTGCGTCCACGCCGACGCCAGCTCCTTGGCAATCGTGCCGCCGTTGACGAGCGCGTGCACCTGATCCGTCGTTGGCAGCGACGACAGGCGTGCCGCTACATCCGAAGTCTGTCGTGCGACGGCTTCATTCAGGCCGTTCACGGTCTCGGACATATGTGCCTTCAGCGCTTCCACCTGGCGCGAGACGCTGTCCAGATCCACCGCCGCCTGGATGTCGGCGGCAAGCGGCAGCGCAGCGATCCGCCCATCAATGCCGGCGATCCGCTCGCCAATCATCTCGCCCACGTCACGCAAGGCACCGGCAAACTCGGTTCTCGTCGCCGCAAGCGTCCGCGCCACGCCGCTGTCCTCTACCAGCGCCTTCACCTTTTCGGCGTTTGGCAGCGCCGACAGCTGCTCGCGCATGTCCACGCCCTGCATCGCGAGGACCTGCTGCACCTTCTGCAGCTCGTTGACCACCTGGACCCGCGTCGCGGCAAGCCCTTGCGCCACGACGCCCTCGCTGATGATCGCATGGACCTGTTCCCGCGTTGGCAGGCCAGACACCAGCTCTCGCGTTCTCGCGCCATCCTCGCCCAGATGCTGCCCGGTGCCGCTGACGCCGTTCAGGATTTCCGTCTTGGCCGTGGCGAGATCCGAAGGCAGGGACCGAAGCGCGGCAAGCTGCGAGCGGACATCACCCAGCACGCGCAGCGTCTCTTCCTGGGCCTTTCCGACGCCGTCATTCTGCGAGCTGAGCCGCGCCAGCACATCATCAACGCGCTCGAACATGGCCTGGTGCTGCTCGAGAACCTTCAGAATGCCGCTCTGGTTGCGTGACAGTTCCGCCACCTGGCTTCCCACGCTCTCGATCGCGCTGGATTGTACCTGCGCGCGACCATCAAGGCTGCGCAGCTGTTCTGTCACGGGCGCCGAGGTCAGGTTGTCCCGGACCCACTTCCACGACCGTCTGGCACCGCGCCTCAGCCAGCTGCTGCCTGAACCCGGTTCCTGCGGAGAGCTGCCAAACACCATTGCCTCACCCGTGACTCGTCATGTGCCTGTCGATGCACGAGAGCTAGCAAAACCGGCATGGGCACGCCACGCAGAACTCGGGTCGGCACCGCAACCCTTGATAGCGGATTACTCCACTGCCGGGGCTTCAGCCATGCCTTGGGAAAGTAATCCGCAGGAAGATCATGGCCCGCGTCAGAAGCAGGCTGACAGCTTCCCGATCCACGCCTTGAGATTATCCTTGAGCGCCAGCGGCGTCGCGCCATGGCGTACGATGATGAGGTCCCGGTCCGGCACGATGATCGTGAACTGACCGTCATAGCCATTCGCCGAGAACGAGCCGCGCCCGCCAAAGTCCAGCCACCAGTGCGCACCATACCGGTTCGCATCGACGCCGGGCTGCTGGAACGTAGGACGACGGGCGTAGTCCACCCAGCCTTCGGGCAGCAGGCGACGGCCGTCCCAGACGCCATCACGCAGATAAAGCAGACCGAACCGGGCAAAGTCCCGCGCCGTCATGAAACAGAAGCTCGAGCCGATGAACGTCCCCGCCGCGTCGAATTTGGGGATCGCCGACGTGATCCCGAGCGGCTCGAACAGCCGCTCCCGCATGAACTTGCCGAATGCCGGACCCTGGGCATCAAGCGCGCGCGAGGCGATCCGGCTGACGATATTCGATGTGCCGCTGGCATAGGACCAGTAGCTTCCCGGCGCATGCTCCAGCGGCAGCGAAGCCGCGTAGGCCGCAACATCTTCCTTGCCCTTGCCGAACAGCATCTCGATCACGTCGGAGGGATTGCCACCGGGCGCATAGTCCTCGATGAACTTGAGACCACTCGACATGCGCAGCAACTGGTCGAGCGTGATCTCCCGGCGCGCATCGTTCGACCAGGCCGGCACGTCGGCGGGCGCATGGATGTCGAGCTTGCCGTCCCTGACCAGCATGCCCACAAGCGCCTGCGTGATGCTCTTGGCCTTCGACCACGAATGATGCGTGCTCTCGGCCGTGAACCCTTCCCCGTAGCGTTCGAAGGTGATGCTGCCACCCTGCACCACCAGCAACGCATGTGTTTCGCCCAGCGTAGGCGTCGTCTTGGCCACAAAGGCCTCGGCAACGAGCGCATCGAACGAAGCCCGGTCCGCACAGGCAAGCGCAGCCTCAGGCCAGGCGAGGGTTGGCCAGCGCGTGCCGGCGGGCTGGGAGGGGAGTGTCGGAAGCGATGTGTCTGTCATCCCCCCATGCTAGCGCCTCCCACCCCAAAAGTCCCCATCCCCTGCAGCAGGCTGAAGCCTGCGCAGCCGCAAGGCTGCTGCAGCCGATGGGGGCGGCGGCACCCGTCTTGACATCCATCCGCCACATACATAGAGTCACACAGTACAGGATGACTCTGGGTATGGCGCCGAACTCTCAAGCCCCCGACGACAGGATCGAGCAGGAACTCCGCCGCGGGGTGATCGTGCTGGCGGCGCTGTCGCGGCTGGGGAACTGGCAATATGGCTACTCGCTGCGCCAGTCCCTTGCCGAGCGTGGCCTCGAGATCGAGGAAGGCACCCTCTACCCGCTGCTGCGCCGCCTGGAGTCGCAGGACCTGCTGGTCAGCGAGTGGCGAATCGAGGAAGGCCCACCGCGCCGCTACTACAAGCTCAGCCCCGCCGGCCGCGCCCTCTACGCGCGCCTGGTCGGGAACTGGAACGGGCTCGTCGACATTGTCGCCGACCTCGTCGCCGATGACGGCATGGGCCCGAAGCGCAGGAAGGACACCAAATGATGACACCAGAGGCCGTGATCGAAGCCTATGTCGGCGACGTGGCGCGCCGCCTGCCCCGCGCACGGCGCAATGACGTAGCCCTTGAACTCAGGGCCCTGCTTTTCGAAGAGCTCCAGGGAAAGGCAGAAGCACAGGGCCGCGCGGCTGACGAAGCCATGGCCCTCAGCCTGGTACGCGGCTTTGGCGCTCCGGAGGATGTCGCCGAGCGTTACCGCGCTCCGGGCTTCGTGATCGTTCCGGCCGCGCGCACGGCGGGCTTCGTGCAACTGGCCATTGCCGGCGTACTCCTGCAGTGGCTCCTGTCCCTTCCGGCAGCACTCCTGCGCACGCCGGGACAGGAGCTTCAGGCGCTCGGCAGCTGGTGGGTCTCCCATGGCATCGGCGCTCTCTGGTGGCCCGGCTTCATGGTCATGGCCGCGATCATCGCCGGCTGGGTACGCCACCAATGGCCACCCGCCCAGCCCGCGGCCTGGCGCCCCCACCCCGCCGACCGCGATGACATCAACCGCATGACGTGGGCTGCCCTGTTCGTGGCTGCCGCTGCAGGTGCCAGCATCCTGGCCGCTTCCCCGTGGCTGGCACGCGAACTGCTGCCGCCTGCCGCCCAGCACATCTTCAACTTTGACCCGGACTTCCTCTCGACCGGCGCCGCCATCGTCGTTGCGATGTGGAGCGCCCACGCCGTGCTCGCAGCCCTCGTCATCTTTGAAGGTCGCTGGCGTCCGCTGACACGCAAGCTGGACCTCGTCCTCGCCGCAGCGTGGATCCTCGTGATGGGCTGGCTCGCCTTTGGCCCGCGCATCTTCCTCAATCCACCTACTGAGGAAGCCGCCAAGGGCTGGATGGGCGTGATCCTGCTGCTCGTGCTCGCGGATCTCGCGCTGAAGCTCCGCCGATGGCTCATGAGCCCGCGCGGCACACCGGAACTCTCCGGCGCCCGACAGCCCAACGCACGCCAGAATTGAACAGTCTTCACCCCAACCGACGGAGAACAACATGTCACAAGCAGACGAACGCAACGACCGCATCAATCGCATCCTCTGGGTGCTCGCCGCCCTGGCGGCGCTTGCAGGCATCATCACGCTGGCCGGCGCAGAGCAGATCTTTCACAGCCTGCTCTCGCCCGCAGCAGGAGCGGCCTTCGCGTTCGACCCGGCATTTCTTGCGGGGAGTGCCATGATGGTGATCGCGATGTGGATCATGAGCGGCCTTCATTATGCAGCCGTCTTCGCCGAAGGGCGCTGGCAGCCGCACACCCGCCTCCTCAGCCTGGTGCTTGATGTCATGTGGTGTGCAGCACTTCTGTGGCTGGTGGCAGGACCGCGTATCTATGTCAGCCCGACGACCGACAGCACCGCCAAGGGCTTCCTCGCCCTCGTGCTTGTCCTCGTGATTTTGACGCTCATCCCGAAGCTCATGCGCTCGGGACTGCATCCGCGCTGATGAGACCAAAACACCGACCCCGACCCAGTTCAGCGCGGCGCAGACAGACTCGCTGATCAACTCCGGTGGGGCCGGTGCAATGCCGTACCACAATGCCTGCAGTGAAGGGCATCCTCTTCGTGCTCGAGGAGCCCGCACTCGCTGCACTTCCAGTGCACGCGGCGCGCCCTGAACAGGGCGCTGGCGAGTTGCAGGAACAATGTAACTCCCAGGATC
>CAZYFM010000011.1:0-647 GCA_964646885.1 uncultured Flavobacteriaceae bacterium
GAGATTCGCAAGGAAAAGAGAATCACGGCGCGCTACTTCTGCAAAGCCCTCGCCTACGCAGACCAAGACGGTGTTTGTTTTGAATATGGTGTAGCGAACACCTCCCGCAGGGCCTGCGGTCAGCGAAACGCGACGCACGTCGTGGTGTCGGTGCGCAGGACGGCTTCCTGGTGGAAGGTTTGCTTGTAGGCTGCGGCGATGGCGTCCAGGTTGCTGCTCTTTGCGGGCGATGCGTCGTGCAGGTGGACGAGCACGCGACTGGGCTCGGAGATCGTCTTGCCGGAGCGCTCCTCGCGCCACAAGCCCTGTCCTTCGAGCAGCGTATAGCCTTCGGGCAGGCGGGGCGTGACTTCCTCCTTCAGGAACCTGGCAAAGGCGCTTGCGGTCACGTTGGGACCGCCGGGCTGGCTGAGGCCGAGATAGAGGCGGGTTTCGACCTGGCTTGCACCACTGCAGGGGTGGTCGCTGCCTGCGGTGGTGCAGGCGGCGAGCGTGGCTGCCAGGAGTGTTGCGATCACGAGGCGCATCTGAAGCGTCCAGCTTGAGGGTGACGCAACTTTAGCATGGGTGACGAGACAGAAAAGTCGTGGGGGGGGGGGCCGGGCCGCGCCCGGGCAGGACAAAGTGGGGGGGGGGGGCGGCGGGCG
>CAZYFM010000011.1:657-17583 GCA_964646885.1 uncultured Flavobacteriaceae bacterium
CAAGTTGTGTGAGGGGCCCGCCCCGCCCCCCCCCGCCACGACTTGGAGGCGCTGTGGCACCTTTTGATTGACGGCGCGTGGCGGGGTGGGGCAGTTGGGGCTCGCACACAACGCACTCAAGGGAGACTTGCCATGTCCAGGACGATTTTCATCACGGGCAGTTCAACGGGGCTTGGGCGGGCGGCGGCGCAGCTGTTTGCGCGCCATGGCTGGCAGGTCTTTGCGACCATGCGCAATCCGTCCAAGGAAACCGAGCTCGGCAACACGAAGGGGGTTACGCTTCTCAAGCTCGATGTCACCAAGCCGGACGAGGTGAAGGCGGCGGCTGGCGAGGCGCTGGCCCGCGGGCCCATCGACGTGCTCTTCAACAATGCAGGCTATGGCCTGGCCGGCGCCTTCGAGGCCGCGAGTGACGCGCAGCTCGTCGACGAGATCAACACGAATTTGCTGGGCGTGATGCGGGTGACGCAGGCCTTCCTGCCGGCCATGCGCGAGCGGAAGCAGGGCACGATCATCACGACGACCTCCATCGGGGGCCTCGTGACTTTTCCGTTCAACTCGGTCTACCACGCCACGAAGTGGGGGCTTGAGGGTTGGAGCGAGAGCCTGGCCTACGAACTCGCGCCCTTTGGCATCAAGGTGCGTACGGTGGCGCCGGGCGGGATCGCGACCGACTTCGCCAGCCGATCCCTCGTTTTCACGCCGCATCCGGCCTATGCGGACGCCATCATGAAGACGATGGCGGCCTTCCGTGATCCGGAGCGGCGCAAGGACGGGTCGACGGCCGAGCAGATCGCAGAGGCGGTCTATGCGGCGGCCAATGACACCACGGACCGCGTCACATTCGTGGCGGGCGAGGATGCCAAGGCCACCTATGCGCAGCGCCTGCAGGTCGGTGTCGAGGCGTTCCGCCAGGGCATCCGGGCGCGGTTCCTCGGCCAGGGCTGAGGGTCGGCGCAGTGTCGCCGCGGGGTGCGTGCCCTGCGGCGAGAATGCGCATTGCGTGCGACGTAAATGTTCGCTAATTGTTCTTTACGGTGTCGAGCCCGGACTGGCCGAAGCTCCACGCGCATGAAAGGAAAAGGGAGGATTGCGCTGCCGGTCAGGGCGGCGCCCACAAGGTGAGACCGCCCAGGCTTTCCGACGGTCTCCCAAATGAAAAAACAACGACGAAAGTGTCATCTTTCATTCGTGTTTTTCGCAGTAATCCGGAATTTTCGGCGATGCGGGTTCGGTGCAAGTGTCATCTTTCCGTGCAGGCTCCAGGGCGTGCCGCAAGGGGATGACGGAGAGGCCGGCGGAGGTTCCAGAGCGGGACAAAGAAAAAGGGCGGAGACGAGCTCCACCCTTTTCCGCCCGGGAACCATCAGGCTCCCGGGAACATATCGTCGATCGATCAGTTCAGGTCGATCGTGGCGCGACGGTTCTGCGGTTCCTTGACGTTGTCGCCCGTCTTGACCAGCAGTTCGGTCTCGCCGCGGCCGGCGGCCGAGATCTGACCTTCGTTGATGCCCTTGGAAACGAGGCCGGACTTGGCAGCGTTTGCACGGCATTCCGAGAGCTTCTGGTTGTAGTTGTTCGAGCCGACCGTGTCGGTGTGGCCGACGATCAGGATCGAGGCCGAGCCCGACGACTTCGCGGCAGCCGCAGCTTCCGAGAGGACGGCGTCAGCTTCAGCCGTGATGTTGCACTTGTTGAAGCCGAAGAAGATCACGAACTGCTCGGGTTCGGCAGACGGCGGCGGCGGGGGCGGCGGCGGCGGAGCGACGATCGGCGCTTCGTCTTCGTGCAGGTCCCAGCGCAGGCCGACGGTGACCGAGTGCTTCTCGACGTCGTCGAGGTCATAGCGCTCGGTGGACCACTTGTTGGTGCCCGAGAAGCTCGGCGAGTCGACGTTCAGGTAGCGGTAGGTCAGCGTCAGGTCCAGGCGATCGTTGAGCGCGTAGGACAGGCCGACGATGCCCTGGTAGGCAAAGTTCCAGTCGTCGTCGTTGACCGACGAGCTGTCGTCGAAGTCCGCGAGGTCTGCACCGGCGCCGACGCCGATGTTCAGGTCGAGCCTGTCGGTGAGCGGGACGTCGTACACGACGTTGACCATGAAGGTCCACTCGTCGAACTCGGCCGTGCGGATGTCGTAGCGCGGCAGGTTGACGGCTTCAGCAGCCGCGTACCAGTCGGACTTGCCGGCGAAATAGGATTCAACGTCGTTCGAGCGGTAGCCGATCTCGAGTTCGACGCGCCAGTTCTTCTCGAAGCCGTAGCCGATCGTGCCCAGGGCGGCCCAACCGGTGTCGAAGCTCATCGAGCCCGAGTTGCCGTAGCCATAGCCCATGTCGAGCGAGGCCAGTGACCACTCGTCGTAGCCGTTGTCGTCGTCAAACGAGAAATCGTTGTCGCCGATCCAGTTCGCGCCGGCTTCGATGCCGACATACCAGCCCTGGTTATGCGCATTCGAATTCGCTGCGGAGATGATGGAGAGCCCGGCCACGGTGCCGAGCAGGATGAGTTTAGACTTCATGAGAAACCCCTATTGAACTGGACGCCGCGGAGGGGGCAGCGCCTACCCAGTTGAGGCGCTTCCATATCAGCGATCGAAATCGCGTCAACCCAATAGGTGACGGAAAGTACATAAATGTCTGTGGTGAGGACAACTCGCCGCGGAAAAGCAGGCTGCTGATTTAGCGGCGCACGAGGATGCTAGTCCTGCGTGTAGGAAACTGCTCCCAAGTGAGTACCCCTTTTGGGCAGTATTTTTGCCGGTTTTCTGCCAATCAGGAGTATCGTGTCACCTGTTATCTGCCCGGTGCAGCGGAGCGGGTTGCAGGCGTGTTTCAAGGTGTCCCTGCGGCTTTAATATGTCCCCGTTTCGTCGGGGCTGGCGCTTCAGGCGCTCGCCTGGCCGTGGGCCTGCGGCTTCTCGCGCATGGCGGTGGCGGCGACCCAGAGTTCGGCGGACTCGCGGCCCATGAATTCACTCCAGGCGGCGATGGCCTCGTCGGCCACGGGATGAGGTGTCTGGCGCAACGGGATGGTGACCCGGAAACCCTGCTGGCTGGGGATCGACTTCATCAGGTTGCGGATCAGCGTCTTCATCGGTTGGGTCCAATGTTCTTGTCGTGGGGCAACGGCATGACTGCCCGACAGCGTGATCACCGTAGCTCCGGTTGCCTAAAGTCCGGTTAAAGCTGTGACGCCGGGAGTTGCCAAACCTGCGACGTGTTGCGCCGCTGCACGCGAGCGCGCATGCTGCGTGCGCACAACGATTCCGTTTCCGGCAGCAGGAGGATGGACATGGCGAACCCGACCGACTTCGTGATGAAGCACGGGCTGGCGACAGCGGCGGCGATCCCCGCGACGGTGGCCACGCACTGGTACCTCGAGACGCTTACGGTGTCCGGCATCGCCCTGGTGTTCGTGCTCTTCCTTGCGCTCTTCAATGGCATCGCGGTGATGCTGCAGCGCGGCAAAGGCTGACGGGCCGGCCGCCGGTCCGCGAACTTTCGGCGCAATCCAATTCAAAGTTTAACGACTGGGCGCATGCCCGGACGGGCAGGGCGCGTTCCGGCCGTGGTTAGCCCGGGACGTTCAGTCTTTCGGCAAATGCGTCGCGAGTTTGAATCAAGTTCCCCGCGCGCACTTCATTTGAGTTCAATTTGGCCGTTGTACGGTTCTGCCGAACGCGCATCCGGGTTCGCGCGTCCAACCGACCGAGGAGAGTTAGTCGAATGTCGCAAGGAATGCGCGTTCTGGTATTTGCGTCACAGAAGGGTGGCGTGGGCAAGACGACACTGGCGGGCCATATCGGCGTGCAGGCCGAGCTGTCGGGCGCGGGGCCCGTTGCCCTCGTCGATACCGATCCCCAAGGCAGCCTTGCGAAGTGGTGGAACTGCCGCGAGGCCGAGACCCCGGCATTCCTGCACTCGGTGTTTACAAACCTCGTGCATGACCTCGATGCCGCGCGGGCGCAGGGCTTCAAGCTGGTCGTGATCGACACGCCGCCCGCCGTCACCAAGGCCATCTCCGAGGTCATCAGTTTTGCGGACCTGGTCGTCCTGCCCACGCGTCCGAGCCCCCACGACCTCCGGGCGGTTGGTCCCACGATCGACATCTGCCAGGCCCGTCGCAAGCCCATGGTCTTCGTCCTCAACGCGGCCATGGCCAGGGCCCGCATCACGATGGAGGCTGCGGTCGCCCTGTCCCAGCATGGCACCGTGGCGCCCACGACGATCCATAACCGCACGGACTTTGCCGCTTCGATGATCGATGGACGGACCGTCATGGAAGTCGAGCCCGAGGGCAAGTCCGCCGAGGAAATCGCGGCGCTCTGGGACTATCTTCAGCTGCGCCTCATGCGGCGTGACGTCGAGGCGAGCGAGCAGCGCGAGGTGGCGCCGCCCGTTGCCATGCCGCGCAACATCAATGCCCTCGGACGACCCGTCCAGTCGTTCGGTCGCCGCGTGATGTAGCCGGAGCCACAGACCATGAACAAGTTTGCATCGCTGACTTCGGGGCTTCTTGCGCGCAAGGGCTCCGCGGAACCCGCCGCCACGACCTATGCCGATGAACTGCTCAAGCGCGTCGATGCCTCGGGACCCGACTTCAGGACTTATGGCCAGACGTCGTCCGGCGCATTCAGCCGGCGCCCGACGGAGTCTTCGCTCTTCCTCCAGCGCGACGTGCCGCAGGCACCGGAGGCCGTCGAGCCGCCGATGGCCCGCCCGCTTCCGGGGCCATGCCCCGAGCTTCAGCCTGCGGACGCGCCGCATGGCTGCCAGGCGGACCCCGACAAGACGTTCCATGTGAACCTGAGGCTGAAGAGAAAGCGTTTCGTGCGCCTGAAGCTCGCCTCGGCCCTTCTGCGCCGCCCGACCCAGGACATCGTCAGCGATGCGCTGGATGAATGGTTCGGACGGCTGCCGCCTGATGTGCTCGGCGACTGCGATTGCATGCGGGGCGACTAAACCACTTTACTCAAAGGTAGGCTGAAGGTGGTTAGCTTTGCGTAAGCGGATTTCAGGAACTGGCGGGAAACCGACGTGATCCGGGCAAGTTTGATGCAATTGTCATGTCCCCGATTCAAGAGGATGAAAACAGCCTGATGCAGACTTGCTCCACGGATTCATCTGTCCACGGAGAGCATCGAGGTTGCCATGAAGACCAGTACTTCACTGCTCGCGCGGTTCAGGCGCAGTCGCGACGCCAACACGGCGATCATGTTCGGCCTGACGCTGCCCCTGATCGTGGGCGCCGCCGGCCTCGGTGTCGAGACCGGCTACTGGTACTTCAAGGACCGCGAACTCCAGACCGCGGCGGACGTGGCTGCCTATGCCGGGGCCGTCGAGAAGCGGGGTGGTGCCACAGAGTCTGAGGTCGATGCCGTTGCGCTCAATGAGGCGGTGGAGCATGGCTTCGAGACCGCCATTGGCAGCATCCAGGTCAATACTCCACCCACCTCCGGCACGCACCAGGACACGAAGTCGGTGGAAGTGCTCCTCACGGTTCCGGCGCAGCGCTTCTTCACGGCGCTGTTCGCCCAAACGGAAGTCACCCTCTCGGCCCGCGGCGTTGCGACGTACGAGGATGGCGACAACGCGTGCATCCTGGCCCTGGATCCTGAAGCGTCGGGAGCCGTCACCTTCACGGGCAACGCGCTGACGCTCATCAATGGCTGCAACGTGATGTCTAACTCGCTGGCGGATGACTCGCTCATCGTGACCGGCTCGGCCGACGTTACCGTGCCCTGCGTGCTGGCGGCCGGCGGGATTGCCGTCGACGATGGGCTGACGCTGACCACTTGCGCCGAGCCCAATGCCTACGTTCCGCCGGCGCAGGACCCCTATGACGACGTGCCGGAGCCGAGCGTTTCGGGTGCCTGCCAGTCGCTGCCGAGCGGCAATGGCGCGGCGACACTCTCGCCGGGGCGTTATTGCGGCGGCGGCAACCTGAAGGGCAACAAGACATTCTCGCCCGGTGTCTACATCATTGACGGTGGGAACTTCCGCATCAATGCCAGCGCAAACGTGGTTGGTTCTGGCGTGACATTCTTCCTGACGAACAATGCGACGGTCGATTTCAACGGCACCGCAAACATCACCCTGACGGCGCCGACCAGCGGTGCCTACAAGGGGCTCCTGTTCTGGGGTGACGACGACAACGACTACAATTTCAACAAGTTCAATGGCACAGCTACATCGAGCCTCACGGGGGCGCTGTATTTTCCGAACCAGGACGTCGAGTTCCTCGGCAATTTCTCGGGCTCGAATGGCTGCATGCGTGTCGTCTCGCGAACGATGAAGTTCACGGGCTCCACGACAATGAACTCGGACTGCACGGCCGCGGGCCTGGATCCGATAACGCTCCCCGGCCGCGTTGTGCTGGTTGAATAGGCGAGGTGGACATGTTCACGAACCAAAAGCACTTCATCCGGAACGACAGCGGCGCATCTGCCGTCGAGTTCGGTCTGACGGTCCCGGTGCTGCTGATCTGCCTGCTGGGTGTCGTCGACCTCGGCAATGTCGTGTACCAGCGCGGTGACCTTGAGGCAGCGCTGCGTTCGGGCATCCAGTACTTCATGAGCGGAGGCACGGACCTTGACGAGGCGAAAGCCATCGTGGATGCCGCCTGGACGCACCGTCCGGAAGGTGCGGTGCTGACGGCGGAGAAGTTCTGCCTGTGCGGTACGACCGTCAGCGTCTGCACGCAGCTTTGCGGGGACGGGACCTACCCCGTGAGCTACCAGCGGCTGACGGTCAACGTGACCTTCGAAGGGATCCTGACGGAAGATACATACGAAGCTTCGCAGACCGTGCGGGTCCGCTAGAGGAGATGCTCCCATGAACGGTTTCACACGAGGTTTTTTCAGGTCGCAGGGTGGGGCGTCGGCGGTCGAGTTCGCGATGGTCCTGCCCATCTTCGTGACCATGGTGCTGGGAACCATCCAGATGGCCATCGTCTATTACCAGGCGGGAACGGTGCAGCATGCGCTGGAGGAGACGGCCCGCGAGATCATGATCGATCCGGACATGACCCTCAGCCAGATCGAGACCTCGATCGAGGAGCGTCTTGAGGCGCTCACGTCGCAGCAGGTGTCGGTGACCTATTCGGTGGATACTTCCGGCCCGGTCTCGATCGCCCAGGTTAACGCCAGCTTCACCATAGAAGTGGTGATTCCGTTCGTGCCCGGCTTCTCGGTGCCCTTTGACGCGGAGACGCATATCCCGCTTCTCGCGTCATGACGTAAACCTTGCTTGTTTACAGGGCATTGATCCTGAGCCGCTAGAGTGTCCGTGGTGAATGGGGACAGAGTGGTGAGGATCATGGGACGCAGCGCAGGAAAGAACATCTGTTTCGTCGCCGGAATGGCGCTGGTCGTGCTCGGCGCCTTCGAGCTCTACATGGGCCTGGCGCAGGCTGGGGCGGGAGAGTCCGCCTTCGTCGAAGTTGCGCGCAGCTTCATGCTGCTGTTCCCGGGCTATGCCTTCCTTGCCTATTCACTGCATCCCAATCCGCGAATGTCCTCGCATTCGAAAGCGGTGGCCGGTTCGGATGAGATCCGCGTGACCCTTCCCGAGGGGCCGTCTGATCCTGTCCCCGAAAACGTGGTGGTGTTTCCGCGTCGCCCCGGCCGCGGCGGGTCCCGTCCTTCGGGAATTCGCACCTACAGCAAATAGCGGTCCTGGCGCCGGCGCTCTCGGCGGGCGTGATGGATGGCGAACAGGGCCAGTGCCAGCAGTCCCAGAGTGACCCAACCGACGCCTGCGTATTCGTCGCGGCTGCAGGCATAGTCCGACCCGGCGAGGCTCGCCGTTGACGACGCCAGGCCGCAGGCCTGCTCACCCATCATGGTAACGACGCTGATTGCCATTTCCGGACACTCCCTCGTGATGGGAGGTGTCCTGCAAACCGGGTGCCTGAGGCCTTAACCGTTGAGCCAGCCCGCCTCGCGCAGTTCCGCGAGGTAGCCCCGGCTGACCGGGACTTCCAGCCCGTTGACCAGCTGCAGGCTGGTCCTGCCCGCATTGCGCGAGACGCCCTTCACCGCCGACCGCGCGACCCACCATGACCGGTGTGTCCGGGCGCCCGGCGTATTGCCCATCTCGTTGGCGGCGTCCGCGAGCCTCAGCAGGACCAGTTCGCTTCCGGCCGACGTGTGGATCCGCACGTAATGGTCTTCGGCTTCAAGGGCCAGGACGGGTTCGCCTTTCAGCTTGGGGCTGAGGCGACCGGCCAGGGTGACGGGAAGCGGGGCCGTCTCTGCGGGGAGTGGCGAGGCGGCTTCAACCCGTCGGCGACGCTCGAGCATCAGGGTCGAGAGGATCGTCATCACGAGGGTGATGAGGCCAACGTAAAACAGCAGGGCCAGTCCGAGCGGGATGGCGCCGGCGCCGAACACGAGGCCGCCTACCGCATGGACGATGACGGTCATGAATAGCGTGACCAGGATCCCGTGGATTACAGCCCTCAGCATGGGACGGGTGATCAGGTCCGGGCTGCGCTCAAGGACGATGCCGGAGAGCACTCCCGCGATGGCGCCGGCCACCATGGTGGGTACCCAGAACAGGAGACGCGGGCCGATCGGTGCCATGAACGAGCCCAGCGGACCCAGAAGCGCAAGGATGAAGCCCGGAATGGCGCCAAACAGGATCGCCCAGCCGAGTTCGTGCCAGATGGCAGGGCCTGCCATTCGCGAAGCGTGAGTTGCCGGGGGCTGAATTTCGCGAATTTCTGGCTGCAATTCACGCATCTGCGCAACCGGCTTTCCCTGAACTGTAGTAGCAGCGGGGGCATGGTTTTCATGGCCACCGGGAGAGAGAAATGACAGAAGTGACACGCGATGCGCAACAGGCTGGGCCGGACCGGGAGTTCTGGCGGCAGTTCTGGATCAGCACTTTTTTTGGCCTGCTCCTGACACTGCTGATTTTTGCGGCGTGGGTGTACACGCTTCCGGAAGCCCAAAGAACGGGCATGCTCACCTATTGGTCATCGGTGCAGATTGCCACTCCCGGCTTCAATCCGGCGCCCCTGCTGAAGGCTCCCCTGTCTGTCCAGCTCCACGTGCTGGCCGCCGTCGTGGCCCTGTTCGTCGGGGCCGTCATTTTCCTGCTGCCGAAAGGCACCGGCTTCCACAAGGCGCTGGGGTGGACGTGGGTTTCCTCGATGATCATCGTCGCCGCCACGTCTGTTGCCATGATCGTGGACCTGAGGAGCGGCATCAATGCGCTGCACGTGTTCACGGCCATCACGGTGATCTCGCTCTGGGCGGGACTGACGGCCATCCGTCGCGGGGACGTGAAGCGCCATGCCGGCTCGATGATCGGTCTCTACATTGGCGGGTTAATCATTGCGGGTGCGTTTGCCTTCATTCCAGGACGCACGATGTGGGCCGTGTTCTTCGGCAGTTAGGCATGAACTTGGGTTGGCCGCGGCGTCTTGCGCGGCAGCCCCAAGGGATTTGCCGATTCCACTTTTGGCGGAAGGGCTTTAGAAAGCCCGGATGCTGAGGCTCACTGAACTTCGCCTGCCGATCGAACATGAAGACGCCGCGCTGCGCGCGGCGGTGCTTCGACGGCTGTCGCTTGCCGACAAGGACCTGCTGTCGCTGGCGGTGTTCAAGCGTGCCGCCGATGCGCGCAAGCCTTCCGCGATCATGTGGACCTACACGCTGGACCTCGAAGTCGCAAACGAGGGAGCGGTGCTGAAGCGGCTGCGCAATGACCGCAACGTCTCCGTCACGCCGGACATGGCCTACAGGCACGAGACACGCCTCGGTGCGCCGCCGCGAAAGCGCCCTGTGGTGATCGGGGCGGGACCCTGCGGGTACTTCGCCGCGCTGATCCTGGCCGAAATGGGCTTTCGGCCCATCATCCTGGAGCGCGGCAAGATCGTGCGCGAGCGAACGAAAGACACGTTCGGCTTCTGGCGCAAGCGCATCCTCAATCCGGAATCCAACGCGCAGTTCGGCGAGGGGGGAGCTGGCACGTTCTCAGACGGCAAGCTCTACAGCCAGGTGAAGGATCCGCGCTATCTCGGCCGCAAGGTCCTGACGGAGTTCGTCCAGGCTGGCGCGCCACCCGAGATCCTCTACGTGGCCAAGCCGCATATCGGCACGTTCCGCCTGGTGTCGATGGTGGAAGAGCTGCGCGCCAAGATCCAGTCGCTGGGTGGCGAGTTCCGGTTTGAGACCCGGGTGGAGCGTCTCATCGTTGGCAAGGATGCCATGGGCGAACGCCGGGTCGAAGGCGTCCTTCTTCACACCGGCGAGGTCATCGAAGCGGATCAGGTCGTGCTCGCGGTCGGGCACAGCGCCCGTGACACGTTCCAGATGCTGTTCGACGAGGGTGTCCATATCGAGGCCAAGCCGTTCTCGGTTGGCTGCCGCATCGAGCATCCGCAATCACTCATCGACCGTGCGCGTCTGGGGCCCAATGCCGGGAACAAGTTGCTGGGGGCCGCGGACTACAAGATCGTGCACCACGCCTCGAACGGACGCTCCGTCTACAGTTTCTGCATGTGCCCCGGTGGCACGGTCGTGGCGACTGCGTCGGAGCCTGGACGCGTGGTCACCAATGGCATGAGCCAGTACTCGCGTGCCGAGCGCAATGCGAATGCCGGCATCGTTGTCGGCATCACGCCGGAGGATTATCCTGGCCACCCGCTTGCCGGCATCGAATTCCAGCGGCGCTGGGAAGCGCTCGCTTATGAAGCTGGTGGCAAATCGTACTCAGCGCCGGGCCAGCTCGTGGGTGACTTCATCGCAGGCAAGGGCTCCACGGCGCTGGGCGACGTTGTCCCGTCCTACAAGCCGGGTGTGACGCCGACCGACATGTCGCTTTGCCTGCCGGACTATGCGATTGCGGCGATGCGCGAGGCGCTTCCGGCGTTTGGCCGGCAGATCCGCGGCTTCGACCTGCATGACGCCGTCCTGACGGGCGTCGAGACCCGCACGTCGTCGCCCATTTCCATCCGTCGCGGCGAAGACTTCCAGAGCATCAACACGCGCGGGCTGTTTCCCGCCGGCGAGGGTGCCGGCTATGCGGGCGGAATCCTTTCGGCCGGCATCGACGGCATCAAGGTGGCCGAGGCGGTGGCGCGGAACTACATCGAAGTCAAATAGGCGGAACTCCCAACCGTTCAGGCTGCCTGCGCCAGCTGCGGCAGTTCTTCCTCGACTTCGCGGAAGGTGCACCAGCGGTGTGCCTTGTGATCGTAGAGCTGGCACTGTCTCGTCAGGGCCAGGTGGTATCGCAGGTTCCAGCGCGCCGTCAGAACCCCCGGTGCCGAACTCTCGAGCTCGGCCTGCGCGCCCTTCAACTGTTGCAGCGGTATGCCGACGTTCAGGTGATGCGCCTGGTGCTGCATGATGCGGTGCATCACGATGTCGACCCACTCCGGAAACAGCATGTGCACGGTTCCCTGCAGGGACTCCTCTGCGGTTGATGGGCGACCGGCAGGAAGGTGCCAGCGCAGGTTTGGGGCCGTGTGGTGCACGATGGACAGGAACGAGATGAACCCGTTCCAGATGACGAAGGGCAGGATGAGGGAGAACACCAGCGCGCTTGCAAGCGCGGTGGGCCATGCCGTGCCGTGGACCTGCATCGTCGCCCATGTCGTCAAGGCGATGAACGCGGCGAGATAGGCATAAACGAGGCCCAGGTCATACCAGTCGCGGCGCGACAGCTGCGTGCCCGGCTTCGTGAAGGGGAGGAACATGTCGATGAGCCAGACGTCGACGAGATAGAAGAAGGGCTGGCCCCAGAGGCTGCGGATGAAGCGGTACTTCCGGCGCGCCCACGAAGAAGCCGCGCGATAGTCCTCGACTGTCATGGGCGGGAAGGCGTTGTCGACGCCCAGCTGCGCAGTGAACCGGTGGTGCACGCGGTTATGGTGGTGCTCCCAGAGGCTGAACGGATGAAGGGCCGGCAGGAAGGCAATGGTTCCGCAGATGCGGTTCAGGCGCTTGCTCGACGAAAAGCTCTGGTGGCCCGCGTCATGGCCCACGATGGCTGTCAGCGCGATCATCGTGCCGGCGCCAACCGAGAACAGAAGCTGCTGCCACACAGCGTCAGCGAGGATGGTCCCGGCGATCATGAGCGCGTAAAGGCAGACATCGAAAACAAGCAGGGCCAGCGAAAAGGCGGCAGAGCGGCGCGCAAATCCTGCGAGCGCCATGCGATCGATGCTCATGGGTTGTATCCAGCGTGTGGACAAACAACCTAAGTGCGCGTCCTCAATGCTTCAACGCCAACATGTGTTTGGTTTTCGGGTTTCTCACAGCTTAAGTCTTAACGCAGCGTGAGCTGAACCGAGATCATGTCGGCGTCTGCGTCCGTTGTACCTGCAAGATTGCCGCGAACTTCGTTTCCGGCTGACGCGGCGCTGAGCGCGATCGGTTCTTCCGGAAACATCAGCTTTGCATATCCGACCTGCACGGAAGTTCTTTCAGTGAGATGATGTTCGACACTGAACGACAGCCAGGTGCGTGTTGCGTCAGGAATGCGCGGGTCGCGCGTGGCATCGATCGTCGGCGTTTCGTCGATCGCCGCTCCGGCGCGGATCGTCCAGTCCGGAGATGCCACATATGACAGGCCGGCAGACACCATCCACGCATCCTTCCATCGATAGGACTGAAAGCTGTCGGGCTGGGCCGCATTGTCGAAGTTGATCCGCAACTCCTTCACCGTGCTCCAGTTCGTGTACGAGACTTCGCCAAGGATGGTGAGCCTGTCGGTGGCTTTCCACGACAGGCCGGCGCTGGTCACGGAAGGCAGGTCGAGGCGCGTGGTGCCGCCCGTGTCGACAAACGCGCCGCCGAGCGCCGCCAGCGTTGCGCCAACGCCTGCGGTGTCGAGCGTGAAATCGACGTCGCCTTCAAGCCGGTGGCGGACCTCCGAGCGATGCGCGATCCCAAGGGTCAGAACGTCCACCGGCTTCCAGATCAGGCCGAGGCGATACCCGACAGCCCAGTCGCTGGCCTTGAATTCCGCAAATCCGTCCTGCTGGCCGGGGAGGGAACCGGGAACGCCGAAACCCGCACCGATGGTTCCGAAGTCAAGGGCGTTGGACAGCACGCCGCTCGCGTACTGAACCTGCAAGCCTGCCGAAAGGGCGAGGTTGTCGCTCGCCTGCCAGGCGAGAGAGGGCGAGAGATTGACGGTGAGCAGGCGGGACTCCACCGCGTAATAGCGGCCCGACCAGTTCCTGTCATAGACGGTGCCCAGGCCCCATGGTGCAGAAATGGAGAGACCTGAAGTCCATCGGTCCGAGAGGCGCAGCCTGAAGGCCATGCCGGGCTCGATCGCGTCCTGGATGAATCCGTCCGGCGTTCGCGAACCGGTCAGCGCGTCGCCGGTTGCAGATGTTGCTGTGACATAGCTGGCGTTGCTCGACGGAAAGATTGCGTTGGCGGTGACCTGCATGTCCCAGTCGGCGACATCCATGCTCGAGGCAGGGTTATGCGCAAGATAATCTGGTGATCCGGTTCCTGCAGTTGCACCGGCGAATGATGTGGAAGCTGTGGTGAGGCTGTACTCGCGCAATGCGAAGCCGGCGGCGAGGGCCTGGCTGTTCCAGATTGAAACAGGCGGTGTACTGACGATCACGGCAATTGCCAGACTCGTCAGTCCTGCCCGTCGGGATGAACGCAACGTTGGACCCAAAACACCACCCTGACCCATCGGGATACACCGTGTGAGAAGCATCACCGGGAGTCAAGGAAATGGCCGTGGTTATCGACAATTAAGGTGGCAAAACCAAGCAGTTTAAGATGCTTCTTAAGATGTCAGGACTAAGTTCCTGCATGCCTGTCAAGGATGCGCTGGTGGAACGTCTCGCGTGAGCGCCAAGGAGAAGTGGGCTGGCGGAGGGCGCTTCGATCTCAATCGGGTGCTGCTTCGCTTCAAGGACGCCGGAGTCGAACGCGACTTCTCGGCGCGCTCCTTTGCGTCCTCGATCTTCTTCATTCGCCTCTATCTCGTTGCCGCGGTGGTTCTTTATTCCGCCTTCGGGATGCTTGATGCGCTGATCAGCGAAGAGTACCGGCCAACCCTCTGGACGATCCGCTATGGCATTGCGGTTCCGCCCATGGCGATCATCTTTGTCCTGTCCTTCACGCGCAGCTTCGAGCGCTATGTCCAGCCGGCGCTGGCCACGGCCATGTGTGCCGGCGGCCTGGGTGTCGTGCTCATGGTTGCCGTGCTGCCGGCGCCGTTCAACAGCCAGTACTATGCCGGCCTGATCATGGTCGTGATCTATTCAGGCAGCCTTCTGGGACTTCGCTTCTCGTATTCGCTGTTCATCACGCTTTCGATCGTGGCGTGCTACCAGTTCGTCAGCCTTTACATCAATCCGATCTCGGCAACGGACTACGTGTCCAACAACTTCTTCCTGGGCATGGCGACCGGCGTCGGACTGTTCTGCAGCTACATCCTCGAGACGCATATCCGCAACAACTACATTGCGCAGAAGATCATCGAGGAAAAGAACGGGACCATGCAGGTCCTGCTTGACGAGGCGGAAGCGGCGAACCGCGCGAAAAGCGACTTCCTTGCGAACATGAGCCACGAATTGCGCACGCCGCTGAACGCCATCATCGGCTTCTCGGAGATGATCCGCCAGCAATACCTGGGTCCGGTCGGTTCGGCGAAGTACATCGAGTACGCCACCGACATCAATGACAGCGGCCAGCACCTGCTGTCGATCATCAGCGACATCCTGGACCTCGCCAAGGCCGAAGCGGGCAAGCTTGACCTGAACGAGACGACCTTCGAGTTCGGCAGCGTGATCAAGTCCACGCTGAAGATGTTCCAGCAAAAGGCCGAAGAAAACAGCATAGACCTCACGTTCCTTTCGCAGGATGAAGGCGTGATGGTGAAGGGCGACGAGCGTCTCATTCGCCAGGTGGCCCTGAACCTGATCTCCAACGCCATGAAGTTCACGCCGCCGGGCGGGCGGATCGTCGTGAATGCCCATGTCAGCTTCCGCGATGGCGTGCGTTTCCAGGTCAAGGACACGGGTATCGGCATCGCGAAGGAAAACCTCGAACGGGTGCTGCGTCCGTTCGAGCAGGTCGAGAGTGCCCATGCACGCACGCATGGCGGCACGGGCCTGGGGCTGCCCTACTCGAAGAAGATCATCGAGATCCACGGTGGCACGCTCACGCTCGACAGTGCGCTGAACCATGGAACGACCGTGCGGGTGCAGTTGCCGGCGTCGCGCGTGCTGTCCGCCAGCAATCCGCCGTCGTCACCGACCGCGATGAGGGAAGCCGTCTAGGCCTTCTTGCGCGCGAAGAGCAGCCTCACGCGGCCCGTGCTCTCCAACTCCGTCCAGGCCTCTGCATGCGCCATGTTGCCCGTCCAGGCCAGCATCTCGGCTTCGTTGCGATAGTAGAGATGCCAGTCCGTGATGAACTCCATCGGCCAGAGGTTGCTGAGGTCCGTCTGGTTCATGTTGCCCACGATGAGCAGGCCGCCCGGTTCGAGGCGTTCATAGAGCCTTTCGGCAAGCGCGCGTGCACGCTTGTCGACCAGGTAGTCGACGAGGCCGACCGTGTAGATCAGGTTCTGGGGACCCAGGTCATCGAGCCACTTGCCGCCCCGCAGGACGTCGGTGAAGGAGACGTTCAGCGCCTGGACGCGTGCGTGGCGCTTCTTCATCAGCGTGTGCGGATGGCATTTTTCGTAGGCGTAGGCGAGGGCGTTCTGTTCCTGGTCGATCAGCGTGAAGGTCACCGGTGCGTCCATGGCAGCGGGGTCCTGCAGGTGCAGCTGAACCTCGCGCGCGGAGCCGCAGCCGAGACTGATGACCCGCGTGCCGCCGTCGTTGGCGCGCTCCTCGACCATTTTCCTGATTTCGCGGCGCACGACATCCATGCGCGTCGCGATGCACTCGGACACGTCGAGGCCGATGCGATGGATGAGCTGTCCGTAGACGTCCTTTCCCTCGCGCTGCCAGTCATAGACGTAGTTCATGATCTCGAAGTCGCCCGGATAGCCGGCCGGCTTGTGGTAGCTGCGCCACCAGACCGGGCCCAGGCCGAACTCGGGGGTCAGCACGATTTCGGTGTAGGCCTTTGCTGCTTCGAGCAGCTCCTTGTCCTCCATCAGCGGGGCGACCATCTGGTTGCCGGCGAGCCAGAGCTTGCGCCACTGGGGAATGATGTGGGGCTCGCACATTTCGTAGGTGCTGTCTTCGCTCAGTCCACCCTTCCGGCCCGTGAGGGCGTGCTGGCTCGCATCGACGACGGCGCGGTAGGAGCGCAGGAAATGCAGCACATCCGCGCAGTGGGCGCGATATTCCGGTGACACTTTTCCCGGTGCGGAAGGATCAAGGATCCTGAGTTGCTGGGAGATGCGCGCCTGCGCATTGCGGCTGAGGAGCGAATTGAAGTCGACGGTGCCGTCGATGAACTGGATGGCGACCTTGGTGCCGAACGGATGACGGTCGCAGCGGACGACGCGGGCCCGGCTTTCCATGATCGAGATGCCGGACTGCTTGACGTCGATGGGGAGGATGTCGCCTTCGGTGAAGTCGATCTCGACGCTCTGGTTGGCGTTCACGCCGGCGCCTGTCAGGCTGAGGTTCGAGAGGCGGAACTCCTTGCCGTTGAGATAGACCTTGGGTGGCGCATCACGGAAGAGATCCGTGGCCGGATAACGCTGTGGCCGGAAGAAGATCTGGCGACCCGACGAGCCCTTTAGTTCCTCATATGCCAACATCGACGCTGTTTACTCCAACTGGACCCCTGCGGCTTCAGCGACGCGACAAGGCCGCAAGTGCTGGCCGTGGCTGGTTAATGAAGCGTTGTCACTCTAGAATTCGCTGGTGAACAAATTCTTTAGGCGGCGAAGCGGAGAAGGAAATTCACAAGCTACCGGGCAGGAAACACACACAGCAAAAAACCCCGGCGCGGTGGCGCCGGGGTTCGTG
>CAZYFM010000011.1:17683-48178 GCA_964646885.1 uncultured Flavobacteriaceae bacterium
GCGCTGCGCAGCTTCTTCAGGGCTTCCGAGAGCATGGCCATTGAATCCGTCGCGATCGCGTTGCTGAGGCCGCGCAGCGGGTCGGGTGAGGACAGCGGACGGACCGATCCGATCCGCAAGGCCTCGTTGGTGGCTGCGGATACGGGTCCGTTCAGTGTCATGCAGACGCCCGTGAAGTTCGGGCCCTCGCAGGCCTGCCATTCGCCAAAGCCGTGCACGATGACGCTGCCGCTCTGCTGCGGCCAGGAGACGTAGGTGATGTTGGGCGTTTCACCCGTCACCACGCGGGCCGTGCCGCCGAAGCCCGCATTGGCAAACAGGGTCAGCATCGAGCGATCGGAGGGCGTCGCCGGTGCCAGGGCGATCAGGCCCGATTGTGGCATGTAGGACTTCTGGATGGCATCGAAGTCGGCCCTGGCGAGGTCGAACTTCTCTTTCCGGGTGATGCAGCCGATGTCGTGGGTGCGGCCCGGCACGGCGTGGATTTCTTCCTGCGCCTTCATGCGCTGCGTGGTGCCGTCCTGGTTCTTCGTCGTGAATTCGGAGTGCACGTAATGGACCTTCCGGCCGGCGGCGTCGCGCGTGCCGATCGTGCCGACGGCAATGTCCTGTGCGCCCTGGGCCTTGTAGGTGGCGGTCCAGAAGTCGCGCGTCAGCATGGCTGTCATGGCATCGGAAATCTCCGACTGCTCGCGGCCATTGGTCTGCGGTGTCTCGGTGACGACGACAATGCAGACGCCGAGGAGGTCGTTGCCGGCCTTGCGGCCCATGATCAGGGCGATCTTCTGGCTCTCGGGCTGGGCGGCCTCCCATTCGGCCGGCACGTCGACCGAGAAGCGTCCCTGCGGATCGGTGTGGCGGGTGCCTGCCTGGGCGGCGGGCAGGGCGAGGGCCGAAGCGAGGGTGGCAAGGAGGGCAGTCCTGATCAGCATGAGCGGGGCCTCGTCGATCGCTGGATCCCGGGCGGGATCGTGGGGTTGTGACGCGACGACGAGCCTAGCATGCACGCGAAAATCGACGAGCGGATTCAGCACATCCGGCCGATGAAAATGACGGCGGGCCTCAATTCCAGCGTGGAAAGCTCACCCCGGCGTCTGTGCGGCCGGCGGGGCTGCACGTCCTGCGCGCAGCCCGGCAGACGTGGTGCCTGGCCTCAGAGGAAATAGAGCCAGGTCACCAGCGCGAAGCAGGGCAGCAGGAAGACGCCCGACCAGAGCATGTAGCCGAAGAAGCTCGGCATCTTCACGCCCGCTTCCTCGGCGATGGCCTTGACCATGAAGTTGGGCGCATTGCCGATGTAGGTGTTGGCGCCCATGAACACGGCGCCCGCGGAGATTGCGGTCAGCGTCGTGGCGAGGGCTCCCATCAGTTCGGCCGGATCGCCGCCTGCGGCGTTGAAAAACACGAGATAGGTCGGCGCGTTGTCCAGGAAGCTCGACAGGGAGCCCGTGAGCCAGAAGTACATGGCATTGTTGGGCGAGCCGTCGGGGTTCGACACGAGGGCCAGCACCGGCGCGAAGGCGCCCTGTTCGCCAGCCTTGAGCATGGCAATCACGGGCACGATGGTCACGAAGATACCGGCAAAGAGCTTCGCGACCTCGGCGATGGGGCCCCAGGTGAAGTCGTTGCCGGTGCGGTACTCCATCGGTGTGAGCAACAGCGAGATTGCGGCGAGGCCAAACAGGGCGAGCACGCGCACGAGGTTGGGCGCATCGACGTGAACGCCGCCAAAATCGATATGGAGGTCCGTCTTCCAGAACGCCGAGGCGAGGATCACGCCGATGACGACCAAGAGAAGGAAGATGTTGATGTAGCCCTTGAGCTTCACTGGCGCGTGGGATTCGTCCGCAGCGTCGTCAACCTTTTCTCCTTCGCGGGCAAACATGAAGCTGTCGAGCAGGTAGAACACCGCGAGCAGGATCACGGCGACCAGCAAGGTCTTGGACCACAGGAACTGGAGCGGCCAGAAGAAATCGACGCCCTTCAGGAAGCCGATGTAGAGCGGCGGGTCTCCCAGTGGAGTAAGCGAGCCGCCGATGTTCGACACGAGAAAGATGAAAAAGATGACGACGTGCACATTGTGGCGACGATGCGCGTTCGCGCGCAAAACGGGGCGGATGAGAAGCACGGATGCGCCGGTCGTGCCGGTGATGCTGGCGATGCCGGTGCCGATGGCGAGCACGCCCGTGTTCCTGGCCGCCGAAGCCTTCAGCTTCCCTTCAAGCAGCACGCCCCCCGAGATCGTGTAGAGCGCAAACAGCACGGCGATGAAGGGAATGTATTCCAGCAGCATTACGTGCAGGAACTCGTAGTGGGCGAGTTCGGGGCCGAACGTCACCGTGAAGGGGACGAGGAATGCAACGGCCCATGCCAGCGACACCTTTCCGTAATGATGGTGCCAGAAGTGGGGTGCTGCGAGCGGAAGAACGGCGATTGACAGGAGCAGGCCCACGAACGGAATCGCCCAGGGCCACTGAAGCTGGCTGCCATCAAGGTGGAGCGCGCTTCCTTCAGCCGCGAAGGCGCTGGATGCAGACAGTGCAAAGAGAACGGAAGCCGCCGCGGTCCCGGTGATGGCGCGCTGGGCGAAGGATCGGGGCAAGAACATTAATTCCACCTGATACGGTTGTCGAACTGACCAAGGAAAGCAACTCTTTACCAGTGTTAGACGATGCTGCTGTCACACCTCAAGACAAAGGCCACGGGTTTGCGTTTCGCGACATTGATCGTATTTGCCATGCTGTGCGCGGTTTTCCGCGCAAACGCCGCAGAGGATGCTCCGGTCATGCTGGCCGACGTGAAGAACTGGCTGCTTCTTCTCAACAGCGACCTCGATGATCGCACGCTGCAGCGCATTGAAGCGCAGCCCTTCGACATGGTGGTCGTCGATCACTTGTCGTCCCAGAAGGGTGTTGCGCCCGAAGCCAGCGCTCGGGTGGTTGAGCGACTGAAGCACGCGCCCGATGGCACGCGCCGGCTCGTGATCGCCTATCTCAACATCGGGCAGGCCGAGGATTACCGGACCTACTGGCAAAAGGGTTGGCGCGTTGGCAAGCCATCCTTCGTTCTTGGCACGGATCCGGACGGATGGGAGGGAAATTTTCCTGTTGCGTACTGGCAAGCCGCCTGGCGGGAGATCATCACCGGACCGCGAGGGCTGGTTCGCGACATCCAGGCTGCCGGCTTCGATGGGCTCTACCTGGACTGGGTGGGCGGGTTCGAGGATGAAAACGTCATGCGGGCGGCCGGGCGTGACGGCAAGGATGCGCGGCGCGAGATGATTGCATGGGTGAGGGATGTGGCGACGGAGGCCAAGGCGGGCGACCACCCACTGCTTGTGATCGCGCAGAACGCCGCGCCGCTGCTTGAGGATGAAGACTATGTCGCCGCGATCGATGCCGTGGCGCACGAAGACATATGGTTCACGGGCGCAGACGGTCTCGCCGAAGGTGATTGCCCGGTGCCCCGCACTGCTGCCGAGGTCGGGTCCCCGGGCTTTCTGGAACGCCTCAATGCCGCGTGTCGCAAGTCCCATGACAAGGATCCCGCCAGCGCCATGCGCTTTGCGGGTGAGGAGGTGCTTGTTCCTCTGCTCATGCGCGCTCGGGACGCCGGCAAGCCGGTGTTTACCGTCGACTACGCGCTCAGGCCGCAAAACGTTGCCGCGGCGCGAGAAGCCAGTCGGCGATTTGGATTTATTCCCTTCGTCGGGGCGCGCAATCTCAACACGATCATCGATGTGCCGCGAGACTGATCGCGGCAGCAACCACGCGTATTGAAGGCGTGCAAAACTTGATTGGCCTTCGCTCTTTGACTACACAATGATTCACAGGGCGCAGGAGCCCGCTGGAGAGGCAAGCTGGATCTTTCGCACGCAACACGGCTCACCGTTCAAATGGTGACCGCATTCCTGTCGAACAACCAGGTGCCGGCGCACGAAGTGCCGGAGCTGGTGCGTCAGGTCCGCAATTCGATCCTGTCCTTGTCGAATGGCACCGGTGAGGAGACGAGCCCGCTGTCGCCCGCAAAGCCTGCGGTGCCGATCAAGCGCTCGGTGACGGATGCCTACATCGTCTGTCTTGAGGACGGACTGAAGTTCAAGTCACTGAAGCGGCACCTTCGTTCTTCCTATGGCATGACGCCGGAAGAGTACCGGGCCAAGTGGGGATTGCCGCACGACTATCCGATGGTCGCGCCGAACTATGCGCAACACAGATCCCAACTCGCCAAGCAGATCGGGCTTGGAAAGCAGCGTTCGGGCAAGCGGAAATAGGGTCAGGCTGCGCTGGTCTTGCGGGCCGTTGCCGACGGTTGGCGCGATGCAGTCTCCGGCGCGCGTGGCTTGCCGCGTCGCTCGCGGACGTCTTCGTTCAGCGTCGGCCGGTTCGTGAAGATCAGCTTTTCGCACATGTCCCTGCGCGCCGACGGTTCACCGTCGGTCAGGAGTACATGAATGTCCGTGGCGCCGGACATGAGCGCGTCTGCGGCGATCTCGTTGAATGACAGACGGTTCTGCAGGTTTCCGCTTTCGCCGATGAAGAGGGCCTTCCATTGCCCATCGGCGCCGCGGCGCGCGTAGATGAAGATGCCCGGCTTGCGCGGCGCTGACTCTCCGAGACCAAGGACCTTGAATTCCAGAAGCCTGGGGCCCTGCGCCCCCAGAAGGCTGAGCGGCCATTCCGCCGTTTTGGCGTTGAGTTCCTCAACCCGGGTTCTTGAAGCGCTCGATTGCGCACGGAACTTGTGGATGAAGGGGAGGGACATCGATTCACCACCATTTTCTGCCGAGTTGCGGTCTATGGCTGGTGCAGAATTGTAAAGATCCACAGCCGAATCGGTACGACTAGCGTACCCAAAATGGTTTCTTTCGTCAGGCGATTTACCAAGCGCCTACTGCATCTAGTGGATGTGTCGAATCAGATACATAGAAATTCGAAATAATCAATCGCCTGCAAATTGCAAAAGGAATTCGCTTATGTGATGCTCGTCCACAACAAATGGGGGGTCCTCACAAGGCTGAATACAGTCGTGGGGGCCGGGGCGTTTCATCCCTGGTGGGTTGTTTCATGCGTGACTTGCTCGCTGTTGCCGGCGTGGTCGTCTTGGCTGTGTGCCTTGGCGTCACTGCAGCGTATCTCAGTGTAGACCTGACACCTCCGGGACTCGACCTCATAAGACCGCCGAAGCCGGCCGTCGCCGCACAGCTCAAGCTCGAAGAGCACCAGAGTTCCATCCAGGCCGAAGCCAGCGAATGCAAGTATTGCGTTGCCGTTGCGGACCTCGCGCAGCGTTTTGCCCGTCACGCGAAGAGCGCCCGCCAGCAGGCCGACGCGCTGCGCGAGACGATTGCGCTCGAACACAAGGAGATCGCGCGCCAGGATGAGCTGCTGAAGGCCGAACGCAGCGCCGATGGTGCGGAAGCCGCGGCGGCTGCGCTGACGAGCTGGGCCAGCCGCTGCAAGTCCGAAGATTTCTGCCGTGCGCCGGCCAGGCGCGTTGCTGCTGCAGCCTGCAATCCGTCATCGTCATCCTCGGTCGCCTCTGCGTTCCAGCTGGCTGCCGCCGTGAAGCGTGCCGCCAATGGCTGCGCAGCGGCGTCGTGCCCCTCGATCGATTGTCAGTCCAGCGCGGCGCTTCGCAGTGACGTGCAGTATGTCGAGCGCGCCCTCTTCAGCGCCGGCGGCCGCTTCTCGAGCCAGTCGAGTGGCCGCAGCGCCAGCCAGCTCCCGGTCGGCGCTTCGACACTGTCTGCCGAAATCAAGCGCGTCAGCGATGAAGCCATCTACATCAGCAAGATGCTGCCGCTGATGCTCGAGAATTCGACGGCCAATGCGGGCGCCGGGCAACTTCCCAAGCTGGCGAGCGGAATGGTCGATGAACGCGCCATTTCAGCGGCCCAGCTGGCCAGCGTGATGGAGCATGCGGCCGAGATTGCCGGCAATCCGAAGACGGACCTGCGCAGCGAGGCTGCGTGGCGGCTCAAGTCACTGGCTGCGAACCTTGCGCAACTCGGCAAGGAAACGGAAATGCAGGAAGGTGGCTCGATCAACTGGCGCGTGGCGACCGACGCCCTGGGCGCCGCCCTCGTTGACGTAGCCCGCCTTGAAGCGATGGTTGCCCGTGCGAGCGATGCCAATGGCAAGGGCGCCGGTTGCGATCCGAGCGCTCCTGCCGCAGCCCAGCAGCTTCGTGAAGCCGCAGCGATGCTTGATCTCTGCCGCATGCGCTCTGCCTGCGCCAGCCGCACGATCAATACGGCGGCGCCGTCAAAGTCTTTCCTGCAGGCCATCGCGCGTGGCCAGGGAGCCGCCGAGAGGCTGATCGTCCAGGAAGTTGGCTCGCCTGAACTCGTGCAGGTGGCCGAAGGTGAAGTGGCCCAGCCGATCCAGCTTGTCCGTGCACAGTACGGGGTCTGCATGAAGGCCGCGGAACTCCGCGAAGCGTCTGCCCTCGCTCCTGCTGCCGCTCAGGCCGTGGCCCAGGGCATGGCGCCGTCGGTTCAACCTGCTGCCGGTCCCGTCGCGCCGCAGGACCTTGTGACCGGCGCCGTGAACTCCGCGATCCAGGTGTCCGCACCTGGCGCGTCGGAAGAATCGTCCGTCATCGAAGTGGCTGCACCTCCGGTGGAGAGCACGGGAATGGATGACGCGATGCCGGCGGCCGCACCTGCGGCTGGTACCGCGCCCGCTCCGGTGGCGACGCCCGCTTTCAGCGGCAACCTCCTGTCGCCGAGCACGCCGTCCTTCGTCGGATCCGACGGCCGTCCGGTGAACTCCGCCCCGCAAGGCAACTAAGCCGGAGAGACGGTTCCGGCGTATCTATGCCGCGCCGAGGCCTGAGGCTTCTTCCCTGATCCTGTCGATCATTGCGTTCAGGCCGTTCGAGCGCTGCTGGCTGAGGTTTGACTGAAGGCCAAGCCCTTCGAGGATTGCGCGCGCGTCCGTGCGCAGGACTTCTTCCGGCGTCTTCCCGTCAAAAATCGACAGGACCAGCGCGACCAGTCCCTTCACGATGAGCGCATCGCTGTCGCCCCGGAACCTCATGATCCTGCCGGAGGTCGCGTCCGCTTCAAGGCTTGTATGCAGCCAGACCTGGCTCGCGCATCCGCGGACGCGCGTTTGCTCGTTGTGCAGTTCTGGCGGCAGCGGTGCCAGCGTACGACCGAGGTCAATGATGTAGCGGTACCGGTCCTCCCACTCGTCGAGGACTTCAAAATCGGCAATGACCTGATCGATTGACATGGCTTGTGCAACCCTGTCCTCAGGCTACGCCCTTCAGGCGCAGCAGGTAAACATGCCGGCCTTCCAGCACCCGCTCGCGGCGCTGGTTGTGCACCGTTGCAAGCATGGTGACGAGCCCCGTTGTCCGCTGTGGCTTGAGTTCCGTCACCTCAAGCGCCGGATAGAGCGTGTCGCCCGCGATGACCGCCTTCAGGAACCGGGCCTGCACTTCAACGAAACCCACGAGTGCGTCCCCGATCATGTGGGGGAAGAGGCCGGCGCCTGCCGCCGTGAAGCTGAGGACCTGCAGTCCGTGTGCAAGCGGCCCTTCAAGGCCGCGTTCCTTGCAGTACTCGTCGTCGTAGTGGATGGGGTGGTTGTCGCAGGAAACGGCCTGGAACGCCGCGAAATTCGCTTCCGTCAGCGTGCGCGAGGGCAGGGCAAAGACTTCACCGATGCGAAGGTCTTCAAACCCGCGTTGCGGCACGACCTGATGCTTCGCCGGGTCGAAGCTCAATGATCGGATTCCAGGAACTTCTTCAGGCCCGCCGAGTCCAGCCTGTAGTGCAGGAGGTCATCCTGATGCACGAAGCCGATCCGGTCGAGCGAGCTGCGGGACGGGTTCGCGTGCACCATGTTCAGCTGGAGGCCGGCGCAGCCACGCTGCTGGGCGATCCGTGCGACTTCGAGCGCGAGCCTGAAGCCGACGCCGGTACCGCGTGCTCCTTCGGCGACAAACAGATCGGTGATCTGCAGCACGGTGCTCGCTTCCCAGCTTGCGTAGATCGGCTGGAAAATGGTCAGGCCCACATACTCGCCTCGCCGCTCTGCCACGAGCGCTTCGAATTTCGGGCTTGCTCCAAAGCCGTCGCGCCTGAGTGCTTCTGCCGACGTATGGACGCGGTCGCTCACGCCCTGATACTCGGCGAGCGCCCGGATCATCAGCATCATGGCTTCGCAGTCTTCAGGCTGGGCCGGACGGATTGAAACGGATTGGGTGGCCACTGGCGCAGTGGCGCCGGCGCGTGAGGCAGACATGACTTAGGACTCCGGCCGCGAGCCACGCGACCTTTTGCGTGGCGGGCTTGTTCGAATGGCGGCGGAGAATAGGAAGGTCGTCCCTGCGAGTCACGCAGAATCCGGAGACATTCAGTTGCGGTTTTCCGCGGATTTCTGGTGCTGCAACTGCGCTGTCTCAACAGGTTCAGCGGGCGAGGCAGGCGGTTCGTTCATCTGGGACGCGATCTCGCCGACCGTATCCCATGTCGTTACCCAGAGTTTCGCCGCCTTCTCGCAGAGCCCGGGGTTGGCTTCGCAGGCCTCCATCGCGTTCGACGCCATCGACCAGGCCGTGTAAGCGGCGTTGTGCAGTTCGTAGTCGATGTCCACGTCGCGGAAGTCGGCAATCTCCTGGCCGCCGATCCGTGCCTCGGGAGGCAGGACGACGATCGCCAGCGCAAGCCAGAATACAGACCTGAAGATAAAGCTCATGGCGTCTCCTCACACGCGGCGAGTTTGCGCCCGAGCTGTTCGAAAGAGCTCAAAAACTTCGGCAAAATTGAATCAATCGCGGATTGGCGATGATGGTTGTTGTGATCACGACCAACAGAGTGGGCACTGCGCGCGTGGGCACTTGAATCAATACCGCTTTGAATTCGACGCGTTGTTGAATTGTATTTCTCGAAAGTTTTAGCGATCCGGACCTGCCCGTCCCGCGCGTGTCGCCCAGGCGCACACCTCCCGAATGCCTGTTCACAAAGCCCGCCGAAGGGTGCGGCGTTTAGATTTCGTTAACCTTTGGCGCACAGCCTGTCGTTAACGAATGGGGAACGAGTCGTATGTGGTCGCGTAAGCTGGTCAGCCTGACCAATTCTGTCGGAAATTTCCTCCTCGATGCCTTCGATGGCGTCCTTGGAAGCGAGGCTGCCAACCGGGCCGCGCGCCGGGACAGCTTCATTTCCGCCAACCTGCTGGCGGGCAGCATCGGTGTCATCGCCTGGCCCCTGCACTGGGCCCTGATCGGCCCGGCGGACTTTGCGACGACCTGCGCCTTCATGTTCCTCTGGGCGCCCCTGTTCATCGGCATGGCCGTGCGCATGGGGTGGCCGCTTGAGGAGGGGCAGGCGGCTTCAGCGGCGTGTCTTTGCGGTTTCGTAACCGTGCTGGCCCTCGTGACCGGCGGCATCTCTTCCCCGGTCCTGCCGTGGCTTCTCATCGTTCCCGTCGAGGCTGCCATTTCGGGGCGCACGCAGGCGACGATGCGCGCAGCCATCCTTTCCGTCGGCGCCTTCTTCCTGTGTGCCACGCTGTCGATGCTGGGCTGGCTGCCGGCGTCGCGCCTGCCGCAGGATCTCACCGCTTTCGTGTTCGGGGGCTCGATCTTTGCAGCCCTGGTCGTGGCGCTGCTGTCGCTGCGCGCCTTCCAGCGTCGACATGAGCAGGACAATGCCGGACTGAACCGCCGCGCCGATTTCCTCCAGTCGACGGCATCTGCGCTGCCCGACCTGGTGACGCGGCACTCTGCAGGCGGCAGCGTTCTCTTCTGCTCGGCATCGGTTGAGGACATGCTCGGCATCCCGGCGGGCGAGTTCGAGGGCCTGAGCCCTGCCATGTTCGTCCACATCCAGGACCTGAAGTCGGTGGAGCTTGGTTTCCAGCGAACCTTCACGAATGGGCCGCAGACGCTTGAGTTCCGCCTGCGCCGCCGCGATGGCGCCTACGTTGCCGTCGAGATGAAGACGATTGCGGTCGATGGGGAGATCGTCGCGATCTCGCGCGACGTTTCCGATCGCAATACGCGCATCGCCAATCTCGTGATCGCACGTGACCGGGCGGAAGAGAGCTCGCAGGCACGCCTGCGTTTCCTCGCCTCGATCACGCATGAACTGCGTACCCCGCTCAATGCGATCATCGGCTTTGCCGACATGATGAACAACGAGGTGTTCGGTCCCGTTGGTCACAACAAGTACAAGGAATACGCCGAGCACATCCGCGAGTCCGGCCTGCACCTGGTGGATCTCGTGTCCGACCTGCTCGACATGTCCAAGATCGAGGCTGGCAAGTTTTCGATCGAACGCCAGAAGATCGAGCTGCGCCCGCTGCTCGATGAGTGCGTGGCGATGGTGTCGGGCGCGGCAGCCGAGGCGGGTGTCAACATCGTCTGCGATGCGGAACGGGGGCTCTACCTCAACGCTGACCGGCGCGCGATCAAGCAGGCCGTCGTCAACCTGCTGTCGAATGCGGTGAAGTTCACGCTCAGCGAGGGAACGGTGACGCTCTCGGCGGTATCGACGCAGGAAGGCGCATCGATCACGGTCGCCGACACGGGTGTTGGCATCCCGAGCTCCGAACTTGGCCGCATCGGCAAGCCGTTCGAGCAGGTTGCGGGCACTCGCTCCATGCACAAGGGGACGGGTCTTGGCCTGTCGCTGGTCAAGGCGCTGACGGAGCTGCATGGCGGCCGGATGGATATCGTGAGCGCGCTGGGCGATGGCACCACGGTCACGCTCCAGGTGCCGAACGCCGCGTCCACCGAGATGCCGGAGCGTGAAGGCAACCTCGTCTACCCCGAGCGCTTCCGCGCCCGGGCCTGAGGTTTCACTCTGCCGGCGCCCTTTCTGCGGCGCCGGCTCCTTCCAGCTTCTCGATCTCCTGTGCGATTGCATTCGGCGAGCGCGTGAAACGGGCCAGCAGGTTGTAGAACGCGGGCACCACGAACAGCGTCAGCAGGGTCGAGAAGATCACGCCTGCGAAGATCACGATGCCGATGGCAAAGCGGCTCTGCGAACCGGCTCCCTGCCACAACATCAGCGGAACGGCGCCCATGGTGGTCGCCAGTGACGTCATCACGATGGGGCGGAAGCGGGTGACGGAGGCCTCCACCAGCGCATCCCGCACCGACTTGCCGGCGTCCCGCAGCTGGTTTGCAAACTCCACGATCAGGATGCCGTTCTTGGCGGCGAGGCCGACAAGCATGACGATGCCGATCTGGCTGTAGATGTTGAGCGTCGCTCCCGAGATCCACAAGCCGAACAGTGCGCCGGCGACGGCCAGCGGAACGGTCAGGATGATGATGAAGGGGTGAATGAAGCTCTCGAACTGTGCCGCCAGAACGAGGAATACGATGACGAGGGCAAGCCCGAAGGTGAAGGCGAGCTGGGTGCTCGACTCCTTGTACTCGAGCGACTGACCCTTGTAGTCGATCTGGGCGTGGGGCGGGAGTTCGTCCCGGGCGGTCTGTTCCAGGAAGGCAAGGCCCTGGCCCAATGTCGTTCCCGGCGCGAGGTTCGCGGATATCGTGATGGCCCGGAGCCGGTTGAACCGGCTCAGGGACGCGGCGCCGGCCTGCTCGCGCAGCGTGACAAGGTTCGCCAGCGGGATGAGTTCATTGCCGCGCCCGCGAACCATGATGTTGGTCAGGTCGCTGGGCTGCCTTCGATCCTTGCCAGCGCTTTCGATGATCACATCGTACTCTTCGCCATCCTCGACGATGGTGCCGATGCGGCGCTGGCCCAGCAGGGTTTCCAGCGTCCTTCCGATGGTGAGCGTGGAGACGCCGAGTTCGGCCGCCCGGGTCTTGTCGATGCTGACTGACAGCTGTGGCTTGGTTTCCTTGTAGTCGGCATCGACGTTGGTCAGGCCGGGGAACTGTTCGGCCCTTTCCAGCATCTTGTCACGCCAGACCAGCAATTCCTCGAAACTGTTTCCGCCGAGAACGAACTGTACCGGTGTCTGTCCTCCGCCACCGCCGCGACCAAAGCTTGATCTTGCGATTGCGGTGGCCCTTACGGCCGGGAACTTGCGCAGCTTCTTCGACACGGCCTCGATGACCTCGGCCTGCGGCGGTCGCTCGCCCCATGGTGCCAGCATGATGATGCCGCGGCCACCATTGAAGTCGGAGGTCTGTCCGAAGCCGCCCGGCACGCGGATGATGACGCGCGAGGCGGTGCCTTCCTCGACCAGCGGCAGGAGTTCATTCTCGATCTGCATCATCTGGGCGTGCGCTGCGTCGTAACCCGTGCCCTCGGCCATCGAGACGTTGATGTCGAATATTCCGCGATCTTCGGATGGTGCGATTTCCGCCGGCACAAGCTGGAACAGGGCGTAGGCGCCCGCGAAAGTGGCGAGCAGCACGCCAATCACGATCGAAGGACGGTCCAGCGATGACTGCAGCGCGCGACGGTAGCCGTTCGCCATCCAGGTGGTGGATCCGTGGATCGCCTTGGAGAGGGCACTCTCACGCTCGATCGGGACCAGCAACTGCGAGCACATCATGGCGCAGAGGGTCAGGGCGATGAGGGCCGAAAAGGCAACGGCGGAACCGAGCGCAATGCCGAGTTCCGAAAAGAGGCGGCCCGTTGATCCCTCGAGAAAGACGATCGGGACGAATACGGCGATCAGGACGGCGGTGGTTGCCAGCACGGCGAATGCCACCTGCTGGGTGCCGCGCAGGCCGGCAATGAGCGGTGGCTCGCCTTCATCGATGCGGCGCTGCACGTTTTCGAGGACCACAATGGCGTCGTCGACGACAAGGCCGATCGCCAGCACGAGGGCGAGCAGTGTCAGCAGGTTGATGGACGCACCAAAGGCTGCCAGCAGGATCATCGCGCCGAGAAGGCAGACCGGGACGGTGACGGCTGGAATGATCGCAGCGCGGAAGTCCCCGAGGAAGAGGTAGATCACGAGGAATACGAGGAAACCCGTGATCAGCAGGGTGATGAAGACTTCCTCGACGGAGTGTTCGATGAAGACCGAGTAGTCGACCGCGATGACGAGTTCGGTGCCCTCCGGCAGGTTCTGCCTGATCTGCTCGACTTCATTGCGGATGTCGCGCGCCACGGCCAGCTGGTTTGCGGTGGATTGCTTGAAGATGCCGATGCCGACCTGGCTGCGGCCGTTGCCGCGGAAATCGCTGCGGCGCTCGCGGTTGGCGATTTCGACCCGTGCGACTTCACCGAGCCGGACGAGGTGCCCGTCCTCTGCCCGGTTGATGACGAGCTGGCTGAAGTCCTTCGCGGTGTTGTAGCCGCGCGCAATGCGGATGGTCAGGTTGCGCGTGCTGGATTCGATGCGACCGGCGGGCAGCTCCAGGTTCTCTGCGCGCAGGGCCGTCTCGATGTCGTTGATGGTCAGGCCACGGGCGGCCAGCGCGTCACGGTCAATCCAGATGCGCAGTGCCTTGGTTTCGCCAAAGGCATTCGCCTGCGAGACGCCGTCGATCGTCGCGAGCCGGTCGACGATGTAGCGCTCGGCGTAGTCGGTGAGCTGCATGCGGGACATCGTCGCCGACGTCATGTTCAGGAACATGATCGGCGAGCCATCGGATGCGGCCTTCTGCACCTGCGGCGGGTCGGCGTCCTCGGGCAGGTTGTTCAGGATGCGCGACACGGCATTGCGGACGTCGTTGGCGGCGGCCTCGATGTCACGTGTCAGCCTGAAGGTGATGTTGACCGAAGAAGATCCGTCGCGCGAGTTGGACGAGATCGTGTCGATGCCCTCGATGCCGGCGATGGCATCCTCGACGGGTTGGGTGATCCGCGTCTCGACGACGTTTGCGGCAGCGCCGGGGTAGCTGGTCTGGACCGAGATGACGGGCGGGTCGATGTCGGGGAGCTCGCGCATCGGCAAGCCCATGTAGGACAGTATGCCGAAGGCTGCGATCAGCAGGCTGATGACGATCGCGAAAACGGGTCGCTTGATGCAGAGTTCGTAGATGCTCACGGCTGCTTCTTCCCGCGCTCCCCACGACCTTCGCCCTCGGCTTTCTCGCCCGTTCCGGCGATCCGGATCGTGGCGCCCGGACGCATCTTCAGCGTGCCGTCGAGGACGATCCTTTCTCCTTCCTTGAGCCCGGAGAGGATCTCGACGAATCCGGGGATGCGGGCGCCGGTCTTCACTTCGCGCCGGTCAGCCTTTTCCTCGCCTTCGGCGACATAGACATATTGACGTGTCTCGATGGGAACCAGGGTCTGTTCGGCGACCGAGAGCGACTGTCGCTTGTTGCTTTCGATGCCCACCGTCATCAGCATGCCTGGCAGGAGACGGGCCCTGTCGTTGGGAAACACGGCGCGGACGACGATCGTGCGTGACTGCGGATCGATGCGCGTGTCGATGCTCTCGACCGTGCCCGTAAAGTTCTCGCCGGGAAACGCGGCAGCGCTCGCGCGCACCTTCTGGCCCTTGGCAATCCCGGCCATCTGGGTTTCCGAAACAGAGAAGTCCACCTTGATCCGTGAAATGTCATCCAGCGTCGTGATCACGTCGGCGGGGCGGACGAGGGCGCCCACGCTGACCCGGCGCAGTCCCAGGACGCCGGCAAAGGGCGTGCGGATCGTGCGGTCGGCCATGCGGGAACGCGTGGCTGCCACGCGAGCTGCCGCCGTGTCCCGTGCCGCCTTGGCGGCGTCGAGGCTGGCCTTTGTCACGAAGCCTTTCTCTACCAGCGCGCGCGTGCGCTGCAGCGTGCGTTCCTGTTCCTGCAGGGATGCTTCTGCCGCCGTCAGGTCGGCCGACTGCTCACGCGAGGTCATTTCCGCGACGACGTAGCCTGCGGGAACGGCCTGGCCGTCGCTGAAGTTGAGCTTTGCCACCGTGTCGGTGGTCTTGGCCGTGAGCTCGATGCTTTCATTTGCCTTCGCGGTTCCAACGGCCTCGATCAGGTCAACGAACTCGCGCGTGCTGGCCGTCGTCAGGGTGACAAGCACAGGCTGGCTTCCACGGTCTCCCCGACCTTCGCCCGCTCCCTTGCCCGCGTTCCCGAGCCACAGATAGGCGCCCGTGGCGCCCACCGCGACTATGGCAATGGCTGCTATTATTGTTCTGGCGTTCATGGCTACTCTGTCTCGTCCCCCAAGGCCGGGAGTATATTGCATCCTGCGCGGATTTAGCATCCGCAGCATCCAAGAATGGCATTAGCGTAAACGGTGAAAACGCTCGACCGGTTTTCAGTCCTGGGCCCCATTTTTTGTCAGGGAAATTGCTGGTTTCTATGGCTTTGGCAAAGCTAACGGGTTCAAATTACGAGCAGGTGAACCCGGATCCACCGTCGTTCAGGCCAAAGCCAAAAATGGCGAAACCCCGGACGACGCATCGTTCGCGGGGTTCGCTGATCACTTCCGAACTGTCCAGCAAAGCCGGACTGAGTTTACGAGGCGTTACCTCGTTGTGCTTCTCGAATTTTTGGGTTGTCGACCTGAACTTGAACCGGACCGGCGGTGTCAGCGCCTGGAGACCGGACGATCGGTCAGGCCGTGTCTCCGCAAAGGAAGGCGGAGACCTTCGAACTATCAGGTGGCGTCATGCTCCCTCCGTCGATTGTTTGTCCGCTGAACGAGCCCGTTTTTCGAGGTCCGTACACAACAGAGTTTGGACCTGAATTGAAAACAGTCAAGGCCTGCGCATGCCGGAATGAGGAAAAATTATCTTGCGCGCTGCCGCACGAAAATTTCAAGCAGTGGTTAGGCTTTTCATTCCGTCAAGCAAACGGCTGGCGGAACTCAATGTGTCCCTCTTTTCTTGAAGTCGTCGAGGCTGACATAGGTCGCGTTGGGCTGTGTCCTGCGGGTGAACAAGCGGCTCAGGAATGAGCCGAGCCCGCGCAGGGTCAGCAGAGGCAGCAGCCTGAAGAGCCCCAGCGGCTTGGCGCGTGCATCGCACAAATCCGCATAGGCATCTCCGGAACGATGGGCGAGGCGCACGACCGTCGCGAACTCGCCAACCGTGCGACCGGTGAATGACAGGCCGAACGCCGTCCGGCCGCCGGACTCGGTCTGCCTGGACAACTGCACCGGAAGGATGGACTTGCCACCCGGACCATTGAGCGTGATGACGCCAGCGAGTGCGCGCGCCGGCAGGTCCACGAGTTCGTCGGCGACAAAGCGCGCGCCGTGAACCGAAATGTCGGCGAGACGGCCGAAGAAGGTTTCACCTCCCAGCAGCAGCTCGGCCTGGATGCGCCTGTTCATGCGTGGTGACAGGCGGCGCTGGCGTGGTTCGGCAACGGCGCCAAGAAGGCAGGCAAAGAAGAGCGCCGTGAAAATCGTCATTGCGGCCGAGGCTGCCTGTGCGGCCTCGGGAGCGCCCTTGAGGCTCAGTGCAACGATGCCAGCAGTGGTTCCGGCGAGGAGAAGTGCGAAGGAAACTACCAGCAGTCCGTTCGCCCGGTCGATGCTCGGGATGCTGTCGCCGCGGTCCCGGCCACGCATCAGCATCGAAATGGAGGGCGCGGCGAGGAAAGTTTCCAGCAACTCGCTCCACATGCCGATCAGCAGCGTGCGGATACCGGAGAAGAGCGTGCCGCTCATGATGAGCGCAATGATCAGGCCGCTCAGGGACACAAGGATCGCGTCGCTCGAGCTGTCTGCCGCGATCAGCGGAATGTTCAGAAGGACGGCGAGGGCCGGGATTGCAATCCGTCCCGCCCAGGCAAATGGCAGGATCGTGGAGAAGATGGTGGGCAGCCAGGAGAGGCGCTCACGAAGCGTCAGCCCCGACGCCAGCAGCGGATCGCGCGCGAGCACGGCGTCGATCGTTCCAAGGCGCTGGGCGAGGCGCACATGCAGGTAGTCGCGCACTGTATCCGGCGCGAGGGTTGCGATCATCGGCCTTTCGGCGAGGCCGCGCTGCCACTCGTGTTCCGCGGCGCGAATGCGGGCGACCGCGTCGGGACGGTAGTTTGTCCTCGTCATGGAGCCGCTGGACGAAAGCGCTGCGCGCCGCCACAGGGTCTTCAGTCCGATGCCGAGCGGGCTTGGCGTGCCGGCAATCGCCTTGAGGCATGACTTGAAGTAGTGGCCGGGGTCGTTCGGCAGGCGCTGCGTGACGTCGATGTCGGTGAGCATCGGGTCGCCATCGATCGAGAATGACGGCACATCGCAATAGGCAAGGCGCGGGTTGACGTTGAAGTTGCCGGCCATGCGCCGCAACAGGTCGGGCGTTGGCGCGTCACCGGCCTGCAGCATCAGGACGAGGCTGCCGCCCGTGCGGGCGAGGGCCGCGTTCAATGCCGTCCCGGCCGGCGCGTCCTGCGTGGCCGGCAACCAGGACGCCCTGGTCCGGTCGGCGAGCGCCATCAAGGCGGTTGGATTGCCCGAGGCCTTGCCATGTCCCACGAGATAGAGGTGCACAAGCTCGCGCGGGTAATCGAGTTGCGATGCGACGGCGAGGGAGTAGGCCGCCTTTGGTGCCTGCTTCGGGTCCGACACCAGGACGAAGACGTCCACGGTTGGCAGTTCGATTTCGGGAACGGCGACCGGCTCGATCCTGAGGTAGGGCGTAAGGATTTCAGCACAGGCGGTCAGGGCGAGGGCTAGCGCGATGAAAGCTTCCAGCGCGAGCAGGGACATCGAAAACACGAGGCCTGTCGTGGACAGGCCGTCCAGCGAGTAGTCCATCCGCCAGAGGAGGTGAACGGCCAGGCCGGCCGAACATGCCGCGAGAAACAGGGATCGCTGGATCGGGGTGGCGCGAAACGCCCATTGTTGGGAATAGGATCCCGTTGCAGCTTTACTTGCCACCTGACTGCCCCTCTACACTTGCAGCGAATCGCCCCGAATCGCTCAGTCCAGAGAATCGCAAGATGAGTCGCTCAACCAGTGGCAAGAAGGACTCAGTTGCTCTATTTAGACGGGTAACGAATTGTTAGGAATTCATGACCCCCAAGCTCAAGACGTCCATCTGGGTGCAGGCCCTCATCCGTCGCGCTGAAGTCAACGGTGCGTCAGCATTCGTGGCCCGCAAGGGAGAGCCGGATTCCGGCGCCGTGATCGTCAAGGTGTCCCCGTTGAACGGACAAGCCTGCGTCTGGTCTTCAAGCTATGGACGCGACGGCGAAAGGCGCTGGATGCGTGCCACCGGTGACGCCTTCGTTGCCGATGCGGATGCGGAAGCCTATATCCAGCGCTCGAGGTCGCGTGATGCCGACCTGTGGGTCATCGAGATCGAGGACCGGGAAGGGCGCGACTTCCTGACTGAACCAAAAGGCTGACGGCGCCCTCGCTTCCCTGACGTATTCCGTGACTCCGGCTGCCCGGCCCGCCGGCGATCGGCGCCAAAATCCCTGATTTCAGCCATTCTTGATCGTATTTTTTGTACTACGATATGTATTGACTTCGTTTTATAATGTTGTACATACAATACATCTCGTCAGTTTAGAGATATCAATTGGATTGAACATGATACATAATCGTCTCAACGTGCTGAGGGCAGAGCGGGGTGTTTCCCGCAAGGATCTTGCTGATGCCGTCGGCGTGAACTTCCAGACCATCGGGTACATCGAGCGTGGTGACTACAGCCCGTCCCTGGAACTGGCCCTCAAGATTGCCGGCTACTTCGGCGTCCCGGTCGAGATGGTGTTTTCGCTTCAGCCCATTGAATCGCTGACGAGCCAGATCCTGAAGTCCAAAGGAGGCTCGCATGGATAGGTTTTTAGTCCTCGGAATTCTCGCGCTGCAGATCACGGTCCTGGTTGCCGTCATCTACGGGGAAAGCCTCGGCAGATCGCAGTTCTCGACCCTGATGGTCTAGTCGCGCCTGCCAGGCCGCCGATACGCCACACGCCAACGACATCAATGAGCAAAACCATGTCCAACAATCCATTCACCCAACCCCTGCGCAAGACCATGAATGATCCCCAGTTCGACTGGGCGCGTCCGCAACGCATGCGGCGCCGGGTCGTCATGCTGTTCATGGCGCTTGTCATTGCCCAGCCGTTCCTGCTGGTGGCGACGGGCAGTCCGCTCAGCCTCCTTCTTATCCTGCTGCCCTTCATCTTCGTGATGGGCACGCTCAATGCGAGCATCAGGGGCATGACCGAGCTCCGGTCGCGTGACCTCGACGAGCGGGAAGACAAGGTCCGGAACACCGTCTATGCGAGGCTCTACTGGGCGGGCGTGTTGCTGGGCATGGTTGCCGCCTACCTGATGTCGCGCCTTGGCGACGGTGAAGACCTTGTTTTTGCCGGCGTCGGTCTTTCGGTCTTCTTCGTCGCCATTGCCCTGCCGACGCTGTGGCTGGCGTGGAACCTGCCTGACGAGCCTGGTGCGGAATGACCATGTCCCTTGCCCCGCGCGCGCGGCGAGTTGATTTGGTGAAGGTCTTGCCCCACAAGGGTAGTGAGCCCTCAAGGATCACTACCCGACATGTCCAGGACACTTCGTTCGCGCCGCTGGTTTGACAACCCTGAAAACCCGGGCATGACCGCGCTCTATCTCGAGCGCTACCTGAATTACGGTCTCACGCGCGAAGAGCTTCAGTCCGGCAAGCCGATCATCGGGATCGCACAGACCGGCTCGGACCTCAGCCCCTGCAACCGGCACCACATCGAGCTTGCGAAGCGCGTCAAGGAAGGTATCGCGCAGGCGGGCGGCATCGGCATCGAGTTTCCCGTTCATCCGATCCAGGAGACAGGCCGGCGTCCGACGGCGGCGCTGGACCGGAACCTTGCCTATCTGGGCCTGGTCGAGGTGCTTCACGGCTATCCGCTCGACGGTGTGGTGCTCACGACGGGTTGCGACAAGACCACGCCGGCGTGCCTGATGGCTGCGGCGACGGTCAACATGCCTGCCATCGTGCTGTCAGGCGGGCCCATGCTCGACGGCGTGTGGCGGGGACAGCGTGCAGGCTCCGGCACGATCATCTGGCAGGGACGGCAGATGCTCGCGAAGGGCGATATCGGCTATCGCGAGTTCATGGAGATGGCCGCTGCGAGCGCGCCCTCCACAGGCCACTGCAACACGATGGGAACGGCGCTGTCGATGAACGCGGTCGCCGAGGCGCTTGGCATGTCGTTGCCGGGGTGCGCGTCCATTCCGGCGCCCTATCGCGAGCGGGCGCAGATGGCACATTCCACGGGAATGCGCATCGTCGACATGGTGCGCGAGGACCTGAAGCCTTCCGACATCATGACGAGGGCCGCCTTCATCAATGCGATCCGTGTCGCCGCCGCGATCGGCGCGTCGACAAACTGTCCGCCGCACCTCATCGCCATTGCACGGCACATGGGGGTGGAGCTGTCACTCGAGGACTGGCAGGCCCACGGCTATCATGTGCCGCTGCTCGTCAACTGCATGCCTGCGGGGAACCACCTGGGCGAGGGCTTTCACCGGGCGGGCGGCGTGCCGGCGGTGGTTGCCGAACTCATCGAGGCGGGCCTCATCGATGAAACCGCTCAGACCGTTTCGGGGCACAGCCTCGCGCAGAATTGCCGGGGCCGGTTCACCTCGGACCGCGACGTCATCCGGCCGGTGAGCGCGCCGCTCAAGCCCGATGCCGGCTTTCTTGTCATGTCGGGAAATCTCTTTGACGCCGCCATCATGAAGACCAGCGTGATCAGCGCGGAGTTTGCAGGGCGGTACCTGTCCGGTGAGGGTGTCTTCGAAGGGCGCGCGATCGTGTTTGACGGGCCCGAGGACTATCACGCGCGGATCAATGATCCCGCGCTTGGCATCGACGAGCGCTGCATCCTCGTGATGCGCAATGCGGGTCCCGTTGGCTATCCGGGCTCTGCCGAAGTCGTGAACATGCAGCCGCCCGACGCGCTGCTGAAGCGCGGCGTGACGGCGTTGCCGTGCATCGGGGACGGGCGCCAGAGCGGCACCAGCGCGTCGCCCTCGATCCTCAATGCTTCACCGGAAGCGGCGGTGGGAGGCGGGCTCGCCCTGCTGCAGACCGGTGACATGATCCGCATCGACCTCAAGGCGCGCCGCGTGGATGCGCTGGTAAGCGACGGGGAGTGGCAGCGGCGCCGCGCGTCATGGACACCTCCCGCCCTTGCCTCGCAGACGCCATGGCAGGAGGTGGCGCGTGCGCACACGGGGCAACTGTCGACAGGTGCCTGCTTTGAGCCGGCGACGGTCTATGTCGACATATTGAGGACACGTGGCGAGGCGCGGGATTCACATTAGCCCTTGACGAAATCGTGAAGGGGATTGGCACTTCCCCGTGCTACGAATTCCCGTTCTTTCCTTGGGGGCTTCATGCGCGGCATTGGTGTGGTGGCGGCAATACTGTTCGCGGCGATCTATGCCGTGTCCCTCATCCACCTGAACGGGGTGGGGTCTTTTCCCCTCGAAGAGGCGCTCGCCATTCTCGTGGTGCTGGGGCTTGGCTTCTCGTTTCTCGCGTGGCTGGTCACGATCGGCGTCAGGCCCATTGCCGTGACGGTGGACCAGCCCGGATCGCAGGCGCTGGTGGCGATGGCGCTCGTGGCGCTGGCGGGTGCCTATCTGGTGACGGTGCGAACGTCCCTCGATGCCATCGTACCGGGCGCCGCCGCGGGCGGAAACGACCTTGCGCATGAGGCCTGGGTCCTTGCGCTGAAGCTTCTCGTCTTTGTCGCCTTCCCCTTCGTGGTCTTCCGCTTGCTGTTCCGGACCGGCTGGCCCGATTTTGGCCTGTCCGCGGCGTCAGTGCGACGCTTGCTGTGGCGCGACGGGCTGGCGGTTCTGGTCGTGGGCGCGGCGATCTGTGTCTTCCAGTATTACGCCGGAAGTGCCGCCGCGCCGTTCCGTGAGGGCAAGTACGCCATTGAAACACTGCAGGTGGGACTTCCGCTTGCCTTCGCGTGGCTGGCACTTGAAGTCGGGCTGACGGAGGAATTTCTGTTTCGTGCGGTGCTGCAGGAAAGGCTGTCCGCCGCCTTCCGTTCGGACCTCGCAGGCCTCTTCCTCATGGCGCTGGTCTTCGGGCTGGTGCATGCGCCCGGCATCGTGCTGCGTGGTGCGGGTGTCGATGAAGGGCTTGGCGCTTCGCCGGACTGGATCACCGCGGCGGCCTATACCGTGGCGGTGCAGTCCGTTGCCGCCTTCCTGTTCGGGATTCTCTGGCTGCGGACGCGAAACCTGCTTGTTGTCGTGCTGGTGCATGCCGCGACAGACCTGCTGTCGAACGCATCCTCGCTGTTTGAGGCATTCGGGCTGGCGACGTAGGATTTGAACCCTCGGCCGTCACAGCATCGAGACGCTGCCGCCCGCCTTTGACACGTGCTGCGCCATGAGAGCCTTCACTTCCTCATAGCGGCCGTCGAGATCTTCCTGTCGAACGACCATGTCCGTGTCGCCGCCCGCCTGGTACTGCACCACCTTCATGGCCAATTCCAGTATCAGGCGCAGGAGCGGGTTATATTGCTGGCTGTACCTGTCAGGCTGCCTGAAGGTCACCAGCAGGTTCCTGCCAAGCACCGGTGCGGTGTATCCGGTGTTGCTGCTGAGCAGGTCTGCCTCCCTGAGGCTCGCGATATCCTCCCAACGCACAAGTCCCGGGGACAGGTCGCCGGGCTCGTACAGGAACCCGCGCTCCGACAGCACGAAGAAGGGCCGGTTGCGCACGGCCCTCAGCACCAGGACCACAAGCATGAAGTGGCCGATGCCATAGAACAGCCAGAACGCGAGGTAGGCATCGAGCCCGATCCCCTCAAGCTCGAGCGCCAGCAGGTCGGGTCGGAAGACCATGACATTCATCAGGGCAACAAGGGCAAGAGCTGCAAGCGGCTGGATGACGGTGGTCACCACCATCGGCCGCCTTATCGCGAGCAGCACGCGACCCATCCGGGTGTGCGTCACCATTCCCGAGATCTCGCGGCGCAGGAACTCCAGCAGCAATGCGGCGAAGACGACCCAGAACAGCAGCACCACAAACAATCCGACGGGGTCGCCGACGCTGTCCATGCCATCGGACAGCCACCCCAGCACGCTGCTGTCCCGGCCGGCGATCATGTCCCCCAGGAACGTGCCCATGACGAGCAACGCCATCGCCGCGAAGATCCACTGCATGGCGCGGATGATCCTGAACAGATTGTCGTTCATCCCGGAGTTCTCCCTTCGATGCAGCCTGCATTCATCGCCGTGGTGACATGATGGGCAGCGTTGCCGTTCCCATCAAGCAGGCGCCGGCGAGAGTTCCCGCTGAGGAGGCGTGCTGTCTCGCGAAAAGAGCTGCCGTGGTTAAGGGCTATGGTTAGGGGCGGCAGGTGTGTGGTAGTGGGGCAGGCATATTGCATGGTGTCTGGTCCCATATCCGCGCCTTTTGCTTCGGGTTGCGCATCGTGGCAAGTTGTGGTGTTCGCGACCGGATGACGCCGATGAAACTTGCCAAGCCGTGCTTTGATATCGGTCTTGCAACGAACAATCTCGAGCCCATGCTGGCATTCTGGCAAACGGAGGCGGGCGTACCCTTCGATCATGTGCTCAAGATCCGTCGGGGCGTGAGTCAGCACCGGCACGAGCTCATGGGCTCGGTGCTCAAGATCAATCATCACGTGGAACCATTGCCGGAAACGCCGCCATCAGGCTATGCGGAGCTTCTCATCGCGCGCGAGGGCCTGGCGCAGCCGCGCAAGCTGCTGGACCCGGACGGCAACCGGGTGACCCTTGTGCCGCCGGGGGCCTATGGGGTCTCGCAAATTGGCGTGCGCCTGATCGTGCGGGACCTTTCGGCAGCGCAGCGCTTCTATGCCGAGGCGCTTGGCATGGAGACGGTGGCGGGTGGCGCAGGCTTTGCCATTGGCAAGAGCGTCGTGCTGGTCGAGCATGACCCGCAGGCGCCGCAGGATGCACCGTTTGAAGGCCGCGGCTGGCGCTACATCACGCTTCAGGTGTTTGGAGCAGACAGCGATCATGCGCATGTGCTCGCCCATGGGGGGCGTGAGGCGCTTGCACCGGCGACTTATGGCAATGTCGCGCGATTTTCGATGGTCAAGGATCCCGGCGGGAACTGGATCGAACTCTCCCAGCGGGCCTCGCTCGTCGGATCGCTTGAACCCCGGTAAGGTGCAGAGAAATGGGGTCGGGTACAATATCAGCGCAATCTATTATGTCACCGAATAGACATGTTTGCCTGCCGCCAACTCCGGATCAGGTGGCCAAAGGGCGGGCTGGAAGCCCGCGGTCCCAACAGGTGGCGTGACGGCTGGAAACTGTGGTTGTCATGAGGGCGAGTTTAGGGCGTGGCGCGGTGCTTGTCCAAAGGGTCGCAGGCGGGGTGCTTGACGGGCGGTGACTGTTCTCATAATGTTCTTTTTGCGTGTGGCTTCGGCTGCCCGCAGATTTGACAATTGAAAAGACAATCGGTGGACCTCAGGGCCTTCGGGTTCGTGGCGACCGCCTCGTGTGCCCCGCGCGAAAAGGAAATGCGGTGGGTGTGCCCCGGAGTGTGTCTTCTCTGGAAGCGGCCTGCTTCAGGCGAGCGGCGAGGTGATCAAACGCAAAAACAACGACGAAAGTGTCATCTTCCCGGAGATAAATGGCGGAAACGAGCCGCGAAATCATGAAACATCGTTCCACGTGTCATCTTTTTGGGTGGGGTTCGGGAGACCTTTTCGAGTGACGGCCTGTTCCAGCCTTCACGGCGGCGGAGCTTCAAGGATGGTTCGAAAACCCACGTGGCTGGTGCCGAGGTCGGCTTCCTGTGGCTGGCGGGCGCCTGCACGGTACCTCATGCAGTAGTTTGGCGCGCACAGGAAAGATCCGCCCTTGATGACCTGCGCTGCGGGCTGGTGGCCGGCATAGGGCGTCGCTGTGAGTTCCCAGACATTGCCGATCATGTCGTGAAGCCCCAGCGCGTTGGGCTTGAAGCATCCGACAGGAGAGATGCCGGCGTATCCGTCTTCCGCCGTGTCGATGACCGGGAAAACGCCCTGCCAGGTGTTGGCGGAGCGGGGCTGGTCGTGAACGGGCGTGGACAGTTCATTGCCGCGGGCCGCGCGTTCCCATTGCTCTTCCGTTGGCAGCTTGCGTCCCTTCCACGTCGCGTAGGCGAGGGCGTCCTCGTAGGAGACGGCCACGACGGGATCGTTGTCTCGTCCTTCAATGCTGCTGTCGGGCCCGCGCGGATGTCGCCAGTTTGCGCCTTCGACATAACGCCACCACGACGCAATGGACGACAGGTTCACGTTGCCTGACGGCATGACGAAGACCGCTGCGCCCTTCTTGCCGGGCCGCTCTGCTGTCGTGACGTATCCCGTGGCCTTCACGAACGCGGCGAACTCGGCATTCGTGACTTCGGTCCTGTCCATCCAGAAGCCGCCTGCCGTCACCTGGCGTTCAGGGCCTTCCTCGGCATAGACCGTGTCACCCATCGTGAAGGTGGCGGCGGGGACGAACACCATGCCGGCGTGCGGGCCTGCCGGAGGCGGAAGCGGGCAGGCCGCGATCCGCACGGGTTCCTGCGCTGGCCACAGCAGCCAGGCGATGCCGACCACGGCGGCAACTGCGGCCGCCGCGAAGGCCGTCCGCCTTCCGGTCTTCAGAGGCATCATCCTCAGTTTGACCAGTAGATGTAGTCTTCGCCGTCGACTTCAGGCGTGCCGAGCGGACGATCGAGCGCAATGGCGCCCTCCTGAAGCGACGGCCACAGGGGCTTGGACTGCTGGCCGTCGATCTCGGTCAGCTTCTGCGTGAGTTCGGCAAGCTTCTCCGGCTGCTGGTCCGCGAGGTTCGTCTTCTCCGTCGGGTCGTCCTTGAGATTGTACAGCCAGGACTTTGCGGGTGTCCCCGTAACCTGGAGCTTCCAGTCGCCGGCGAGAAGGACCTTGTAGGGGCCGGACCGCCAGAACATGGTCTCGTGCGGCAGGCCTGACGCCTCGCCGGTGATGAAGGGCACAAGGTTCACGCCATCAAGTTTCCTGTCGGCGGGCAATTCCGCGCCTGCCGCGCCTGCAGCCGTCGCGAAGATGTCCACGTGTCCGGCGGCGCCTGCGAAAGTGCTGCCGGCCTTGATCTTCGAGGGCCACTTCACGAGCATGGGCACGCGAATGCCGCCTTCGAAGAACGTCGCCTTCCAGCCGCGGAAGGGCTTGTTGATGTCGGGCAGGCCGATGTAGTGGGCGCCGCCATTGTCGCTCGTGAAGATGATCAGCGTGTTGTCCTCGATGCCTGCGTCCTTCACCGCCTGGAGAACCGTGCCGACGCCGCGGTCGAGCGACCTGATCATCGCGCCGTAGACCCGAAGCGTGTGGTTCTTGATCCCGGGGAGCGCGTCATAGTCGGACTTCAGCGCCTGCAAAGGCGTGTGCGGCGCGTTGTAGGCGAGGTACATGAAGAACGGACGGTTCCTGTTTGCCGAGATCGCTTCCGCGGCTTCTTCCGACAGGTAGTCCGTCAGGTACTTGGAAGGAGCAAAGCGCTTGGTGCCGCCGTCGTTCACGACAGCGTAGGGCAGGTTGGCCCAGAGGAAGCGGTCGATCGGGTCGTAGTCCTGCCGGGACTCGACGACATTCGGGTCGCTGGACGGCAGGAACAGGCCTGCGCCGCCGAGGAAGCCGACGAACTCGTCAAAGCCGCGCGCTTCCGGGCGGGTTGCGGCGGTTTCGCCCAGGTGCCACTTGCCGAGCATCAATGTGCGGTAGCCCTTCGTCCGCAGCATCTCGGGAAGCGTCGTTTCGCTGGTCGGGACGGTCATCTCCGCCATGGGCGGAACGTCTTTCTCGAGTTCCGGGTGGTAGATCGGCGGGTGCTTGCCGTTCGTCGACATGTGGCCGAGCAGCTTGGCGAACTGAACCGGCACCGGCGTGAACTCGAAGCCGAACCGCGTCGCGTAGCGGCCCGTGAGCATGGCCGCGCGGGATGGCGCACACGTCGCGTTGCCCGAGTAGGACTGGGTCAGGTTGGCGCCGCTCTCGGCGATGGAGTCGATGTTGGGCGTCGGCACTGCGCCGTTGTCGACGCCAGTGCCCGAGATCGAGAGGTCATTGTAGCCGAGGTCATCCGCGACGATGAGGATGATGTTGGGCGGGCGGTCCGCGAGCGGCGTCTCGGCGGTGTCGGGGCCTTTCTCCCAGGTTACTTCCTGTGTCGGGCCAACCGGATCGAAAATGGCCTGGCGGATGCCCGGGATGTAGTACCAGTACTGCTGAAACGCGAGATATCCGGCGGCACCCAGGACAGCGACTGTCGCTGCCGTGCCGATTGCGATCTTCCTGAAGTTCATTGTGCCCTTGCCGCCTGATTTTTGTTCGTGACAACAATAAGCCCGCTGCCGATGGTCCGGCAACGGGCCAGTTTGAAAGTGGCTCGCGTGTCAGGCCGTGGCCTGCGACGCTCCATAGGTGGCGGCGATGCGCGCGGCAGCCGGCTTGTGCATGTTGATCCTGCCCAGGTCGCCTCCCGCCCAGGCGACGACCTTCGGGTCCATCACGCGGAACCAGAGTGGCGGGATCGCGGCGAGAAGATACATGCCGGGATATCCGCTGGGCAGGCGCGGCAGGTCCGGGAAGTCACGCAAGGCCTGGTACGGACGCTGCGGGTTGGCGTGGTGGTCCGAGTGGCGCTGCAGGTGGAACGTGATCAGGTTCGAGAAGATGTGGTTCGTGTTCCAGGAGTGGCGTGGCTGCACGGGCTCATAGCGGCCGTTCTCGCGCTTCTGGCGCAGCAGGCCGTAGTGCTCGACATAGTTGGCCTGCGTGAGGCCGTACCAGCCCACGAAGTGGTGGGCGATGATGAACGGGAGGACGCCCCAGCCCAGCACGGCCACGAGGACCGCCGCTACGGCGATCGTGATCGCGTAGCCCTGCAGGATCTCGTTTTCCAGCGACCACACACCCTGTCCCCGCTTCGAGAGGCGGAGCTTCTCCTGCTCCCAGCCGCGAATGAAGGTGCCGGGCAGCTCGCGTGTCGCGAAATGGTAGATGGACTCGCCCATGCGCGAGCTCGCCGGATCCTCGGGGGTCGAGACCCACACGTGGTGGCCGCGATTGTGCTCGATGCAGAAGTGGGCATAGCCGCAGACGGCGCAGGCGAGCTTGGCAAAGAAGCGGTCCCATGCCGAGTGCTTGTGGCCGAGTTCGTGACCGGTGGTCAGGCAGCTTCCGTTCGTGGTCCCGACGCCAATTACAAGGGCCAGGATGGACCACCAGGGCAGGTCCTGCGTTCCCACCAGCCATGCCGTCGAGATGAAGCTCAGCCAGAAAAGGGGAACCGTGCTCATCACGAGGACGCGATAGAACTGATCGTTCGACATGTCGTTGACCACTTCTTCCGGCGGATTGTTGGTGTCTTCGCCGATGATCGCATCGACGAGCGGAACCAGGCCGAAGAGGAACAGCACCGGGATCAGCGTCATCAGGACATTATGGCCGCTGTAGTAATAGGCCACGACCGAAAGGGTCGGGACCAGCGGCCAGAAGACCGACATGAAGTACAGGTAGCGCTTGCCGTCGACATAGCTGACGGTCTGCCCCGTCTCGCTCTGGCCCGTGAATGCCATGGTTTCCTCCAGCTTTTCTTTTGGTTGCGATTAAACCTTATGCGCAGCGAGGCTGTCCCTTGCGCCAAAGATGTGGCATTTTGCGCCACACATGGTCCGAGTCCCGCACGATGATCCGCGAAAGCTCATACCCGCCCCGGCGGGCTATGTGCGCTTCCTGCTCCGGCGCTTTGGCACCACCGAGGCCCTGAAGGCGCAGCTGGTGGAAGGCACGGACATTGATGAAGCGCGGCTGCAGGATCCCGGCGCGGAAGTCACGCTCTTCACCTTCGTCACGCTCAGCCAGAACCTGACGCGGGTGGTCGGCGAGACATGGCCCCTCGATGCGATGGCAGCCTGGAGCAACGCGATGCAGGGTGCGCTCGAGGTTGCCGTGCGCAGTGCGCCAACAGTCGCTGACGCCTTCGAGACGATCCACCGCTTTGGCCATGTGCGCGCGCCCTTCCTGGAGATCGGGCTCCGTCGCGACAAGGACGGACTGCGGCTTGAGTGCCGCAACATCGTCGACATCGAGCCGGCCACATGGCGATCACTCAGCCTGACCGTGATGCTCGGCATGACGGGGATGATCTCGCCGCTGCTCGAAGGGCGCGATCCGCTTCTGAAGGTGACCTTTCCCTGGCCGGCGCCGCGCCATGTCGACCGGATCCGCGATGCTGTCGGTGTTTCGATCAGCTTTGGGGGAAAGGCCTTCTCGCTGGCGCTGCCGCGCGACGTGTGTGGCGAGCCTTCACCCTTCGCCGACGAGCGGCTTCATGCAACGGCGGTGACCGAGCTTGAAGCCATGTCCCGCCGCATGACGGCCGCCAACGAGATCCTGTTGCGGGTGCAGGAGCTTTTTGCCCGGAAGCGAACCGGACGGCTCAACGAGGATGAGGCGGCGCACGCGCTCGGCATGTCGCGCCGCACGCTGGTCCGGCGGCTCGGTGAAGGTGGCACCAGCTTCCGCAGGCTGCTGGATGCCGACCTGAAGCGAAGGGCGCGCGTCATGCTCGATGATGCCAGCCTCTCGCGCACGCAGATGGCGGACGCCCTGGGATTTGCCGATCCCACGAGCTTCAGCCGCGCGTGCCGCCGATGGTTTGGCGGGGAAGACTAGAGGCTACCTGCCGAACATGACTTCGATGCCGGTGCCGGACAGCACCTTGTCGACCGCGGCACGGTCTGCGGGCGCGAGGTCCGCGTACTGGTTGCGGATCCACTGCGCGCACTTGGCCTGGTAGGGAAAGCACTGCTGCTTCCACGTCTTGCCGTCGATCACGGTTTCAAACGTGTCCCTGCCTTCGGCGATGGCCTTTTCATTTGCCAGCATGACCGGCACATAGACGCGGCCGAACTCCTTCAGGAGATCGATCAGCGTCGATGGAATGCTCTTCGGGTCAATCCAGTCTTCTTGCGTGGGTTCCAGGCCAGAGTGGTCCTCGCAGACTTCGACCCACGCATAGATGCGCGGCGCCCTTTTGAGGGTCAGGGCCATCGGTGTCGGGTCGAAGTGGGTGAGCGCCGTGAGCTGGCCAAACATGCCGAAGTCCGACGCGCCAGGCCTGTTGCCCATCAGGAACGGGGTCACCTTGAGATGGGCGTTGAACAGGTCGAGGAAGCGCTCATAGCTCGCCTCGATGACGGGCGCCGTGATGTCGTTCGAGCCTACCACGTAGAGGCGCGAGATCTGCCGGTCCATCACGTATTTCTTGAAGCCGGCCATCTCCTCGTCCGTGGCGTTGATGCGCGACCACCGGGGCAGGATTTCCCCGGCCTTGTCGGCATCGGCGGCGTAGTGCCAGCGGTAATGGAACATCGCCTTCGTCAGCCATTCATCGGCATAGTCTTCCAGGAGGTAGTCGATGAATGCGGTGACAGGGTGGGGCGGAATGACCGAGCGTTCCGGGAAGGCCTGCTCCAGCCTGCGGATGATCGGCGTGGAGTCGACCACGGCTTCGAGTTCGCCCTGCTGGTTCGGAAAGTAGAATGTCGGAAGCAGCGTGACCTTGCCCCGGGGCAGGTTGGGCGGATTGCCCATGCCGTACTGCAGCAGCTTGTAGGGAATGCGCCGGTAGCGCAGCAGCGACACCATCTTGCG
>CAZYFM010000012.1:0-46271 GCA_964646885.1 uncultured Flavobacteriaceae bacterium
AGGAAGATCTGCGGCCCGCGGGCTTCGCGACGAACGTCGTAGATGTAGGCGCGGATGCGATCACCCGTGCGGAACGTTTCGCGCGGCAGCAGCTCGTCGCGACGCACGAAAGCTTCGCCGCGGCCGAGATCGACCACCACGTTGCCGTACTCGACCCGCTTCACCGTGCCGTGCACGATCTCGCCCACGCGATCCTTGTATTCCTCGAACTGCTTTTCGCGCTCAGCGTCGCGCACCTTCTGGAAGATGACCTGCTTGGCCGCCTGTGCTGCGATGCGGCCGAAGTCGATCGGCGGAAGCGGCTCTGCAATCACGTCACCCGTCTCGGCCGCCGGATTGCGGATCTGCGCTTCCTCGAGCGTGATTTCGGTGGCTTCGTTCTCGATCTTGTCGACAACGGAGCGCAGGCGGTGCAGGCGCGTCTCGCCGGACTTCGGATCGATCTCGGCCTTGATTTCGTTATCCTGTCCGTAGCGCGACTTCGCGGCCTTCTGGATCGCCTCTTCCATCGCAGCGATCACGATCTGCTTGTCGATGGATTTTTCGCGGGCCACCGCATCCGCAATCTGCAGAAGCTCGAGCCTGTTTGCACTGACAGCCATGGTCCTTACCTCGGTTGTGCTGATTTCTCAGCCTGTTTTCGTCGTTTGAGATCTAGTTCGATGAGAGCGTCGGTCAGGAGAAGCTTCGCCTCGCCAATGGACGCATAGGGAATGACGAGCTCGCCGCGCACGCGATCCGGCCCAAGCTCTGTCTCAATGATGACATCCTCGCCACGCAGGCCCTTGAGCATGCCCTTCACGCGCTTGCGGCCCTCAAGCGGAAACTTGAGGTCCAGCTTGGCTTCATGGCCACTGTAATCCTGGAAGTCGCGACGGCGGGTCAGCGGCCGGTCGATTCCCGGCGAAGACACTTCGAGCACGTATTCGCCCTCGATCGGATCATCCTGCTCGAATGCGGCCGAGATCGCCTCGCTCAGCCGCGCGCAGTCATCGACCAGCATCGTGCCATCCGGCCGCTCCGCCATGATCTGCAGCACGGGACGTCCGGCACCCGTCATGCGCACGCGCACGAGCACATATCCCAGCGCTTCCGCGATGGGCGCGATCAGGCTCTCCAGTTCGTTGACGCGTGCCGACATGTTCCGTTCCAGTGACCTGACAAAACGGCTCTTGCGCCGGGCGACCTTTCGGTCAGCCAGCGAACAAGCTCATCTTGTCCGGGAAAGTGGCCGGAAATTACATGGCATGACCCTTGATGCCAAGCGCAAAAGCGGCCAAAAGGCCCGCTAGAGCCGGAAAAATCTGAGGTAAATGCAGCTTCGTCCAGCTTTCAGTGCTTTCTGCTCGTAGCGGGTCTCCACCCAGTCGGGCGGGCGCACGCGCCAATCGGCCGCACGCCGGGCGGACCACTCAAAGCGATTGTCGCGCATGAGATGCATCAGCGCCCACAGGCCATAGTCCGAATGATCAGTCGCGACACGCAACTCGCCGCCTGGCTTCAGCAGCCGCGCGATCTGGTCGAGTGTCCGCTTCTGGATGAAGCGGCGCTTGTGATGGCGCAGCTTCGGCCACGGATCGGGGAACAGCACGAACACGGTCGACAGTGACTGGTCCGGAAGGCGAATGAGGATGTCCCGCGCATCATCCGGAACGACACGCACGTTGGTGAGGCGACTGGCCTGCATCTGCGTGAGCAGTTTTGCCACGCCATTCTCGAAGGGCTCGCATCCGATGAAGCCGGTATCCGGATGGCGCCGCGCCTGTTCGGCAAGATGCTCCCCTCCCCCGAATCCCACTTCGAGGGCAAACTGCCTGGCTTCGGGGAACAGAATCTTCAGGTCGATGGGACCTGCCATCACGGATACGGATGGCAGGTAGCTGTCGATGAGAGACTGCTGTGCCGCGCTCAGCGGCCGCCCTTTCCGGCGGCCGTAGAGGTCACTGCGGCGCTGTGCTGTCTCTGTCAGGCCAGAGCGCTCTTCAGCTGGGCGACGAGATCCGTCTTCTCCCACGAGAACCCGCCATCGGCTTCGGCCGCACGGCCGAAATGGCCATAGGCAGCCGTTCGCGCATAGATCGGACGGTTCAGCTTGAGGTGCTCGCGGATGCCCCGCGGCTTCAGGCTCACCAGCTCGGGCAGGATCTTCTCGAGCTTCGCCTCATCGACGCGGCCCGTGCCGTGCAGGTCGACATAGAACGACATCGGGTCGGCAACGCCGATCGCGTAGGAAATCTGGATCGTGCAGCGATCGGACAGGCCCGCGGCAACGACGTTTTTCGCCAGGTAGCGCGCGACATAGGCCGCCGAACGGTCAACCTTCGTCGGATCCTTGCCGGAGAATGCACCGCCGCCATGCGGAGCTGCACCGCCATACGTGTCGACGATGATCTTGCGGCCCGTGAGGCCGGTGTCGCCATCGGGACCACCGATCACGAAGCGGCCGGTCGGATTCACGAACAGGCCGTCATCCGGGCACATCCAGCCCTGGGGCATCGTGGATTCGATGTACTGCTTCACCGTATTGCGGATGTCGCGCTGGTCCGCGCCATCGACATGCTGCGTGGACACGACGATCTTCGTCGCGCGCACCGGCTTGCCGTTTTCATACTGCAGCGTCACCTGGCTCTTCGCGTCGGGAAGAAGCTCCTTGGCCTTTCCGGCGCGGCGCGCGTCGGACATCGCCTTGAGGATGCGATGCGAATAGTAGATCGGCGCCGGCATGAGTTCGTCTGTCTCGCGGCAGGCATAGCCGAACATCATGCCCTGGTCGCCTGCGCCTTCGTCCTTGTTGCCGGCCGCGTCGACGCCGACGGCGATGTCGGCGGACTGCGAATGGACGAGGCATTCGATGCGCGCCTTGCGCCAGTCGAAACCTTCCTGGTCGTAGCCGATGTCCTTGATCGCCATGCGGGCGGTCTCGATCATCTGCTCGTGGCCGACAGCGTCAGGCCCCCTGACCTCGCCGGCCAGCACGACGCGGTTCGTCGTCGCCAGCGTTTCAAGCGCCACGCGCGCCTCGGGCATGTGCTTGAGGAACAGATCGACGATCGAATCCGAGATGCGGTCGCACACCTTGTCCGGGTGACCTTCGGAAACGGATTCGCTCGTGAACAGGTAATTTTTGCGGGATGACATTATTCGTGCTGCCGGGAAAAAGAAAAACCGCGCTTGTCGCGAACGCGAAAAGCGCGGCTTTCTCTCAGGGATGAGAAGTTACGTCAAGCGCGTTGCGCTTCCCGCAGTTCCACGACCCGGAATTCCGGATAGGCGGCCTCTTCGTCGCCCGTCAGGGATTTCACCAGGTCCAGCATGCGCTTGCGCACGCGGGGGTCCGTGATCTTCGTGAAGGCGCGAACCAGCTGGAAGCCTTCGGCGCTCGACAGGAATTCCATCATGTACGGGCCGGCTTCGATATCCACAGCCGCGGACTGACCATTGGCGCGACGGGCGCCCTGTTCAGCGGACAGGTCATCGAAGAAATAGGAAACCGGAACACCGAGAATGGTGGCGATATCGTAGAGGCGGCTTGCGCCAATGCGATTTGCGCCTTTTTCGTACTTCTGGACCTGCTGAAACGTCAGACCCAGCAATTCACCGAGCTTTTCCTGACTCATACCGATCAGCATGCGACGAAGACGAACGCGGCTTCCGACATGCGCATCAACAGACGAGGGTTGCTTCTTGGCCAAGGGGGGACTCCTTATACGACTGACACGACACCTGATTGAAGCCACCAGCAGCCACAACCATAGTATCAACGAATGAACGTCGTTATTGGCAGCCATCTATGATTGATGGCTTTGCCCCCGCTACTTGAGCTCCGGAGAACGCAATCCCGGAAAAGACAACATTGGGAGTCATGACCGCAGCGCCCCTCAGCACACGGTCTCGGATAACCAAGCGACCCCCAGTAGTCATCTCGGTCTCAATGATTCTCACTTAATGCTACATCGTTGTAACGGTCAACTGCCTTTAAGGGGTAGAGCGGGAAATTCGGCCTGACAGGCCAACAAGAACGAGCATCAGGACGAAAAAAATCGTGTCTCCGGCGAAGGAATAAATCGTGGGCTCAATCGGAACGGGAAGCGGGGCATCCACAACGCCAGGTCTGTCCAGTCCGAGCGATGCAATGATTCGTCCATAGGGGTCGATGACGGCAGAAACACCTGTGTTTGCAGCCCGCGCGACCGACAACCCCTCCTCGACCGCACGCACGCGGGCGATGCCAAGGTGCTGGAACGGCCCGGCCCAGGGGCCGAACCACGAATCATCCGTCATGTTGACGAGCCATTGCGGGCGCGCACCCGGTTCAACCACGGCCGCCGGGAAGATGATCTCGTAGCAGATCAGGGCGCCGAAGCGCGGCACGCCCGGCACGCTCAGCGTCTTTACACCGGCCCCTTCGGTGAACCCGCCATGCATGCCCGTGAGCTGCGTGATGCCCAGCGGCTGGAGGAGCTGGAACAGCGGCAGATACTCGCCGAATGGAACGAGATGGGACTTGTCATGGATCGCCTTCACGCCCCCTGCCCCGTCAATGGCGACCATGCTGTTGAAGTAGCGGTTTGGCTCGCCGCGCTCGACGCGTTGCGTGCCCGTCAGCAGCACGGCCTTGTCCGGCAGGAACGTCGCGATCGCATCAAGCGCACCATCCGTCGTCAGCACGAAGAACGGCGGCGCGGCTTCGGGCCAGATCAGGATGGTGCCGTCGCGAAGCCCGGGCTGCGTGGAAAGCTGCACCAGTTGCTGCCAGTTTCGCATCACGAATTCGGGCTTCCACTTTTCGTGTTGCGGAACGTTGGGCTGGACGAGGCGCAGCGAAACATTTTCGAAAACGGGTGAAGGCTGCGCCGGAATGCGCGCGAGCCCAAACACCCACAGCGCGCACAGCGCAGCGAGCGCAGCACCTGTCACCGCAAGAGACTTCCGCAGCGGTTGCCCTGTCGACGACACGAGGAGCCCCGGCGCGCCCAGGATGAGAAGCGTTGCCAGTCCGAGCCCATGAATGCCGACGAGCGAGGCGCCCTGAATCATGGTGTCCGAGCCTGACCAAACATAGCCGGGAAGGTTCCACGGCAAGCCGGTCAGCACATGGCTGCGCAACCACTCGAAGGCGGCAATGCTTGTCGCAAGAACGACGAGACGCGACATGTCAGGCCGCCAGAAAGCCCGCGCCAGGGCCGCTGCGGCGCCCCAGAAAATGGCAAGCCCCGCCGGAAAGAGGATAACGGCAAACGGCAGCATCCACGCATGGCGCTCGCTGTCGACGGTGAACGGATATCCGATCCAGTGCATGCCGACGGCGAAGTACCCGAACCCGAAAGCCCAGCCGGCAGCAAACGCCGGAGGCCACTTGCGCGATGGCAGGGAATCAAGAACCCACAACAGGCCGGGCAAGGCGATGAACCAGAGCGGCCACAGGTACAGCGGCGCAAATCCAAGCGCAGCGAGTGCGCCAAGCGCGACGGAGACCAGCAGCCTCCGCCGGCCGTCGAGGGCCTGGAACCAGCGGGCAATGCCATATGCCGGATCGAGCCGTGACCCGATGCTAGCCATCCGCGGGTGCCGGAACCGCTCCGGCGCTCTTTTCGGTCGATGCCGTCGGCGCCCCTCCAGGAACCGCCGTACGGATGCGCACGCGCCTCAGGCGCCGCGGGTCGGCATCCAGCACTTCGAACTCGACGCCGCTGGGATGCTTCACGATTTCCCCGCGCTGCGGAACACGCCCAACCAGCGAGAACACGAGGCCCGCCAGCGTATCGATTTCCTCGGCGTCTTCCTCGTCAGCAAGCTTGAAGCCCACCAGGCGCTCGAGTTCCTCGAGGTCGGTGCGGGCACTTGCATCGTACTCGCCAGGACCGCGCGGCGTGATGCTCTGCGCTTCATCGGTATCGTGCTCGTCCTCGATGTCACCGACGATCTGTTCGACGATGTCTTCGATGGAAACAAGTCCGTCCGTACCGCCATACTCGTCAATGACGAGCGCAAGATGGACGCGTGTGGTCTGCATCTTCACCAGCAGGTTCACCACCGGCATGGACGGCGGAACGAACAGCACGTCGCGCCGTATGTCCTGGATGGTCTTGGGGTGAAGCGCGCCTTCGCTCTCCGGCACCGCAAGGCCGATCAGGTCCTTGATGTGCACCATGCCGATCGGGTTATCGAGCGACAGGCGATACACCGGCAGGCGCGAGTGCTGGGCATCGCGGAAGATCCGGACGAGGTCAGGCAGCGACGTCCCCGCTTCGACGCCGATGATGTCGGCCCGCGGCACCATGATGTCGGCAACTGTCAGTTCCCCGAAATGCAGGATGTTGAGCATCATCGAACGCTCTTCGCGCGCGAGCGGCCGGTCTTCGGCGTCGCTCTGCTCGATGACTTCCTCGAGGCTTTCCCTCAGCTGGGCAGATTCGTCCTTGCCGCGTACGAAGCGGTTGATCAGGGCAACGAGGGCACTGGGCCACCTCGTTGGGCGGGACCCGGACCCGGAAGGCTTGGCTTCAGGCGCCGGACTCACCGGAGAATCAGGCACGGGTTTTGTCCTCGAATTCATAGGGATTGGGGATCGAAAGTTCGGCAAGGATGGCGGTTTCGAGCCTCTCCATCAAGCGCGCCTCCCGCTCCGTCTGGTGATCATATCCCAGCAGATGCAGAAAACCGTGCAAAATCATATGCTTGGCATGGTTAACAAAGGGTTTCCCCTGCTCCCGGGCTTCCCGCTCGATCGTTTCAAGCGCCAGGGCGATGCCGCCAAAGGGCTCATCCGCATCGGGAAACGAGAGCACGTTCGTGGGCTTGTCCTTGCCACGGAACTGCCCGTTGAGGGCCCTGAGGTGCCTGTCATCCGACAGCACGACGACCATCGAACCCCGGCCCAGCTGGCGCGGGACGCGGACAAGCGGCGCGGCGACGGCGATCAGGTGGCGGATCTGGCTCGGATGACGGGCCCAGCGCGTGCGCCACCCGGGCCTCTCGACCTGGATGATGACCTCGGCTTCGGTGCCCTTCATCACGCGTGACGCTTCGGCTCGCGCGGGCGACGGCGATCATGTTCGGCATAGGCCTTCACGATCTTGCGCACCATCGGATGCCGAACGACGTCCTCTTCCGTCAGTTCCACCGTCGCAACGCCGTCGACCCCGGCCAGCACGTCCCTCGCCTCGGCAAGCCCGGACAGCTGTGATGCTGGCAAGTCGGTCTGCGTCGGATCACCCGTCACGGTCATGCGGGATCCCTCGCCAAGCCGTGTCAGGAACATCTTCATCTGCTGTGGTGTCGTGTTCTGCGCCTCGTCGAGAATGACGTAGGAGTGAGACAGCGTTCGCCCGCGCATGAACGCGAGGGGCGCAACCTCGATGACGCCTTCATCCAGCCGCCGCTGGATCTGGTCGCCAGGCAGCATGTCATGCAGCGCATCGTACAGAGGCCGAAGATAGGGATCGACCTTCTCCTTCATGTCGCCGGGAAGGAACCCGAGGCGCTCACCCGCCTCGACAGCCGGGCGCGACAGGATCAGTCGTTCGACGACGCCGCGCGACAGGAGGCTCACGCCAGCTGCCACCGCCAGGTAGGTCTTTCCCGAACCCGCGGGCCCGAGGCCAAACACCAGGTCGTGGTGTGTCAGGGCCTCGATGTACTTCGCCTGTCCAGGCGTGCGGGCCGAGATCACGCGCTTTGGCGTCGCGAAAACGCCCGACTTGGCAGCGACCGACTCGGAGCCGAGGCCAAGGTTGATCGCCCGTTCGATGTCGCGCACGGTCACGTCATTGCCGGCAAGCGCGTAGGCATAAAGATCCCTCAGCGCCTGCGCGGCATGCGCACGCGACGTCGATGGCCCCTGCAACACGAGCCGGTTCCCGCGATGCACGATCGCGATCTCGAGCCGGCGCTCGATTTCCGCGAGGAGTTGGTTGTGGGGACCCACGATGCGCGCAAGCACGGAGTTGTCATCGAACTCGAGCTGGGTTGCCTGTCCGCTGTAGATCTGTTTCTTCGGTTTCAGCGTCAAATGTGGGATGCCTGCTTGTTGTCGGCAGTTTCTGCCAGTTCCGCCTTGAGGCTGTTCGGCAGCGCCCCGACGATGTTGACGCGCACCATGTCGCCGATGCGCGCGTGTGGGGCATGGACGTTCACGCTCTGGAGATACGGGCTGCGACCAATCATTTGACCATCATAGCGCCCCGGCTTCTCCAGCAGAATGTCAAAACGCCGGCCGACGCAGGATTGGTTGAAACGGCGCATTTGCTCGCCAAGTTCCGCCTGCAGGACCGCCAGCCGGGTCGATTTCAAGTCCTCGGACACCTGCTTGCGCTCCGCCGACGCGGGCGTGCCGGGCCGCGGCGAATACTTGAAGGAAAACGTCTGCGCGAAGCCGACCCGGCGGACAAGATCCATAGTCTGCTCGAAGTCATCGTCGGTTTCTCCCGGGTAGCCCACGATGAAGTCGGAGGAGAGCGCAATGTCCGGACGGGCAGCGCGAATGCGCTCCACCAGGCGGAAATAGGTGTCGCGCGTGTGACCGCGGTTCATCGCATCAAGGATCCGGTCCGACCCCGACTGCACCGGCAGGTGAAGGAACGGCATCAGCAGCGGATTGGAGCCGTGCGCTTCAATCAGTTCGTCATCCATGTCCCGCGGATGGCTTGTCATGTAACGGATGCGCGCCAGCCCCGGCACCAGTGACAGCTCGTTGATGAGCCGTCCAAGCCCGCTCTCGCCTCCCCGCCCGTCATCACCGTGATAGGCGTTGACGTTTTGGCCAAGCAGCGTGATTTCGCGCACGCCGGCGGCGACCAGGCGGCGAGCCTCGCCCAGGACCTGCGCGACAGGCCTCGAATATTCGGCACCGCGCGTGTACGGCACGACGCAGAATGTACAGAACTTGTCACAGCCTTCCTGCACCGTGAGGAAGGCAGCAGGCCCCCTGACGGTCTGCGCATCAGGCAGGCTGTCGAACTTGTCGACGGCCGGAAACTCGGTATCGATCACGCGGGCCCGGTTCCTCGCCTGGGCCACGAGTTCCGGCAGGCGGTGATAGACCTGCGGCCCGACGACGATGTCCACGGCATTGGACTGGCGAAGGATTTCCTCGCCTTCCGCCTGGGCAACGCACCCCGCCACCGCGACGATCATCTGCCGACCTTCGCTGGCACGCTCTCCCTTCAGCACGCGCAGGCGCCCCAGTTCCGAGTAGACCTTCTCGGCGGCCTTTTCACGAATGTGGCACGTATTGAGGATCACGAGGTCGGCATCCTCGGGCGTGTCGGCGCGCGCGTATCCATGAGGCGACATCACGTCTGCCATCCGCGACGAGTCATACTCGTTCATCTGGCATCCGTAGGTCTTGATGAAGATCTTCTGTGTCACGCGTCGCAGGCCGTCAAAGTCCAAGCACCGAAAAACGGCGGGACTTATGGGTTAAAGACGGCCCGGACTCAAGATTAATCGACTTCCTTGCCGTACTCGTCCTGGATCGGCGGGAGGGCAATCGGCTCATCTTCGTAGGCGGGTCCTACGGCGCCGGGACGCCCCGAAAGCGCATGAGTGACGCCCGCCGCCACCAGTCTCTCGCATTCCGCCGTCAGTTCCTTGCGTGACGGAAACTGGTCGACGGTCAGGGGCGGATGATAGTGCACCATGACGTCGATCGGCCCGAGGCAGAACGCCTGCCACAGGTGGGGTACGAGCTCCATGTCGCCATACCACGCAAAGAAGGGGCGGAACTCCCGACCCATCGGCATGCCATGAAGGCGCGTATAGGCAAGGGAGACGGGCTGGACCAGCACGCGCCGCCTCTGGCCCGACGCATCGACAACCATTGAGTTGGCAGAGCCGAGCAGAGAACTTTTGAAACCGAGGACGCGGTTGCCGTCATTGGACGTGCCTTCCGGAAACAGCACGATGGTACCGCCGGACTCAAGCCGCTCACGGATGGCATCTCGCTGCTCGCCGGCCTTGCTGCGCCGCTCGCGATCCACGAACACGGTTCGGACCAGGCGCGACAGCGTGCCGAAATAGGGCCACTTGGCGACTTCAGACTTCGCGACGAAGGAAACCGGAATGACGGCGGCGAGGACAGGCATGTCGAGATAGGACGTGTGATTGCACGCCAGCAGCACGCCTTTTTCACGGCAGGGTCGACCAAACGTCTCCACCCTGATTCCGATCAGCCCGCACAGGCCGCGGGCAAACATCACCGGCAGCCGGTCTGCGAGGGATGACTTGTAGCGCAGCGCAAGCCACTGCACGGGAACGAAGGCCGCCGTCAGCACGATGAAGCCGATGGCGATACCCACGCCGCGGAGGGTCTGCATGAAGAGCATGGCTGGTTCTACTTCCGCGGCTTGGCCTTGTTGTCCTTGGCATCAGCGCCGAGGGGAACGCCGTAGAGTTCAAGCCGGTGGTCGACAAGCTTGTAGCCGAGCTTCTCCGCGACGAGCCGCTGGAGTTCCTCGATCTGGTCGTCGTGGAACTCGATGACCCGCCCCGTCTGCACATCGATCAGGTGGTCGTGGTGCTCGTCCGGCACTTCTTCGTAGCGCGAACGTCCATCCCTGAAGTCATGGCGCTCCAGGATTCCCGACTCCTCAAGAAGGCGCACGGTACGGTAGACGGTCGCAATGCTGATGTGTGGATCAATCGCAGCCGCCCGGCGGTGAAGCTCCTCGGCGTCCGGATGATCCTCGGCCTCCGCGAGCACACGCGCGATCACGCGACGTTGGCCCGTCATGCGCAGGCCCTTCTCCACACACAGCTTTTCGATTCGATCCATTTGTCACCAGCCAAGTCTGCAGTGTTGTATTTGATACTCCGCTTCGACGAAAGCGTCTATGCGGTCAGGTTCTTCCGGAGGACAAGGGCGTCCGACGACCCGGCCAGCCCGCCCCCGCCGGGATAGTAGGCCTTGCGCCGTCCGACCGGCTCGAATCCCGCAAGGGAATAGATCCGTCGGGCAGGCAGGTTGGTCTCCGCCACTTCAAGGAAGATCTTCTGCGCGCCACTCATTCTGGCTCCCTGCAATGAAGCCTCGAGAAGCAACCGTCCGGCCTTCCTCAGCCGATGCTGCGGAACAATGCATATCGTGAGGATTTCCGCTTCATCTGCAATGACTTGGATCAAGCTGAAACCGACAGCTTCCCCACCGTTTACCATCGCGAGGTAGCCCTGCACATTGGGCCGCTGAAGCAGCGACCCGATGGCATCCTCCGGCCAGTGGTCCTCGAAACTGGTGGCATGCAGCTGCGCGAGCAGCGCCGCTTCATCCGCCCTTGCAGGCCTGATGGCGACGTCGGAGCTCATGCAGGCAGCTTGGCGTCTGGAGCGCGAAGGTAGGCCGGCACCAGCGGATGGGTCCCTGCCGCAAGGCCGAGCCCCACTTGTCCGAGAACAACCGGGTCCACCTCGACGATATCCGGTTCCGGGAACTGCGCACCGCTCGTGGCTGCAAGGCCCCTGCCGCTGCCGAAGCAGACAAGGGGCGAACCCGCGCGTGAAGCAAGGATGCGCGAAACATCCCCCGCGCCCACAAGCGAGGGTTCGACAAGATGGCCGCCACGCGGATCACGCGCGACGACATAGGCTTCCGACCGTCGGGCATCGATCACGATGGCCACATTCACATCCGGATGCCGCAGGTGAGCCTGCGCGGCGAGGCAGTCCAGGCTGGAAATGCCGATCGTCTCGCAGCCGGTGGCAATCTTCAGGCCCTTGGCAAAGGCAATGCCGACGCGCACGCCGGTGAAGGCGCCGGGCCCGGTCGAAGCCACAACACGACCAAGTTCGGCGAATGACGCGCCGCTGGAACTGAAAAGCGAAGACACAAGCGGCGGAAGGACTTCCGCCTGCTGCCCGGCGGCGTCACTGGCTGACGCCTTGCCGAGCAACTCTCCGTCCATGGTCATCAGCGCAGCCGACACCGGCCCGAAACTCGTGTCCAGCGCCAGGAGCAACCGCCGCGTCATGCAAACTGGCACGCCTCGTCGAACGAAAGCCGCGGCGAGCGCGGGAACACGCCGCTCGGGTCGCCATAGCCAAGGCAGCAGATGAAATTGGACTTGATGGTCGTGCCGGCGAAGAACGCCTGGTCGACCCCTGCATTGTCGAAGCCTGACATGGGGCCGCAATCAAGCCCCAGCGCCCGCGCGGCCATGATGAGATAGGCACCCTGCAGCGAGCCATTGCGGAACGCGGTTGTCTCCGCAAGCTTGTCATTGCCCTTGAACCAGCTACGCGCATCGGCATGCGGGAAGAGCTTAGGCAGCTTTTCGTAGAACTCGAGGTCATGACCGATGATCGCCGTGACCGGCGCCTCCATCACCTTCGAGACATTGTTCGGCAGCAGGAAAGGCTTGAGCTTCTCGCGGCCGGCGTCACTCGTCACGAAAATGATGCGCGCAGGAGAACAGTTGGCGCTCGTGGGCGCCATGCGCATCAGGTCATACACCGCCTGGAGAAGCGTCGGCGAAACGGGCTTCTTCTGCCATTTGTTCTGCGTACGCGCCGAGCGAAACAGCTGGTCAAGGGCTTCATCGGAGATGGCGTGGTGCATCGTCGGTCCTCGGTGAGTGGATGGCGTGGTCAGGTCGTGTTGTGTGTGTGTGGTCAGGCAGAGACGGCTTCGACCGCATTCACTTCGGGAATGTAGTGACGAAGCATGTTCTCGATGCCGTTCTTGAGCGTGGCGGTCGACGACGGGCATCCCGCGCACGACCCTCTCATGTTGAGGAACACGGTGCCCGTGCTGCCTTCGAACCCGCGGAACACGATGTCGCCACCATCCTGCGCGACGGCAGGACGCACGCGCGTCTCGATGAGCTCCTTGATCTGGACGACGATCTCTTCGTCCTTCGGGTCATATTCTTCCTGAAGCGGCGAGCGCTCCCCCTCGCCCTCGATGACGGGCAGGTTGCGGGTGAAGTGCTCCATGATGGCACCGAGGATCAGCGGCTTCAGTGTCTGCCAGTCCCCGCCTGACTTCGTGACGGTCACGAAGTCCGTGCCGAACATCACGCCGGAAACGCCCTCGATTTCAAACAGCCGCGTTGCCAGCGGAGACTTGCCCGCGGAGGCAGCCGTCGGAAAGTCGGCGATGCCGGCCTTCAGGACCACGCGCCCCGGGAGGAACTTCATGGTGGCGGGATTGGGGGTCGATTCTGTCTGGATGAACAAGGGAACCTGCCGTGGTCTCGAACGGGGTGGATGCGTGGAGGCACACATAGTTCGACTTTGCCGCCGGAACAACAGCCCCGGCCTCCGATGGAGCGGAAATCGGCAGAATCAGGCCAGTTCGTCGATGTCACTGTCGCTGAGACCGCCCGGGACAATGGTGACCGGGATTGGATAGGCGAGTTGCGCCTGCTGGGCCACAAGCGAAACAAGGGGACCCGGCCCTTCGCGTCCCGTTCCGGAAGCAAGCACCAGGATCATGATGTCAGGATCATCCTTCAGCAGCGCCATGACCGCTTCCCGCGACTTGCCTTCCCGGACGATGAGTTCCGGAAAGATGCCGGCGATCTCGTTCACCGTCTTGGCCGCATCGTGCAGCAGGCGCTCGGCCTCGTTCATCGCCTCTTCGCGCATGGCGTCCTCGACCGAGCGCCAGTGCTGGAAGTCCGCCGGCGATATCACGGTCAGCAGGGTAATGCGCCCGCCGGTATGCTGGGCCCGCCGCGCCGCGTAGCGCAGAGCCTTGCGGTGCTCGGGCGACTTGTCGACGATCACCAGGAACTTGCGCCGCCGGACAAAGGGGCCGGCAGATGACGACGTTGCTTCAGCCATGTCTCGGGTCCGGTGTGCTCCGGCGCGATACTAGCATCAACGCGAAATGCCAACAACGCGCCGCAGCTCGGCCATGACCGGTGCAGACAGTGCCCGAGCCTGCTCTGCGCCCTGGTTGAGCAGGCGGTCGAGCTCGGCCTGGTCATTCAGCAGCCGGCGCATCTCGGACGCAATGGGCGACAGCTTTGCAACGACCAGGTCGGACAACGCTGTCTTCAGCGTCGAGAACTGCGCACCGCGGAACTCGTCGACGACGGCCTGCTTCGACTTCTCGACGAAAGCCGCATAGATCGAAATCAGGTTGTCGGCTTCGGGACGCGCCTCGAGCTCGGTCTCGGATTCGGGCAGCGGAAGCGGATCCGTCTTGGCCTTGCGGAACTTGAGCGCGATCGTGTCGGCATCATCCGTGAGGTTGATGCGCGAGTAATCCGACGCATCCGATTTGGACATCTTAGCCTTGCCATCCCTCAGGCTCATGACGCGCGTCGCGGGGCCAGTGATGATCGGCTCGGGAATCGGGAAGAAGTTCGGCACGGCGAAGTCGTTGTTGAACTTCTGCGCGATGTCGCGTGCGAGTTCGACATGCTGCTTCTGGTCGTCTCCCACCGGAACGTGCGTGCCCCGATAGGCCAGGATGTCGGCAGCCATGAGCACCGGATAGGTGTAAAGCCCGACGCTCATCGCCTCGCGGTTCTTTCCCGCCTTGTCCTTGAACTGCGTCATGCGGTTCAGCCAGCCCACGCGGGCCACGCAGTTGAAGATCCAGGCAAGTTCGGCATGGTCGCTGTTCTGCGACTGCGCAAAGATGATCGACCGCTTCGGGTCGACACCACTGGCAATGTACGCCGCCGCCACCTCGCGCGTCGAACGCGCCAGTTGCTGCGGCTCGAAGTCCATGGTCATCGCGTGCAGGTCGACGATGCAGTAGAGGCAACGGTACTCGGCCTGGAGCTTGAGCCAGTTCCTCATCGCGCCAAGATAATTCCCCAGATGCAGGTTCCCTGTGGGCTGCATGCCTGAAAAGACCAGTGACGGATGCTCGGCGCTCATGGTGAAGGTCCACGATTGGTGCGGAAGAATGTCGCCTTATGGACAATCCTGTGCCGCCCGGCAAGGGACACAGGGACACGCTCAGGCCCTTGAACCCGCCTTTGGCTTGCGCTGGACCCTGACACCGCCATCGCCGAGTGCCTCGAGCACCTTGCCGCGAATGTCCTGGATGCGCTGCGGGTGGGTGATCTTCAGGCCATAGACGTCTTTCACGTAGAAGACGTCGACGGCACGCTCGCCATAGGTGGTGACCTGGGCGGAATGGATCGACAGCCGGGCCACGAACAGGGCGCGCGTCAGGTCATGCAGAAGCCCTGGCCGGTCGCGTCCATTGACTTCGATCACCGTGTGCGTGTCCGACGCCGCATTGTCGATCAGCACCTGCGGCTCGACGCGGAAAGCTTCTTCCCGCTTCTTCACCATCTTGGCATCGATCACGTTGCGCGGGACGATGGTTCCGCTGAGCACGCGCTGCATGGTCTCGCTGATGCGCTGGACCTGCCGCATTTCGCTGATGGGAAGCCCGTTTGCATCCTGGACGGAAAAGATGTCCATCGCCATCCCGTCGCTGGTCGTGAAGATCTTGGCATCCAGGATGTTGGCACCGCACATGGCAACCGCACCGGCCAACTGCGAAAACAGTCCCGGGTGGTCTTCCGTGTAGACGGAGAGTTCCGTGACCGAGCGGAATGCGTCCGTACGTGCGGACAGGTTGAACTTTTCGCCCCGCGTGTCCGCATCATGCATCTGCGTCGCCAGCCGCTGGTGCACTTCCGTGTCGAGCGACAGCCAGAACGGATCATAGTGCCGTGCAAGGACACGATCCTTCTCTGACGCATCCCACGACGAAAGCCGCTGCAGCAACGCCTCCTTGGCACGCTTGACGAGCTGCGGACGCGCCGTCGCACTGAACCCGCCCAGCATCTGCGCTTCGGTTTCGTAGTAGAGTTGCCGGAGCAGCTGCCCTTTCCAGCCGTTCCAGACGCCGGGACCCACCGCGCGAATGTCGGCCACTGTCAGGCAGAGCAGCAGGCGCAGCCGTTCAGGTGACTGCACCACCTCGATGAAGTCCCGGATGGTCTTCGGATCGGAGAGATCGCGCTTCTGCGCGACATCGCTCATCACAAGGTGATGGCGGACAAGCCAGGCAACCGTCTCGGTCTCGGCGGCAGCCATGCCAAGTCGCGGGCACAGCGCGTGCGCGACCTCTTCACCGACTTCCGAGTGGTCGCCTTCCCGGCCCTTTGCAATGTCATGCAGCAGAACGGACACATAAAGCACTTCGCGCGAGAGCACCTTGTGGATGATCTCGTTGGCCAGCGGATGTTCTTCCTTGTACTCGCCACGCTCGATCTTCGCGAGATGCCCGATCGCGCGGATCAGGTGCTCGTCGACCGTGTAGTGATGATACATGTTGAACTGCATCTTCGCCACGATGCGGCCGAAGTCGGGCACAAAGGCGCCAAACACGCCCGCTTCATTCATCTGCCGGAGTGCGCGCTCAGGATCCTTGCGCGAGCAGAGAAGCTCGAGGAACAGCCGATTGGCTTCGGGATCCGCCCGTAACCGGTCGTCGATGAGCGAAAGGTTGCGCGTGATGTGCCGAAGCGCATCCGGGTGAATGTCGACACCCTTCTGGTTCGCGATGTGAAACAGGCGGATCAGGTTGATCGGATTCGTCCGCAGGACGTCGACGCTTTCGACGTTCACGCGGTTCTGCTCCACATAGAAGCCGTCCGTCGTGGTCTGCCATCGCCCGATGCCCGGAATCATCCGACCGAATGAAGGCCAGGACTTCTTGTTCTGGCTTTCCAGCGCGGCGCAGAAAATGCGGGTGAGATCGCCTACGGTCTTGGCAGTAAGAAAGTAGCGCTGCATGAAGCGCTCGACACCACGCTCGCCCTTATCGTCATGGAAGCCGAGCCTTTTTGCGATTTCGACCTGCGCATCGAACGTCAGCCGCTCCTCTGCCCGACCGGCCAGGACATGGAGGTGACATCGCACGAGCCACAGGAACTCTTCCGCGTCTTCAAAGGCCTTGTACTCGTCGGCATTGAGGAAGCCGACATCGACGAGCTGCGAAACATCCTCGACGCGGTAGAGGTACTTCGCGATCCAGAACAGTGTGTGGAGGTCTCGAAGCCCGCCCTTCCCGTCTTTCACATTGGGTTCGACCAGATAGCGGCTTTCACCGGTATTCGCGTGGCGACGTTGCCGCTCGTTCAGCTTGGCCTCGATGAAGTCATTCTGTGAAACGGCCACGATCTCGTTGGCGAAACGCGTCTTGAGTTCGTTGAACGGAGGCTGGTGGCCACAGATGTATCTGGACTCGAGAACCGCCGTCCGGATCGTGTGGTCCGCTTTCGACAGCCTGATGCATTCGTCGATCGATCGCGTGGCGTGCCCCACCTTCAGGCCAAGGTCCCACAGCATGTAGAGCATGAACTCGACGGCGCTCTCGCCCCAGGCCGTCTGCTTGAACGGCAGGATGAACAGCAGGTCGATGTCGGATCCCGGCGCCAGTGCGCCACGACCATAACCGCCAACGGCGACGACGGAGATGCGCTCCGACTCTGTCGGGTTCTGCGCATAGAAGGCATGCTTGACCGTGAAGTCGTAAAGCGCATGGATGAGCAGGTCCATGTCGTGGGCAAGCGCCTTTGCAACGCTGAGCCCCGAGGCGCCCGCCGCAAGTTCCTTCGCCAGCCTCGCTTTCGCTTCGCCAAGGGCAGACTTGAACAGCGGCAGCGCCGCCTTCCGGAGGCGGGCAACATCCGCCCCTTGCTCCCGCGCAAGTGCCGTCAGCGCGACCCGCAGTTCCATCGCGCCATCCTGCGACGCGCCGACGCCCGGGCCCCCGGCTTCACTCATGTGGTTCACCCATCATTGCCGCACGACGCTTGAGACTTTCCCGCGACCAGACCGCCTCGCGGTCATAGAAGATCGGAAACGCCCTCGCATGGGGAGGAATAATGACCCATTCCTGCTTTGATTCGGTAAAGATGTGCGCATCGGGCGGGCACAAATCCGGCTTGTCGAGCGTGCCTACGCGAACAAAGGCCGCTTTCTTTCCCGAGCCGGCATAGTGGCTCCAGACGGCCACACGACATCGCGGACAGCGCACGACGAGCTGACCCTTCCCGCTCTCCGACGGCGTGTCCACGGTCTCTGCGTCACCGCTGATGACCTGCACGCGATCAGTCTCGATCATGGCGTTCAGCGCGAACGAGGCTCCGCTCTCCCGCTGGCACCACGTGCAGTGGCAGCAATGGACAATCATGGGCGCAGAAGTCATGCGATAGCGGATGAAGCGGCAGGCACATCCGCCTTCAGCGGGAAATCCTCCGCTACTCCCCTGCTTCGCGGTCTCCATGCATCAACCCCTTGAGTTCGTACACCAAGTCTAGCGCAGCTTTCGGGGTCAGATCATCCACATTTGTCTGGCGCAGCCTCTCCTCAACCGCGGAAACGGTGACGGGTTGCGCCGACGGAACGCTGGCCGCGAAGAGCGGCAAGTCATCGAGCACGGTGCGGGCACGTTTCCCGCCATCGCCGCTCTCAAGCTGCTTCAGCACATCCTGCGCCCGCTTCAGGACATCATCCGGCAGGCCCGCCAGTTTCGCCACCTGTATGCCGTAGGACCGGTCAGCCGCCCCCTGGAGCACCTCGTGCAGGAAGACGATCCCGCCCTTCCATTCCTTGACCCGCACCGTCACGTTCGCGACCTGCTCAAGCCGCGACGCCAGGCTCGTCAGCTCGTGGTAGTGCGTGGCGAACAGGGCCCGGGACTTGTTCACCAGGTTGAGCCGCTCAACGGTAGCCCATGCGATGGAAAGGCCGTCATAGGTCGCCGTGCCACGACCGATCTCGTCGAGAATGACGAGCGAGCGATCCGTCGCCTGGTTCAGGATCGCCGCCGTCTCGACCATTTCGACCATGAACGTCGAGCGGCCACGCGCGAGGTCATCCGCCGCACCGACCCGGCTGAACAGGCGATCCACGAGGCCAATCGTGGCCTCCTGTGCCGGGACGAAGCTTCCCGTCTGCGCAAGGATCGCAACGAGTGCGTTCTGGCGCAGGAATGTCGATTTGCCGGCCATGTTGGGACCCGTGACAAGCCAGAGCCGACCAGGTCCGTCCGGCGAGAGGTCGCAGTCATTGGCCACGAAGCCCTGCGCCTGCCGCGCAAGCGCCGCCTCAACGACGGGGTGTCGACCCCGCACGATCCTGAACTCCCGGCCCTCTGTCACCATCGGCCGCGCGTAACCCATCTCGACAGCAAGCTCCGACAGGCCGGACAGCACGTCGAGCGTCGCAACCTGTCGCGCGACATCGGCTAGGTCTCCCGCCGCCGCATGGACCGCCGCGGCCATCTCGTCGAACAGGCCGGTCTCGATCGAAAGCACACGCTCGGCTGCATCGACAATGCGCGTGGCAAGGTCCGAGAGTTCCACATTCGTGTACCGCATCGCCTGCGCCGTGGTCTGGCGATGGATGAACTTCTGCCCCGTTTCCGTCGTCTTGAGTTTCTCGGCATTCGCGGCCGTGATCTCGATATGGTACCCGAGCACGTTGTTGTGCTTGACCTTCAGCGACCCGATCCCGGTTTCTGCGCGCAGCCGCGCTTCGAGATCCACGATGACGAGGCGCGCATCATCCCGCAGGCGCCGGTGGGAATCGAGATCGGAATGAACCCCCGCCGCGATGAAGCCACCATCACGCGCGAGCAGAGGCAGATCCAGGCCAAGCTCTCGAACCAGCCGCTGATGGAGGCCCGTCAGGCGCTCTTCGGCGCGCCGCAACTGGTTCAGGATGCTGGCGAGGGATGCAGGCAGTTCCTGAAGCGGCGCGATCGATCCCGACATGGCATCGGGAATGGAAAAGGCATGCACGAGCGCATCGCGGACAGCACCCAGGTCACGCGGGCCGCCACGCCCAACGGTAAGGCGCGCCAGCGAACGTGACATGTCCGGCAGCCGTCGAAGCACGCCACGCACCCGCGCACGCGTCTCCGGCGAACCAGCAAAGAACGAGACACCATCCAGTCGCGCATTGATCGCGCCAACATCCGTGAGCGGCGACCGCAGCCACTCCGCAATCTCGCGCCCACCGGCAGCCGTGACCGTCCTGTCGATGGCATGAAGGAGGCTTCCCTGATGCTCGCCCGAGAGTGTTTCGACGATCTCGAGGTTGCGCCGCGTGGCAGCGTCCATGAGCATGATTCCCGACTGCGCCTGCTGCCGCGGCGGCTGTAGCGCAGGCAGCCTGCCCTTCTGCGTCAGTTCCAGGTAGGACAACACGGCGCTCGCAGCCGAAACTTCGGCGCGCGAAAAATTTCCGAACCCGTCGAGAGCAGAAACCGCGAACTGCTTCTTCAGCATGCGCTCGCCGGCATCCGCGTCGAACTTGAGCCGCGACAGGACCGTCATGCGGTTACCGAGTTCCTCGCGAAGAAACGCGAGCGCCGGCACGTCAGCGAGCGTGTCAGGCATCAGCAGCTCAGCCGGTTCGATGCGAGCCACCAGCGCGGCCAGGTTCTTCAGGTCGCACGGCGCCGTGTGGAACGAGCCGTCAGTGATGTCCGCCCACGACAGGGCAAAATCGTTTCCGACTTTCGAGACAGCCGCCAGGTAGTTGTGCCGCCGCGCTGAAAGCAGCTGGTCTTCGGTCAGCGTACCCGGCGTGACGACCCTGACGACCTCGCGCGCCACCACCGACTTCGACCCGCGCTTCTTCGCTTCTGCCGGATCTTCAACCTGCTCGCAGATGGCAACCTTGAAGTTCTTGCGGATCAGCGTCAGCAGGTAGCTTTCCGCAGCGTGGATCGGAACACCGCACATCGGAATGTCCGCATCCTGGTGCTTGCCGCGCTTCGTGAGGGCGATGTCCAGTGCCGCAGACGCCTGCACGGCATCATCGAAGAACAGCTCGTAGAAGTCGCCCATCCGGTAGAACAGCAGGTAGTCCGGATGCGCTTCCTTGATCGCCAGGTACTGCGCCATCATGGGCGTCGCAGGCGCAACAGCTACGGATTGCCCGCCGTCATCAGGTCCATTCTGGAGCTTTGCCGTTCCGCTCATTGAATTCTCGCCCTTGTGCAACAGGGGCGCGCAACTGTATTCAGATTGTCAAGGAAACGGCCCAGGCAGGAACGCGACAGTTCCCGTTTCGTTGCGGACCGCAGTGAACACATGTCAAAAAAACGCCCATTCACAGATCAAGAAGCGCTTCTCTTTCACGCTCACCCCAAGCCTGGCAAGATTGAAATCCGGCCGTCAAAGCCCATGGCGACGCAGCGCGATCTCAGCCTTGCCTATTCTCCGGGCGTCGCTGTGCCTGTCCGCAAGATCGCGGAAGATCCATCCACAGTTTATGACTACACCGCCCGGGGGAACCTGGTCGCCGTGATCTCCAACGGCACCGCGATCCTGGGACTGGGAGATCTCGGCCCTCTTGCGTCGAAGCCCGTCATGGAAGGCAAGGCCGTGCTCTTCAAGCGGTTTGCCGACGTCGACTCGATCGACCTCGAAGTCGACACGAGCGACGTGGACGCGTTCGTCAACTGTGTCCGATATCTCGGCCCGACCTTTGGCGGCATCAATCTCGAGGACATCAAGGCTCCCGACTGCTTCATCATCGAGCAGCGCCTGCGCGAACTGATGACCATCCCAGTCTTCCACGATGACCAGCACGGCACGGCGATCATCACGGCGGCCGGACTGATCAATGCCCTTTATCTGACGGGTCGCGACATCAAGAAGACCAAAGTCGTGGTCAATGGGGCTGGTGCCGCGGGTATTGCATGCCTTGAACTGATCAAGGCGATGGGACTGCCTCATGAAAACGCCATTCTTTGCGACACCAAGGGCCCGATCTACAAGGGCCGCACGGAAGGCATGAACCAGTGGAAGTCAGCACACGCGGTAACGACGCCGTCGCGCACGCTGGCAGAAGCACTGGAAGGAGCCGACGTTTTCCTGGGCCTGTCCGTAAAGGGCGCGGTGACGCAGGACATGGTGCGCGCAATGGCGGCAAAGCCGATCATTTTCGCCTGCGCCAATCCTGACCCCGAAATTACGCCGGAAGAAGTCGCTGCCGTCAGAAGCGACGCGATCGTCGCAACAGGCCGATCGGACTACGCAAACCAGGTCAACAATGTCCTTGGCTTCCCCTACATTTTCCGTGGCGCGCTTGACGTTCGCGCCAGGACCATCAACGAGCCGATGAAGATTGCCGCAGCCAATGCATTGGCTGAACTCGCACGACAGGACGTGCCGGACGAGGTGGCCGCCGCTTACCACAAGTCTCGCCCGAAGTTCGGGCCCGACTACATCATTCCGGTTCCGTTTGATCCGCGGCTGATTTCGACGGTGCCGGTCGCCGTCGCGCGCGCGGCAATGGACTCGGGCGTGGCCCAGAAGCCGATTGCCGACCTTGACCGCTACGCCAATGAACTCGCGTCCCGCCTCGACCCCGTCGCATCGATCGTGCAGAGGGTGGTTGCGCGGGTGCGAATGGAGCCCAAGCGCGTGGTCTTTGCCGAAGGCGAGGAAGAAGCCGTCATCCGTGCGGCGTTGTCCTACCAGAACTCGGGCCTCGGCAAGGCAACGCTCGTCGGCAATCCCGAGCGCATTCGCGAGACAGCACGCCGCTTCGGCATCGAGGAAGCGGGCGAACTCGAGATTGTCTTCGGTCGCGAAAGCCCCCGCACGCAGCAATACGCGGAAGCTCTGTACGTGCGCCAGCAGCGCCAGGGCGCCCTGTTCCGCGATTGCGTCAGGCAGGTTACCTATGACCGCAACATCTTCGCAGCGTCGATGGTCGCCGCAGGACATGCCGACGCGATGGTCACGGGCGTCACGCGTCACTACTCCGTGGCGCTCTCGGATGTACGCAACGTGATCGATCCAAAGCCCGGCGAACGTGTTGTAGGCGTCTCGATCATCCTTGATCGCGGGCGCACTGTTTTCGTGGGTGACACGAACGTTCACGAAATGCCGACGGCAGAGGAACTGGCGGACATCACGGTGCAGACAGCGGCCGTCGCCCGCCGTTTTGGCTACGAACCGCGTGTCGCGCTCCTCGCCTACTCCACCTTTGGTCAGCCATGGGGAGAACGCTCGCAGCGCGTCCGCGAGGCAGTGGAACTCCTTGACCGCCGCCGCGTCGACTTCGAATACGACGGAGAGATGAACGCCGACATCGCCCTCGATATGGAACGCATGGCGCGCTATCCGTTTTGTCGCCTGAAGGGTCCTGCGAACGTGCTGATCATGCCGGCCATTCACTCGGCATCGATTTCCACCACAATGACCGAAGTCATCGGCGGAGCGACAGTGATCGGCCCCCTTCTCGTTGGCATGTCGAAGTCGGTTCAGATCGCACCGCTCGGCGCAAAGATGAGCGACATCGTCAACATGGCAGCCCTTGCTGCCTACAACATCTCGAACTGAACATGATCAACATCCATCTCGTGCCATGCCTGAAAGACAACTACGCTTACCTGGTCCACGAGCCGGCGACGAAATCGGTTGCCGTTGTTGATCCGTCCGAGACCGCGCCGGTGGTGGCTGCGCTGAAACAGCACGGGCTCCAGCTCACGCACATCCTGAATACCCACCACCACTTCGATCACACGGGCGGCAATCTCGAGTTGAAGGAAATGACGGGCGCAAAAATCATCGGCCCCAAAGCCGATGCTGACCGTATCCCTGGCATTGATATTGGTGTGGGAGAAGGTGATCTGGTGGCCGTCGGCGCCTCGGTCGCACGCGTCTTTGACATTCCCGCTCACACGAAGGGTCACATCGCCTTCTGGTTCGAGGCCGACAAGGCCGTGTTCACGGGCGACACGCTGTTTGCCATGGGATGTGGCCGACTCTTCGAAGGCACGCCGGACCAGATGTGGTCGAGCCTCTCGAAGCTGGCGCGCCTTCCCGCTGACACCAGGGTCTATTGCGGACACGAGTACACGCAGTCGAATGGGCGCTTCGCCCTGACGCTTGAACCTGACAATGCCGATCTGGTTTCCAGAATGAAGGAAGTGGACGACCTCCGTCAGAAGGGCCTGCCGACAATACCTTCGACGATCGGGATTGAGTTGAAAACCAACCCGTTCATGCGCCCGACAAGCCCGTCCCTCAGGAAGTCGCTGTCACTGGAAAGCGCTGGCACGGTTGAGGTGTTTGCCGAAACCCGGCGCCGCAAGGACGTCTTCTGAGGTCTCGCACGTGTCGGAAGCAGACAGGCTCATTGAGAAACTGGGGCTGGCGCCGCATCCCGAAGGTGGACACTTCAGAGAAACCTTTCGCGATGTTGCTACGACTTCGGGCCGAGCCGCGTCCACGGCGATCCTCTATCTGCTCAGGCAGGGCGAGAGGTCTCACTGGCATCGCGTGGACGCCGTCGAGGTATGGCACTGGCACGCTGGGGCCCCGCTGGAGCTGGGCCTGTCAGAAGATGGCCGACGACATACCAGGCATGTTCTGGGCAACGACATCGGGAATGGTCAGTCGCCACAAATCATCGTACCCGCACGCTGGTGGCAGGCAGCCAGGTCGCTGGGAAGCTTCACGCTGGTGGGATGCACTGTCGCGCCAGGATTTGAGTTCAGCGGATTTGAAATGGCGCCTCCGGGCTGGAGCCCCGAAGACAGCGCTTAACGCCGGCCAAACTGCGCCAGCTGCCTGAAGATGACGGCCGACGGAGGTCGCCCGGCAAGCCCCTGCCCGGGCGTGAATGTCACCACGAAGGTATCTCCCTGGCGATAGGGCAGCGCGTAGGGACCAGCTACAAAGCGAATGCGCTTGAGGGCAACGCCAAGCGCATCGCGCCCCGCGCCACCGCGGATCCAGTCGATCAGGGCGCTGCCCGTATTCCGGATGGAGTCGAACAATAGGCCGCGAATGACGGGATCGCGTGCCGCCTGCTCCCAGTCAGCATCTATCATGACGGTCCGACCGGTCTCCGCACGCGCCTGCGCGATGATGCGCGAGGCATAATCCTTCACGACTGCAATGGACGGCGCGTTGAACTGGAGCGGCTGGACAGGTCGCCGGTCAGGCGCGACTGGAACACCACGCGGGTTCTGCGGCGTGAAAAGCGTAATCCCGCCAAGCCCCGAGATCCGAAGGACGACAAACTGGTCTTCCCTCAGGAGAAGGCGATCCCCGCCCGCAGCTGGCGCCCAGCGAAGCACGAGGATCTCTTCGCTGCCATCGAAGCGCAGCTTGGGAACTTCATTCGTCAGGTCCAGCACGAAGCCGACGGGCGTGAACTCGGAACTGTAGTGCGAGAGCACGGGCAGCTGCCGGTCATAGGCGCGCGTGATCGTGGTCCCTGGCCCCATGAGGAGGACAAGCAAAACCACGATGATCCGCATCCAGGATCGCAACACCGGCTCCAACAATACGAGTTTGCGGGCGCTGGCCCATGGGGCCGCCCGCCACTCCTCCCCGCAAAATCCCAGATTTTATCGGCCCAGATGATGGCAAGAATGTGGTTGGAGGCGCCGCGTTTCCGCTGTGGTTTACGTAAAGTAAAGGCCCGCGGCTTTGAGGCCGCAGGCCCTGGGTATTCGGCACTTGCCGAGCGAACGGGCAGCAGCCGGTTCGCCCGAAACCAAGGCAGCATCAATACATGTGCTGGCCGCCATTGATCGACATGGTCGATCCCGTGACGAAACCGGCATCGTCAGCCACGAGGAAGAGCACGCCACGCGCAATCTCATCGGCCTTGCCAAGACGTCCAACCGGAATCTTCGCGACGATCTTCTCGAGCACGTTTGCCGGAACTGCCGCGACCATGTCGGTGTCGATATAGCCCGGCGCAATGGCGTTCACCGTAATTCCCTTCGGCGCACCTTCCTGGGCCAGCGCCTTCGTGAAACCATGGATGCCTGACTTGGCAGCCGCGTAGTTGACCTGACCGTACTGGCCGGCCTGTCCGTTGATCGAACCGATGTTGACGATGCGGCCGAAGCTGCGGTCGAGCATGCCGTCCCAGACGGCCTTGCACATGTTGAAGCAGCCGCCCAGGTTGGTGTCGAGCACTTCATCCCATTGCGAACGGCTCTGCTTCTTCAGCGTCGCATCGCGGGTAATGCCCGCGTTGTTCACCAGGACATCGATCGGCCCAAGCTTCGCGACCACTTCAGCCGCGCCCTTGATGCACGAGTCAAAGTCGGCGACGTCCCACTTGAAGACCGCAATGCCGTGCTTGTCGGCAAAGGCCTTCGCACGCTCATCGTTTCCGGCGTAGTTGGCCGCAACCTTGTAGCCCGCCTTCTTCAGCGCAACGGAGATGGCTTCACCAATTCCGCGCGTGCCGCCAGTAACAACTGCAACTCTGGACATGATTTCCTCCCGATGTCTTTGTTATCGTTCAATGCACATGGCGATGCCCATGGCGCCGCCGATGCACAGCGTCGCCAGGCCCTTGCGGGCATTGCGCTTCTGCATCTCGTGCAGCAGCGTGACCAGCACGCGCCCGCCCGAAGCGCCAATCGGATGGCCGATCGCGATCGCGCCGCCATTCACGTTCACCTTGGACGGATCCCAGCCCATGTCCTTGTTCACGGCACAGGCCTGGGCCGCAAAGGCTTCATTGGCCTCGATGAGGTCAAGGTCAGCGACCGTCCAGCCGGCACGCTTCAGCGCCGCCCGCGAGGCCGGGATCGGGCCCGTTCCCATGATCTTCGGATCGACTCCGGCCTGCGCCCAAGACTTGATGAACGCGAGGGGCTTCAGGCCGCGACGATCCGCTTCCTTCGCGGACATGAGAACCACCGCCGCAGCACCATCATTGATGCCGCTGGCATTTGCAGCGGTCACGGAACCGCCATCCCGCAGGAACGCGGGGCGGAGATCCTTGATCGAGTCGTAGGTGACGCCATCGCGGATGTACTCATCGGTGTCGATGATCTTCTCGCCCTTCTTCTCCTTGATGGAGACTGCAGCGATTTCATCCTTGAAGCGACCAGCCTTGCGGGCGGCCTCCGCCTTGTTCTGCGATGCGACAGCAAACTGATCCTGCTGTTCCCGCGTGATCTGCCATTCCTTGGCAACGTTCTCGGCCGTATTGCCCATATGGTAGCCGTTGAATACGTCCATGAGCCCGTCCTTGATCATGGTATCGACGAACTCAAGCGCGCCCATTTTCTGACCTGCGCGAAGATAGGCAGCATGCGGCGCCATCGACATCGACTCCTGCCCGCCGGCGATCACGATGGTGGAGTCGCCATTGGCGACCGCCTGGTGACCCAGCGCGACGGCACGCAGGCCGGACCCGCAGAGCTGGTTCACGCCCCAGGCAGGAACCTCGACGGGAATGCCGGCATTGATGGACGCCTGGCGGGCCGGGTTCTGTCCCTGCCCCGCGGTGAGGATCTGTCCCAGGATCACTTCGCTGACGTCCTTGCCATCGAGTTGGGCGCGCTTCAGGACTTCCTTGATGGCCGTCCGGCCCAGTTCGTGCGCGGGCACGTTTGCAAATGAACCGTTAAACGATCCGACAGGGGTGCGTGCAGCTGCAACAATCGCGACATCAGTCATCTTGCTAACTCCGGAATTTGGGGCGGGTATTCCTCTCCATTAACGCTGACAATGGCACGCCGAAGGCGCAGAGGCCAAGCACTTCTGCCGATTTTCGGGCGGATTTCGGCGCCGCACCCGAAAACAGCAGAGCCTTAACGCATATGCGATAGGAAAGGCTCGCAATCTCGCCTAAACTGAACCGCTTCCGGCCTCCATTGGGTCCAGGGGGGCGGCCAGAGCAGTCACTCGGGACAACCATCGCATGACGACGCCGAACAACGAACCCATCACCATCAAGAAATACGCCAATCGCCGTTTGTACAATACGGCAACATCGAGCTACGTGACGCTCGATCACCTGGCGGACATGGTCAAGCGGGGGCAGGAGTTCAACGTCCACGATGCCAAGACCGGCGAGGACATCACCCGCGCCGTTCTCACGCAGATCATCTTCGAAGAGGAAGGCAAGGTCGGACAGCAGATGCTCCCGATCCAGTTCCTTCGCCAGCTGATCCGCTTCTACGGCGACAGCATGCAGGCCCTTGTGCCCGGCTACCTGAACCTCAGCATGGAATCATTCTCCAAGAACCACGAGCGCATGCGCGAGCAGCTGACGAGCGCTTTTGGCGGAAAGAATATCCTGAAGGATTTTGAGGGCTTGGCCCGCCAGAACATGGCGATGTTCGAACGCACGCTGCGCATGTTCACGCCCTTCGGCACCTTGATGAACAACCGCCCCGGCGAAGCACCCTCAGCGAATGCTCAGGAAGCCCCTGCGGAAACTGCAGCACCTCATTCCCAGGACGAGGAAATTGCGGACCTGAAGGCTCAGATCGACGCGATGCGTCGCCAGCTCGATGAGCTTGCCAACCGCAAGTAACTCTGGCTTATGCCCTCTTGTTTCTGTGAGAGGGCCTGCCCGTGAAGTTGAATCTCGTACTCGTTTCGCTTCTTGCACTCGTCAGCCTCTCGATCGAGGCCGCGAACGCTGCCAACAGCAGGGATGTTGCCCGCGCAAAGAATGTCGGCGCGATGGGCGAATGCAATCGCTGCGATCTTTCAGGCGCGAACCTGGAAAACGGTTTCTTCCAGCTCGGCGTCCTGATTGAAGCCAATCTTTCCGGTGCAAACCTGAAAGGCGCAAATCTCGCTGGCGCCCAGCTCAATCGCGCCGACCTCAGGAATGCGACGCTTCACTATGCAAACCTGTCGGGTGCGCGCCTTGAAGGCGCAGACCTGCGCGGCGCAGACTTCAGCAATGCATGGCTGAACTGGGCATGGCTCGTGGGCGCAAAGCTCGACGGCGCCAACTTCACGAACGCGGTCTTCATCGGCGTGCAGATCCAGGGAACGGACCTGTCCCGCACGATCGGACTGACGCAGGAACAGGTCGGACGCGCCTGCGCCGACGCCGAGACAAAGCTGCCGGCGGGCATGCGGATTGCCTATTGCAGGATGTAGGAAGCCTGCGCCGGGATGGAACAGCATCCCGCGCGGAGGAACGCTCAGGCCGGACCGGCACCGCCCTCGTCGCGGATCGCCCATTGCACGCCCACAAAGGCACCCTTCACGCGGGGAAGGAGCAGCAGCGTGGCCGTGAGGATCGACGTCAGCAGGATCGTAAGGACCCACGCCGCAGGCCAGGTCCGCACCGCTTCGACAAACAGCAGCGGCGCCAGCATCGCGTGGCCGATGATGAAGATCGTGAAGTAGGCCGGACCGTCATCCGCCTTGTATTGCTCAAGCGAATGCCCGCAGGTTCCGCACTTCGCAAAAACCTTCAGGTATGAAGAGAACAGCTTCGCCTCGCCGCAGGACGGGCATTTGCCCACAAAGCCTCGGCTGAAACCGGTCCAGATGCTTCGTTCTGTGGTGTGCTGGTTCATGATGCCTGCAAGGTCCTGCGTCCGATGGGAACCCGGGGAAGATAGACCCTGGGCCTTCCAGCGGTAAGCATCGCGTGATGTCGCAGCGCGATCAGGCCTTGGACCAGGGCTCCTGCACGTCCGGACGACCGAAATACATGCCCTGGAAGTAGTCGACGCCAAATGCGCGCAGGATGTCCGCCTCACGCTCATTGCCGACCCATTCCGCAACGGTCGACAAGTTGAAGTTCTTGGCCAGGTTGACCAGCGTGCTGACGAAGATCTGGTTGTCGCGGCTGTCGGCCAGCCCCTTCACGAACGATCCATCGACCTTGACCATGTCGACCTTCAGCGACTGCAGGTTCCGGAAGGACGTGTAGCCCGCGCCAAAGTCATCGATCGCAACACGGGCGCCGAGTGCCCGGATGCGGCTGACAAACCGCATGCTCTCTTCGATATCGATCAGCGCAGCCGTCTCGGTCAGTTCGACCACAAGCCGGGGCGCCACTTCCTTGTGCGCCTCGATGTAGGAGACGAACGACTCCAGCGAGGGTCGATCCGAAGCCGTCATGCCCGACACGTTCAGCGTCAGGCAGGCACCCTTGTTGCGCGTGAGCGAGTCGATTGTCAGCTCGAGGACGCGGCGGTCAAGCCGGCGCACGAGGCCCAGTTGCTCCGCAACGGCGATGAAATCTCCGGCGGCAATCACCTGCCCTTCCGGACGGATGATGCGCACGAGGCATTCATGCATGGCGACATCAAGCGTCTGTGCATGGACGATCGGCTGATAGGCGAGCACGACCCGGTTCTCGTCGAGCGCAGTGACGATCTGGTCGCCGATCAGGACGGCACGCTTGCGCATGGAGTCCCGCTGGGGCGAATGTGCATAGGCCGCGAAATTGTCGCGCCCATAGACCTTCGCGCGGTCCAGTGCTTCCTCGGCGCGAGCCATGGCTTCCTGGCTGTTCTGGGCGTCCTTTGGCAGGGACACCGAACCGATCGAGACGCTGACACTCACGGCGCCATTGCGCGTGGGAATGACCTTGGCGCGCGCCGCCGTGCGGAACTGCGCCGCGCGTTCAGCCATTTCGGTTGTCGTGCAGCCTTCGACGATGATGCCGAACTTGTTGCCGGCGGTGCGCCCGATCGTGCAGCCAGGACCCGCAGTTTCGGCAAGGCGCCGTCCGATCGTGACGATCACTTCGTCTGCCATGTCGAAGCCATAGGTCTCGTTGATGACCGCAAGGTCATCGATGGCAACCACGAAGTAGGCTGACGCCTTCCGGTCGGACACCGGTGTCAATTCGAGAATCTGGGCAAGGCGTTCGCGCAGTCGCATGCGGTTGAGATGACCCGTCATCTCGTCATAGCTGGCAGCCCACGTGTAGTGAGCCTCGCGCAGCTTGCGTTCCGTGATGTTGCGCACGACGCCTACGATGCGTTCTACCCGTCCGTCCGCGCCGACGACGCACACACCCAGGTCTTCAACCCACAACGGATCGCATCCGGTGGCCAGCGGGTACTCGAGCCTGAACGGCTTTCCATCAACCGGCGGATCGCCAACATAGCGCTGGCGCTCTTCGGCGGCTTCGTTCTCGATCAGGCCATGAAACTTCTTGTCGCTCTCGAACAGGGCGGCGTCGCCAAACCCGAGATGAGCGCTGGGATCAGCGCTCCAGGAGATTTTTCCGTCTGCAGGTGTCCAGTCATAAATCAGGTCACCGGAAGCCGCGAGCGCCAGACGCAGCCGCTCTTCCTCGCGCAGTTCCCTGATGCGTTGATACGCCGACGATGCTTGGTTCCGTCCGAACACAGCGATCTAGTCCCCACCTGAAACGCAGAACGCGGAGGGCCGTTCGCCTCATCTCGCTGGTGCAGCCAATCTAGGGAGCAACATTTAACAAAGCCGGAATTTCGCCCGCACGGCGCCTGCCCGGAACATGACCAAGCTGTTGTTAAGCTTAAGAAAATCCGCAGCGCGTGGCACGGCCGGTGCGACGTGGCTGGTCAGGATGACAAGCATCAACGCCATATGTCCCATTTCGACGCGAACGGCGTTCTTCGGATCGCGTCGAATAGCGCCGGCCGCTCCCACCTCCCGGTCTCAGGGCTGGGGAGCGCGGCCTTCGGTTGAGGAGGAGCGGCCGGCGCAACACAATGAGACACAGCCAGAAACGCGGACGGTCCAGCGCGAGACCCGCTACGTTGCAGGCTTCGTGGCGCAGGTGCTCTCGCAGGCTTCCGATCGCGCGATCAGAACACCGGCAACGGCCTCGGCATGTTACGAAGCTGCCGAGCGCGTGGACTCCCTGGAACTTCGCTGGCTTTCAGCCTCGGTCTGATCGCTCAAGCCGGTCGATCCTCGCGCGCAGGTCTCGAACCTGTTCTTCAAGTGAATGAACCTTCTGCCGAAGCGCCTCGACCTCACCAACCCCATCCAGGGCCGCTTGCGGAACTGGCGTCGAAACACCGGCCCGATTGGCCACTTCAGCAGGGGAAATGTTGAGGAAACGCGCGAGCTTCAGGACATCCTGGGCCTTGAGCTCGCGCTGGTCCTTCCAGATTTCGGCGACCTGCTCCTCGCTCAGCGAAAGCAGTCGTGCGACATCCGCCCGCGTGGAGCCGGTTTGGGACAGGCGGGCATCAAACCAGTCCTGGTCGAAAAACAGCGCCACGATTATCTGCCCTTGAACTGGGGTGGCCGCTTCTCGAGAAAGCTCGCAACCCCTTCCCGGTGGTCTTCAGTCTGGAAAAGCCTGCCAAGCGTTCCTGAAACCCAGCTTCCGAATTCATGCATCTGTTCGCCGGAAGCCCGCCTCAGGCCTTCCTTCATGAAGCGCAGGGCCAGGGGCGGATTGACCGCCATCCTCCGCGCTAGGGCCATGGCCTCATCCATGAGGGCCTCATGCGGAACGACCCTGGTGACGAGCCCGATCGCGAGCGCATCTCCCGCTTCGATGATGTCTCCTGTAAACAGCAGCTCGGCGGCCTTTTGAGGTCCGACCAGGCGCGGCAGGATCATCATGCCCGGCGCATCCGTGACGAGACCTCGCTTGATGAAGATCTCGCCGAAACGGGCCCGATCCGACGCGATGCGAATGTCGGCGAGCAGCGAAAGCTCCATTCCCCATCCCACCGCCACGCCGTTCACCGCCGCAATGATGGGGCGGTCGCATTCATGGATCGCCGCAGCTGTCGGCGTCAGCCGCGGGCGCACCGACATCAGGCGCTCCTGGCTGCGCTCCCTCTGCGGGCCCGTCATCATCTGCTTGACGTCTTCACCCGAACAGAAGGCGGGATCGGCTCCGGTCAGCACGACAACGCTGATGCCGGGCTCCGACTGGATATGGCGGAACACGGCTTCGAGATCGGCATAGGCCTGGGCATTCAGCGCATTGCGGACCTCGGGGCGGTTAATGGTAACCGTTGCGACCCGGTCGCAGACTGAAAGGGTGACATGCTCGAGACTTGGAACGGTCATGGGGCTTCCTGAGTGCGAGAAGACTTGAATGCCAGAGCGTTTTGCCGCCACTTCCCGGTCATGATATCGAACGCAGTGCACTGCCGAGACCGTGACGATGACACAGACTGATACTCCTACAGCTCATTTTTTGCGAAATCTCTGGTATTTCGCAATGCACTCTCATTCGCTGAAACCCGGCCAGATCCGGAACAAGATGATCCTCGGCGAACCTGTCGTTTTCGGCCGCTCTTCGCGAGGCGAGGCATTCGCGCTGCGTGATCTCTGCCCGCACCGCGGCATTCCCCTGTCCAAGGGGCGCATGGTCGAAGACACCGTGGAGTGCCCCTATCACGGCTGGCGTTTTGCGCCGTCGGGACAATGCCAGCTCATCCCGTCCCTCGTCGGCGAGGAAGGCGTTGATCCGAAGAAAATCCACGTGCGCCGATATCACGTGCGGGAAGCCAATGGCCTGCTCTGGATTTATATGCCGGATGAGCAGAACGCTTCGGCCGCACCGTCAATCGAACCGCCGGCACTTCCTGTCGGGTCGACGGCCCGTCCGACCTTGATCGAAGCGCAGCTGTTCCCCTGCCCGATGGACCATGCGGTTGTCGGATTGATGGACCCGGCGCACGGCCCGTTCGTGCATCGCGCGTGGTGGTGGCGATCCACGAAGTCCTCCTATGCCAAGGCAAAGAAATACGAGCCCTCGCCCATGGGCTTCACGATGGTCACGCACACGCCGTCGTCCAACTCCACGCTGTACAAGTTGCTGGGCGGCGACCGCACGACGGAAATCTCGTTCCAGCTGCCGGGCACGCGCGTTGAGCACATCAAGGCTGGCCGAAACGAAATCGTGGGTTTGACGACGTGCACGCCTTTGACGGCGACCGAAACGGAAGTAACCCAGACGTTCTACTGGAATCTGTCCTGGATCACGCCGTTCAAGCCGATCGCCCAGCAGGTCGCCCGCGTCTTTCTGGGCCAGGACCGCAGGATCGTGACGCAGCAGATGGAAGGGTTGAAGTTCAATCCCCGGATGATGCTGATCCAGGACGCCGACACACCCGCGATCTGGTACTTCCGCCTGAAGAAGGAATGGGGTGACGCCATGGCGGCGGGCCGGGAATTTACCAATCCCGTCAAGGCGGCAACGCTGCGCTGGCGCAGTTAGCGCCAGGGGCGCTCACAGGCACTGGAATTGCGACGTGACAGGCGGGGGGCTCCGGCCTGTCCCGCTTTGAAACGGTCCTGATGACAGAGCCCAAGATGATCGAACCGACCCCCGGACAGTACCTTTTCGCGGTAAGGCTGCTTTCGACAGAAGTGCGGTCACGCAGGCTTCAGGCCCCGGCCTGGTGGAACACGTTCTTCAACCTCGCCGTGGCGACATCCTTCGCGTTCTTCTTCTTCATGTAGCAAGAAAGGCGCGTCCCATGGGAACGCGCCTTCCAGAGTTCTTCTCGTTCTGAGGACGTTAGTGCGTCCCGGCAATTCCGCCCGAAGCGCCGAAGTCTCGCTTTGCAGCCACGATCGTGATCGTGAAGCCGGCAACAACGTCCAGGATCGTCATCAGCGTCAGCAGGAAAAACACCGAGTTGGAGAAACCGGTCATCGTGACGAACTGGATGATGCAGACGACGCACAGAAGCATCGAAAGACCATGATTGACGATCGACATGGCATCCGTGCGCGTTGCCTTCACGATCTCAACGAACAGCAGCAGCAGGCTCAGGCTCATGAAGACGTCTGCAAAGGACACGCCCCATGAGTCACCGGAGAACATGCCCACGCTGAAGATCGGATGAGTCATCCAGTCGCCGACGGGCGCAGATGCGATCCCGGTCAGCACCACCAGATTGTAAAGCACCAGCGGAAGTGCCAGCAGCGGAATGATATTCAGCACTGTAACGGATCTGCCCATTTGTCCCTCGTTTCCTCGTTAGAGCCCGGCCAATCAGGCTTGACCATAACAGCCAAGCGCAACGCGGCCAAGTTGAAGGGACGATCCGGGCTATTTTGTGGCAGGAGGATCCTGGTCCTTGGACCGGGAACGTTCAGCGAATATGAGGTACAGGTTCCTGATGTACACAATCAGGCCAAGAGCCTGCCCTGAAATAATGACCGGATCCTTCCGGTAGATCGCATAAAGCAGGAGGATGGCGCCGCCGATGACGCTGAGCCACCAGAAGGCCAGCGGGACGACGCTGCGTCCTGCCTGCTCGCTGGCCCACCACTGCACCAGCATGCGCGAAGTGAACACGGCCTGCCCACCAAAACCGATCAGGATCCAGACATGTTCCCAGGTGAGCCAGTCGAACATGAAGGTCAGAGCTCCTCGATGGACTCGGGTCGACGGGAACGACGCAGCAGCCACCGGACGCCGACCAGGTCAGACAGGGACACAAGGAGCCTGTCGAGCGTTCCGTACTTTGACGTGCCGTGCGACCGGGGCCGGTGGTTCACGTCAGCATGGGCGATGCGATAGCCCTCGCGCAGCATCATTGCCGGCATGAAGCGATGGATATGGTCGAAATACGGAAGCGAAAGAAAGGCCTCGCGCGAGAACAGCTTCAATCCGCACCCCGTATCACGCGTGCCATCATTCAGAAGCCATTGCCGCACGCCATTTCCCACGCGGGACGAGACACGCTTGATCCAGCTGTCCTGTCTCTTCATGCGCTGGCCTGCCACGAGGCCAAGCGCTCCCGGTTTCGGGGCCTCCTTCTTCCAGACATCAAGCAGCAGCGGGATGTCGGCGGGATCATTTTGCCCGTCGCCATCCAGTGTCGCCACAAGCGTCCCGCGGGCGGCGATGACGCCAGTGCGGACGGCACGGCTCTGGCCTGAATTCTTCTGGTGCTTCAGCACGCGCAATTCTGGAGCCTGGGTGCGCGCGGCAATGAGGGCACCTGCCGTGCCGTCCTTGCTGGCATCGTCGATGAAGATGACTTCGAACGAGGTCTTGCCCCTCAGCGCCGTGCAGATCTCCATCAGCAGCGGCACGGCGTTCTCGACTTCGTCCTTCACCGGAACGACCACAGACAATTCAGGCAAGGCAACCACGCGGCATCTCCAGTGTTTCAACGGCCCGATGAAGGATCGGCCCGGCGTCTCATGGGCTCTGCTTTCACCGGCCCGCTGTTCACCGGCAATGTGAGGCGCAGAGGATACACTCTCCCCGCGGAGTGGCCCGCGGCGTGGAATGCATCGGACACGCACCAGGTCCGGGAACGCGGCTTATACAAGCGCAATTGGTCCGGTTCCAGAGGTTAACTTCCGCATGATGACCGGCTTCCGCCTGCGCGAACATCGCCGGCGGCCTCTGGACGCGCGGAGAGTGAAGGGCGTGGCCAAGCCCGCGCTTGTACATTCACACGAGGCTCGGCATTGTACCGGCCGCCCTACTTCGATGGTTAATCCTGTCCATGCAAAATCGCCGCTCAGCCGCCGCTTATGATTCGTCGAGCCTTTGGTCCCTGATGCTGGCGCATCCCAGGGCCGTGCTGGTGGCCCTCTGCCTGCTCATGTACCTGCCGGGCCTGGCGAGCCTGCCGCCGCTTGACCGGGACGAGTCCCGGTTCACGCAGGCAACAAAGCAGATGATCGAGACGGGCGACTTCATCGAGATCCGTTTCCAGGAAGAACCACGCAACAAGAAGCCGGTCGGCATTCACTGGATGCAGTCAATCACGGCGGGCTGGCTGTCATCCGAACCTCACAATTCAATCTGGGCCTACAGGCTTCCGTCGCTGATCGCAGGAATTCTGGCGACCCTTTTCGTGTTTGGCCTGGGGCGAAGGCTCTTTGACGACGAAGTCGGACTCATAAGTGCCGGGCTGCTCGCCTCCTCCCTTCTCCTTATAGGAGAGGCGCACATAGCAAAGACCGATGCCGTGCTTTTGGCATGCGTGACAGGCGCGCAACTGCTCATCGCACAGTTCTTTGTGGCGGCACGGCAAGGAGCCGAACAGCCTCGATTGAGGTATTCGGCACTTCTGGGCCTCGCAGTGGGTCTCGGCATGCTCGTGAAGGGTCCGATGATCCTGTTCTTCGTGGGACTTTCGGTGTTTGCCCTTTCATTCTGGGAGCGCCGGTGGGCCTGGATCATGTCCATGAGGCCGATCTTCGGCCTTGGCATCATCGTGATGCTGAACGTGCCCTGGCTCGTGGCCATCGGTCTGGTCACGAACGGCGAGTACTTCAAGGAAGCAATCGGCCTCGACTTCCTGGGCAAGGTTTCCGGCTCGGCCGAAGGACACTGGGGACCGCCAGGGTACTACCTCGTCTCGATCCTGATCGGATTCTGGCCGGGATGGTTGTTCCTTGCCCCCGGCATTCTCTATGCACTGGCGAGAATGCGTGAAGGCGCAGTCCGCTTCCTCGTCGCGTGGCTTGTGCCGGCCTGGATCATCCTGGAGCTGCTGCCCACGAAACTTCCGCACTACCCGCTTCCGCTCTATCCCGCGCTCGCCCTGCTCTGCGGAGCTGCCGTCATGGCTGGCGTGCGCGAAAGCAGAAGCTTCCTCGACAACCTTCCGGTCAGGCTCGGCGCCCTCGTCTGGGTCGTCATTTCCATGGCGCTGACAGGGGCTCTGGTCGTCTACCTGCCGAGCACGTACGGCGCGGGCAGCGGCATTCTTCTCTGGATCATGGCCGTTCCCATCATCGGCGCTGCGGGAGCATCCGTATTCTTCCTCCTGCGTGGCGAAGGTGAGAACGCCTCCATCGCCGCCATCGCGACCGGTGCACTCTACGCCGCAATCGCCATGGCAGCGGTGGCGCCCCAGCTTGACCAGCTCATGGTCAGCGTCCGCTCTGCGGAACTGATCTCGAGATCCGGCGCGGCCCCCTCAGCGGTCGTCGCCGCCGGATATCACGAGCCCAGCCTCGTCTTCCTGGTCGGTACCAAGATGAAGCTTGTGCCGAAAGGATCGGACGCAGCAGACTTCCTGACCAAGACACCGAACTCGGTGGCGCTGGTTGAAGACGGCATGCTCGCTGACTTCCAGCAGCATCTCGTGAAGAACAACTTCAGCGCGGATGCGATCGGCAGCGTCAAGGGTATCAACTACTCGAAGCGCGGCAATGTGGTCTCGCTGACCTTGTACAAGCTCCGGAAGACAGGTCCGTGATTGGCGCGGCAAGGGACTGGTTCGAACGGAACACGTTCGGCGCGCTGGTCCTTCTCGCCCTCGCAGTCACCACGGTCAGGGTCGTCACGCTCTTTCTGACGCCCCTGAACCTGGGACCGGATGAAGCGCAGTACTGGTCCTGGAGCCTCTACCCCTCATTCGGATATTTTTCGAAGCCCCCGCTGATCGCATGGGTGATCGGAGCATCGACCGCCGTATGCGGAACAGGCGAGCACTGCATCAGGCTGTTCTCGCCGTTTATCCATGCCGGAACGGCCTTCGCTGTCTTCGCCGCAGCAACGAGACTTTATGACCGACGCGTGGGTCTCTGGTCTGCAGCAACCTATCTGCTGATCCCCGGGACAAGCTTCTCCTCTCTTCTGATAACAACAGACGTTCCCCTGCTCTTCTTCTGGTCACTCGCGCTCTGGGCCATGGTGGAGATGCAGACCTCCGCGAAGATGCGCTGGCCCCTGCTTCTCGGCATAAGCATCGGGTTCGGTCTCCTTTCGAAGTACGCGATGCTTTACTTCCTGCTGGGATTGGCCATCGCCCTGCTTCCCTTCGCCGAGGGCCGCCGCCAACTGTTCAACCGCCGCTTCGCCATTGCTGCCGGAACGGCAGCCCTGGTCTTTTCGCCAAACGTCATCTGGAACGTGATGAATGGCCTGGCAACGGTCCGTCACACGGCGTCAAACGCGAACTGGAATACGGACAAGCTCTTCAACGTCGGACACATCTTCGAGTTTCTGGGCGCTCAAGCCGGCATAATGGGCCCAGTCGCTGCAGGGATTTTTGTGATGGGCCTTGTCGGCGCGTGGCGACGTAAGGACTTCCCCGCAGCGGATCGCCTGATGCTCGCGCTCTCGGCGCCGATCATTCTGGTCGTTACAATGCAGGCCTTCATCTCGAGGGCAAACGCAAACTGGGCCGCACCTGCATTCGTTGCGCTGTGCATTCTTGTCTGCGCATGGGCTGTTCGGGCGAACTGGAAGCGCGCGCTCATTGCCAACAGCGCATTGAATGGCTTCATCGCACTGTTCCTGTGCGCGCTGGCGATCAGCCCGGCATTTGTTTCGGCAATCGGCCAGGAAAATTCCGTCAAGAGACTGCGCGGTTGGCCGGAAGCAGGCAACACGATCATTACAATCGCTTCATCTGCGCCTTTCACGGCGATCATGAGTGATGATCGCGAGGACATGGCATCACTCTTCTATTACACGCGCGCGAGACAGATCCCGTTGCGCATGTGGCCAAGCATGTCACCCGGCAATGAATATGAATCTGCACATGCTTTGAGCAGCGATGTCGCGAACTACGTGTTGTTCGTGACGCGAAAGAAGGATGTGTCGGACATCACATCCGCATTTTCATCGTCGGAGCGGATTGGAACGATCGAAACGCGACTCGATTCGAAAAGAACGCGCGTTTTTTATCTTCACGCGCTCAAGGGACCGGTGACTGCGTCAACTTTTCCATCAGAATGATTTAATCCGTATACGGATTAAGTGAAGAGTGCATCAAATCATCGTTTGCATGGCGACAAGCGAATGCAAATGCGGATTGCGAAGAGCGCAAATGCTAACCGGCAATCGTGAATAGTTTAGCTGTACTCGCAGCGAATATAATCAGTATCCGTTGCGAGTATCTCTTCTCTTGCAAAGATGATTACGTTGATTCGTGATGAAAAGAATTGCGTAATTGGATTCATCGAATGCACGTCAATACGCGATTACTTCATAAGTGATGATCGCCAATACACAATCATCGCTTCAATCAACACACACTAATCCCTCGTTTACTCACTCGATTTATTTGACGTAACGCGAATCGTGCTGCATGATTCGAAAGTTGGGGAAAGCGCGAGGCTGCGCGCGGACTTTCGGGGAAGCAGTCGACCAACTCGAGGGGCTTAAGACCTGTCGATGACAGTGCACACCTTTGTAAAGGGCGCCAACACCGCGGCGCACCTGAGGTCACCGGCGAAGAAGAAGATGGTGGAGCGAAGTGCTGATACCGGCCTTGAGGTCGGCACGCAGGCGACGCTCGACTTCCCGTCCGTGGTTTCTCCAGTAGCAAGTCCGGCAACGCAGTCTGCGAAGAAGGCGAATCGCTTTCCCGTCAGTGCGCAGGCCCGCGACTTCTACAAGCGCAACTTCCCGGGCTCGACCCCGGACGACTGGAATGACTGGCGCTGGCAAGCCCGCAGCCGCATCCGGTCCCTGGAGCAGCTTGAGCGCATCTTCGACCTGTCGAAGGACGAGCGCGCCGCTGCCTTGCAGCACAAGGGGTCGCTGCCGGTTGGCATCACACCTTATTATGCAAGCCTCATGGCGCACGCCGATGCGTCCGAGCCGCTCCGCCGCACGCACATCATGGTCAATGATGAATACGTGCGCATGCCGGGCGAGGAAGACGATCCCCTGGGAGAGGACCACGACACGGTCGCCCCGGGCCTTGTGCACCGCTATCCGGACCGGGTTCTGTTCCTAACTACCGGTTTTTGCTCGACTTATTGCCGTTACTGCACCCGCTCCCGCATGGTGGGCAACCCCGGCGGCGAGTATCAGTTCTCGACCACCCAGTGGGAAAAGGCGCTGGCCTACCTCGAAGCCCATACCGAGGTGCGCGACGTCCTTCTGTCGGGCGGCGACCCGCTCTCGATCGGCGACGACAAGCTCGACTGGCTCCTGACGCGCCTGCGCAAGATGAAGCACATCGAGTTCGTGCGCATCGGCACGAAGATCCCCGCAGTGCTGCCCATGCGCATCACGCGTGACCTCGTGAAGATGCTGCGCAAGCACCATCCGCTGTGGATGAGCATCCACTTCACGCATCCGACCGAAATCACGCCGGAAACCCGCGAGGCGACATCTCGCCTGGCCGACGCTGGCATCCCGCTCGGATCCCAGACCGTGCTCCTCAAGGACATCAATGACGATACGGAAGTCATGAAGTCCCTGATGCATGGCCTGCTGACCATGCGCGTGAAGCCCTACTACCTGTACCAGTGCGACCCGATCAAGGGATCCGGCCACTTCCGGACCCCCGTGCATCGCGGGATCGAGATCATCCAGTCGCTGCGCGGACACACGACGGGCTATGCCTGTCCGATGTTCGTGGTCGACGCACCCGGCGGAGGCGGCAAGATCCTCCTCGCTCCGGATGCCGTTGCCGGACGCGATGGCGATGATCTTCTGCTGCGCAACTTCGAAGGCCGGATCTTCAGATATCCGGATCCTGATGGTAAGTTGGGCCGTGGAAAGAACAACGCAACTGTCGGGTAAATGGCGCCACCAAAGATCCTGATCCTCATTCCAGAGCTGAAAGAGGTCGAGCCGGACGACAACCTGGCCACGATCTCGACGGCGAAGGAACTGGAAAGGCACTACGATCGCCTGGGCTATCCCCACGCCATGCGGCACTTCGAGTATGTGCCGGCAGAATTTCGTGCGGTCGTGCAGGAAACAAGGCCCGACTGCATCTTCAATCTCGTGGAGTCCGTTTCCGGCACCAGCCGCCTGATCCACGTACCGCCCATCTATATCGAGGAGATCAACCTCCCCTACACGGGAAGCCCCTCGCACGCACTGGAACTGTCGAACGACAAGGTCCTCGCGAAGAAGATCCTGAACTGGCTGAACCTCCCCACCCCCGCCTGGGGCACCGTCAAGTCGCTCGCGGGCCGGCCGGCCGACGGCACCTGGTTCGTCAAGGCGCAGCACGAGCACGCCTCCTTTGGCATCACCCAGCGCAACGTCACCAAGGGCACCGATGCCGCCGTCGAGGTCGCGCGACAGCTGACCGCCGAGCACAAGATCCCCTGGATCATCGAGGAATTCATCGCCGGGCGCGAATTCAACGTCTCCGTCCTCGAGACGCCCGACGGCCCGCGCACCCTTCCCGTCGCCGAGATCGTGTTCAGGGACTACGGCGACAAGCTCTACAATATCGTCGACTACAACGCGAAATGGAACGAGCAGAGCTTCGAGTACCGCAACACGGTGCGAAGCTACGACTTCCCCGCGTCCGACAAGGCGCTCCTGAAGGAACTCGAGGAGATCGCGCTCAGGACATGGAGCGGCTTTGACCTGCGCGGCTGGGCGCGCGTCGACTTCCGCGTCGACGCCCGCAATCGTCCCTACGTCGTGGATGTGAATGCCAACCCCGACCTGTCGCTCGACGCAGGCTTCATGGCCGCAGCCCAGCGCGCGGAGATCGCGCCCGAAACCGCCATCCGCATGATCACGGATGCGGCCTTCACCTACCTGTGAGCGCCTTCCGCGCCGAACTGCGTGAGACGGACGTCGCCGCCGTGCGCGAACTCGTGAAGACCACCGGCGTGTTCTCCGGCATCGAGGTCGGCTGGGCTGGCGAGATCATCGAAGCGGCCCTGCGCAATCCGGCAACGGCAGGTTACTACGCGCTCATGGCCGACGGCCCCGGCGGCCTGGAAGGCTATGCCTGCTACGGCCCCATCGAGGGAACCGACAACCGCTTCGACCTTTACTGGATTGCGGTGTCACCCCAGGCCCAGGGCAAGGGACTGGGACGGCGCCTGCTTGCTGCCAGCGTCGAGGACGCCCGCCGCCGCGGCGCCACCCACATGTTCATCGACACCTCGACGAGAAACGACTACGTCGCAGCGCGCGCCCTCTACAAGTCGCAGGGCTTCGAACTCCAGGGCATGCTGGTCGACTTCTACAGCGACGGCGACAGCAAGGCGATCTTCGGTCGCCGCCTCTGACCTCGCCGCCGCCTCACATCGTGTCGGAAGGCTCGATCGGCTCCTTGCCGCGACGCTGTTCGCGCCAGGCGATGAACGCGCCCGAGGCGATGACGATCGCGGCGCCGATATAGACCTCGGTCAGCGGCGCCTCGTTGAACACGATCCATCCCAGCAGCACCGCCCAGATCATCGCGGCATATTCGAAGCTGGCCAGGGTCGAAGCCGGCGCATGGCGATAGCTCGTGGTCATGAGCAGCTGCCCCACCCCGCCCAGGATGCCAAGCGTCACAAGTGCCAGAAGCTGCCCGGCGTCCGGCGTCACCCAGGCATGGAGAAGTGACAGCGCGCCAATGACAGCGCTCGAAAGCTGGAAATAGAAGGCGATCGTCAGCGCAGGTTCGGTGTGGCTCATGCCCCGGATGAAGATCATCGTGAAGGCCACGAGCACCGCATTGGCAAGCGCAAAGGCGACACCCCACCCGGACTTGAGCTCGCCCGACAGGTGCGGCAACAGCATGATGAGTACCCCGACGAACCCGACCGCCACCGCGCTCCAGCGATAGATGCGCACGGTCTCGCCCAGCATGAACGCCGCCAGGATCACGACGATCAGCGGCGAGGCAAAGCCGATCGCCGTCAGATCCGCGACAGGCAGGTACACCAGCGCCGAGAAATAGGTGAACATCGCCAGCACGCCCGTCGTCGCGCGCCGCGCATGGAGCAGCGGATAATGGGTGCGGAGCGTCGATAGCGGAATCCGACGGATGGCCATCCACGCCAGCAGCGGCACGAATGCGAACGCCGCGCGGAAGAACACCACCTCGCCCACCGGGATGGCATCTCCCAGCGAGCGGCCAACGATCGCCATCAGCGTGAAGACGAAGGTTGCCGAGATTTTCAGCGCGATGCCGACCAGGGGCCGCGCCACATGCGCTTCTGTTGGTTCAGCCCCCGGCCCTACAGCCACTTTCGCCATCTGAACAGGAAATACGGGACAATGGCCGACAGGATGATCGAGAACAGCGCCACGCCATAGCCGTAGGTCCAGTCGAGCTCCGGCATGTGGTGGAAGTTCATGCCCCAGATGCTCGCAAGCAGCGTCGGCGGCAGGAATACGGTCGCGGCAACGGACAGGATGCGGATGATCCGGCTTTGCTCGATGTTGACGACACCCAGCACCGCGTCGAGAAGGAACGTGATCTTGTTCGACAGGTACGTCGTGTGGTCCGACAGCGACTGCACGTCGCGCGTCATCACCTTGATGCGCCCCTTCATGTCGCGGCTGGGCTTCTGGTCGATGGCCTGAGAAAGGAACGCGAGCAGGCGCCCGAGCGAGATCAGGCTTTCGCGCGCCTTTGACGTAAGGTCATTCTTGGCGCCGAGGCGCAGGAGGATCGACTGGTAGTCCTTCGACGCGCCACCGCCATTCGCCGAAAACACGTGCTTGGAGACGGCATCGACCTCTCCTCCCACCTTCTCCAGGACGTCGGCCGTCCGGTCGATGATCGCTTCGAGCAGACCCGCCAGCACAAGGTCACCCTTCGGCCACAGATGCGTTTGCCGCTCGGCGCGATTGGCGAACGTGTTGAAAGGTTGAGGCTCCGAATAGCGCACCGTCAGGAGACGCTCGCCCGCCAGGATGAAGCTGACCGGCTGGCACTCGGGATCCGTGGTCTCGGTCCGCGACAGGACCAGCGCCGTCATGAAGATCGCATTGTCCTCGAGGTAGAGCCGGCTCGAGATCTCGATCTCGTCGAGGTCATCACGCGTCGGCGTCTCCACGCCGAGAAGCGACTTGATCGCATCGCGTTCCTGCAGGGACGGATCGAACACGTCCACCCAAACGGAATCGTGCGGAATGACGATCGGATCGTCAGACTCTCCCGTGCATGTCAGATTGCGGCGCAGACACTGGTCGCGAAGGCCGAATGATCGAAGCATGGGACGCCTCCGGCGTTGGGCGTTTTCGAGAGGATGTCGCTCTTATAACCATGCCACACGCCGGCCTGCCAATGCCGGAAAACTGCGGCATGTTCGGCCGTCCGCCGCCAAAACCGTTGCTCCCGCCGCACAACCCGAACCCAAATGCCATGATCTCGCATTGCGTTTACACATCGAAAAGGCTTTAGAAGCAAAAGCTGGACGTGATAACCCGCGCCCGTCTTGGGGTCTGGCCCCGGAAGGGCGGCGTCGGAGGAACTGGAGCAAGCCATGGAACTGGGCGATCTTTTTAGTTTTGACAAGAAAGTTGCACCCTCGATCATCAAGCCGATCTACTGGATCGGGATGCTGCTGATCGTGTTCGTGAACATCATCTACTTCATCTTCGGCTTTGGCCGCCTGTTCACCGTTGGCTTCTTCACCGGCGTCTGGGAGATGCTGGCCTCGATCGTCTGGATCATCTTCGGCGTGCTGGGCCTTCGCATCACGGCCGAGCTCTGCCTCGCGGTCTTCGAGATCCACGAGAAGACGACCTCGTCCTCGACGCAGCCCTGATCCGGTTCAAGCCTTCTGGTCGGCGCGTCTGCCCGGTGCAGGCGCGCTGATGTCATTGTCCGCTGGCGCGCCGCGCCGGTGGAAATAGATCGACTGCGCGACGCTGCGGAACGGCATCGTGCGCAATGCAAGGTTCCACACCCAGTTCGGTGGCGCCTGGTCCAGCATCCGCCTGAGCAGGAGCTTCGTCCGGAAACGGGGCACCTCGCGCGCCAGGGCAATCGCCGGCGCTTCACCGCCCGCCTGCAGCCAGTCGCTGGCGAGCTGCGCCGTTCGCCGCCCCAGCCGCAACGTCTGCACGATCCCGCCACCCGTCAGCGGTGAGACGTGTCCCGCCGCGTCACCGATCAGCATCACGCGTCCGACATGGGTCCGCTTGAGCGTCGCACCCGCCGGGATGATCCCGCTGCGACGCGAGAGCACCCGCCCCTTTGCAATGCCATGCCGCGCTTGCAGCATCTGCACCAGCGCTTCGATGTCGGGCCGCAGGCCCTGCCGGGCAGCCGCACCCACCTGCATCACACCAACGCCGGGCACCGCCCACGCGATGTATCCCGGCGCGATCTTGCTATCGAGATAGCAGTGCAGGAACCGCCCATCGAGTGCATCATCCGGCTCGTATTCGTGCTCGATGCCGCCAAGGAAGCGCTGGTTGCGGTCGAGCCCGAAACACCGCGCCACGGCCGACGCGGCACCATCGGCGCCGACAAGCAGCCGGGCGCTCAGTCCGTGATCCGGCAGCACGACGCGTGAGCCCGTATCGTCTGCATGGCGGAACGGCGTCTCCATGAGGAGATCGGCCCCCGCGCGCTTCGCCTCGTCGGCCATCCAGCGCAAAAGGTTCGGCGTGTCAGTCGCGAGGAAGTAATAGCCCGGTGCCGAATGATCGACGAAATTGCCATCCGGCGCATGCAGCCTGACGCCGCGAATGAGGCGGGTCAGGTGCGAGGGAATGTCGAGTTCTTCGGCGGCTTCCTTGACGAGGATCCCCGTCGTACGCACGAGCGCGCCGGGTTCCGGCTTGCGGTCGATCACCGCCACGCTCAACCCGCGCAGCGCAGCCGTGCGCGCACAGGCGAGTCCCGCAAAGCTCGCCCCTGCAATGATCAGGTCATAGTCACGCATGAAGCCTCGGCGGGACACATCTGCCCTCAGCATGGGCCAGGAGAAAGGGGCCCCGCAAGTGGCACCCCTCACACTTCACGATGTTCCGCAGCGATG
>CAZYFM010000013.1:0-45486 GCA_964646885.1 uncultured Flavobacteriaceae bacterium
GCTACCCCTTGCCTCTTCCCTTCCCTGCATTCGGCTTGAGGCGGATCTGTACGTGTCCGGCTTCCGTGCGGCGGGACTCGAAGGCGCCGGCCTTTTCGACGAGGTCGCTCAGCTTGGCCTGGCCATAGGTGCGCGGGTCGAAGTCCGACGCGAGTTCGGCGAGGCGCTGACCGACGCGGCCGAGCGGCACCCAGCCGCCTTCGTCGTCGAGCTGAGAGATTGCCTTGCGGATCAAGGGGGTTGCAGCGCTGGGTGGCTGGCGCGTCGTGGAGGGGCGCTGGTCCGCGCGCTCGGGTTCGTCCGGCGCAGGGGCTTCCGGTACCAGGTTCTCGGTATAGATGAAGCGGCGACAGGCCTGGCGGAAGCTCTCGGGCGTCTTCTGCTCCCCAAAGCCATAGACATCGACACCCTGCTCGCGGATGCGGGACGCCAGTCCCGTGAAGTCGCTGTCGGACGACACGAGGCAGAAGCCGTCGAAGCGTCCGGTATGCAAAAGGTCCATCGCATCGATCACAAGCGCGATGTCCGACGCGTTCTTGCCGGTCGTGTAGGCGAAGTTCTGCTGCGCGCGGATCGCATGGGTCGAGAGGACCTCGGCCCAGGACTTCAGGCGCGTGCCGGAGAAATCACCGTAGATGCGGCGCACGCTGGCTTCACCGATCTTGGCGATTTCCTCGAACAGGCGGGTGGCAATGCGCGATGATGCGTTGTCCGCATCGATCAGGACGGCGAGGCGCGGCGCGCGGGGTTCGTTTGACATGGCTGATGCTTACCACATCACGACGGCGGCCGCATGTGCGATTGCGGGACCGCTACGCTCTCAGCCAGCCACCACCAGCCGGTAGCCTGCCTCGTATTCCTCATGTCGCAGAATGTCGGCGTAGCGTTGTGCCCACGCGCCGCTGTCGAGATCCTGCTTCAGCCGGTCGAGACCCTCCTGCGCCCCCTTCATGAGCCAGAACGAGGAGCTGCCCGCGCGCAGGCGGGGATCGAGATAGGCGGCCGGGCGCTTCCAGTAGGCATAGAGGAATCCGTCCGTGCAGTCCTGCGGGATGGGAACCGGCGTCACGCTGATGGGCCCGAGCCATTTCTCCAGATCCTGCAGCGTCGGCATGCGCTCGTCGTCGAGTGCCGCGAGGCCGGGGAGATAGTCTGTCAGCCACGGCCTGACCGCAGGATCGAATGTCAGCAACACGATGGGGCCGCGCGTCACGCGTCGCATCTCGCGCAGGCCCGCCTGCTTGTCAGGCCAGTGATGGATCGTGAGGATTGCCATCGAGGCATCGAAGCTCTGGTCCGGGAATGGCAGGCTCTCGGCGCTGGCTTCGATCGCCCGCGCCGCGCCCGGCTTTCGCTGGCGGATCATCTCGACGGAGGGCTCGACTGCGGTCACGTCGCGGTCCGTGGGTTCGTAGGAGCCGGTACCCGCGCCCACGTTCAGCACCGTCCTGGCGTCGCCGAGCGCCTCGTTGATGTAGCGCCCGATGCGTGGATCCGGCTTGCGGAGTTCCGCGTAATTCACGCCGATGGTGTCGTAGGTGGCGGTCAAGGCGAGGTCCGTGGCTTGCCTGCGACAGGTATCATGCCTTGGAGCTGAGTTCCAAGTTGGCGGGATGTGGTCTCCTCCTCATGGCCGTGAGGAGCTGGGCGCGCGTTGCGCAATCAATGCGGCAGCCGGAGGAGCTGCCGACGACAAAGAACCCTCTCTGGCCATGGAGACCTGCAGCGAGCTCCCTCCCCTGCAGCACCTGCGGTGCGCAGGTACTCCCTCACTACGTGAGGGAGAGACGAACGATGGGTCCACCTCACGGCAGTGAGGAGGTGGCTGCGCATTGCGACAGCAATGCTGCAGACGGAGGAGTTACGCACGTTTGAGAACAATTGCAGCACCGGAGATGCGTGGGCACTCCCTCTCCCTGCAAGGCAGAGCGAGGCTAGGCCAGACGCCTGGCGATGTTTTCGATGAAGGCCTGGAAGCGTGGCAGGTGGCGGATGGGGTCGAGGTCGGGATCATTCCTGGCCCATTGCAGGCTGTCGGCCGAGAATGCGCCCGACATTTTCTCGAGGAGCTCAAGCGCCTGCTCGAACTCGCCGATCGCAGTGAGCGCGCAGGCGAAGTTATAAACCGCCGAAAAATTGTCCGGATCGAACATGAGCGCACGGCGTATCCAGTACTGGACGCGCTCGGTCTGCCCAAGCTCCACGAGCGCCGGCACCATCCATCCCATCGCATCCGTATGGTCCGGGTGATCCCTGAGTATCGCTTCGCACCGCTCAATCGCCATCGTGGCCGCCCGCCTTGCAGCATCCCTGTCACCGATACTGCGGGCACAGGTCAGCATCATGCCCAATGCATTGAGGCCATGCCTGTTGAGATGCGCGGCGCGTTCGTACCATTCGCACGCGAGGTCAAAGTGCTTTTGCCTGAAGAACATCGAGGCGCGCGCCAGCACCACGTCGGGCTCCTGCCCATCGATCGCCAGGGCGCGCGTGATCGCCACGTCGGCCTCTGCCGTGCGCCCGGCCCTCTGGAGAATGAGCGCATGGGCCGACAGCACAAGATGGTTTTCAGGATCAAGCTCGAGCGCCCGTGCGATCTCCTTCGAGCCATCAATCGTGGATATGCCCGTTTCAAAGCGAAGGCGTTCGCGGGCTCGACCGACCGTTGACCAGGCTTCAGCAAATCCCGGGTCGAGCTCGATCGCCCGTTCACACATGCGGACCACGGCACGCAGGAAGCGTTCACTGCTGCGGCCAGCGCGCAGATAGTGGCGCGCCTCCACGACCAGCGAATAGGCCTCGACGTTTTCGGTTCCGCGACGGCCCAACTGCTTTTTCTCTTCCGGCAGCAGCCGAAGCCGCAGCGCCTTGACGATGGCCTCGGAGATTTCGTCCTGCACCGCGAAAATGTCACTCAGGTCGCGGTCAAAGCGCTCGGCCCAGACGTGGTCGTTCGTGGCACCATGAATGAGCTGCGCCGTGATGCGCACGCGGTTGCCCGACTTGCGCACACTGCCTTCAAGCACATGCGTGACCTTCAGCTCGCGCGCAACCCGCGGCAGGTCCACGTGCTGGCCCTTGTACATGAAGGCGCTGTTGCGGGAGATCACCGACAGGGCCGAGACACGGCTGAGATCGGTGATGATGTCCTCGCTGATGCCGTCCGCGAAGTGCTCCTGTTCGCTCTCGCCACTCATGTTGGCGAAGGGGAGCACGCAGACCGAGATGCGCGCGGCCTCTTCCTTTGGCGCGGACGAAGCGGAGATGCGGCCTGAGCCCAGTTCGCGGACGGTAAAGACGTGAACAGGACGCTCGATGTTCTTGACCGTGACCTCGCCATGATTCTCGAAGGCGATCCCCACCTTGCCGGCGACGTGGTCGCTGACGGTGCGCGTCACGGCCACGCCCCCGACGGGCGCGAGTGACTGGATGCGCGCGGCGACGTTCACGCCGTCGCCATAGATGTCATCGCCATCGATGATCACGTCGCCGATGTTGATCCCGATGCGGTAGCGCAGGCGCTGGCTTTCGGCGTGCCGCTGCTCGGCCAGTTCCATCGCCTTCTGGATGGCGACGGCGCAGGACACGGCGGCCACGGCGCTGGGGAACTCGACCAGTGCGCCATCGCCCATGAGCTTGAAAACGCGACCGCCGTGGTCGGCGACATGGGGATCAAATACGCTCAGCCGGTTTTCCTTCAGGCGCGCGTGTGTCCCGGCCTCATCGCGCTCCATGAGCGCGCTGTAGCCCACAATGTCCGCCGAAAGTATGACCGTCAGTCTGCGTTGCATGGGCATGGCTTAGCAATTCGCATGGACGCGGGCCAGCGTCAGTTGCGAGGCCGGGCGGACTGGATCAGCGGAAACAGCGCAAATGCCACCTGCCCTGCCAGGCCGAGCTGGTGCGAGGCCTCTCCGTAGGCGGCGAAATGCTCGGCCACGGTTCGTCCCGCGAGTGCGAGGTCCAGCAGCAGTTCGGCCAGCATCAGCAGACCGAAGGCCGCGCCGCCCATGGCGAGCCGCGTCGCCGACGTCGACGGCACATTGTAGCGCTTCGTTGCGTGGGCGCTGGCAAGCCATGACACGAGCAGGATCGCCGGCAGTTCGATGGCCACGGCCATGAGACGGGCGTCCGGCGTGTCGTCAATCGACAGCGTGCGGATGGTGCCGAAGACGAAGCCGGCTGCAAAGACAATGAGAAAGTAGCGAAGTGCGGCGGGGAGGACGGTGTTCATGATCGCGGATGTCGAGAGCTGCGTGAGGATAGCATGGCGGACGGGGGGCGTGCAGTGACCGACGAGGCGTTGCCCGTACTGACTTACGGCCTCATTCGCCGGAGCCCTGCATCGAACTCCCTCCCCTGCAGCAGGCTTGCGCCTGCGCAGGTACTCCCTCACTCACGTGAGGGAGAGTTTACTCCTCGCCGGGGAAGCTCTCGACGAACTTGATCGTAAAGTCGGGGAAGGATTCCACGTACTGGATGGTGAAGTCCGGGAAGGACGTGACGATCTGCCATTTGCCGCAGCGGTCGGGAAACGAAGACACGTGCTGGACCCGGAGGTCAGGGAAGCTGTCGACGACCTTGACCTTGAAGTCCGGAAAAGACGTCACGACCTGGACCTTTCCCTGCAGGATCTGGCCCTTGAAGCTGCAGCCGGAAACGGCCTTGGCGGCGAAGGCCGGCGCGGCGGCGGTGGCCCCCAGGGACAGCGACAACGTGAACAGGCGCAGCATCATGGCGCGTGGCTCCCCTGCCTTGAGAAACGGGCGTGTCGCACCTATTGTCCGCCGCCATGACACAGACAATCAAGCCCATTCACGTGGTCGGCGGCGGCCTTTCCGGGTCGGAAGCGGCCTTCCAGATCGCCGAGGCCGGCGTTCCGGTCATCCTGCACGAGATGCGTCCGCAGCGCATGACGGACGCTCATACGGGCCAGGGGCTTGCCGAACTCGTGTGCTCGAATTCCTTCCGGTCCGATGACTGGGAGAACAACGCGGTGGGGCTCCTGCACGAGGAGATGCGCCGCCTCGGTTCCATCATCATGCGCGCGGCCGACGCGCACAAGGTACCGGCCGGCGGCGCGCTGGCCGTTGACCGCGAGGCCTTCTCGGCGGCGGTCCAGGGGACACTTGAAGCGCATCCGCTTATCCGGATCGAACGCGGCGAAGTCGCAGGCCTGCCGCCGGCGGATTGGGACAGCGTGGTGATCGCGACCGGGCCGTTGACTTCCGCTCCGCTTGCAGCCGCCGTGCAGCAACTGACGGGTGAGGACTCGCTCGCCTTCTTCGATGCCATCGCGCCCATCGTGCACAAGGAAAGCATCGACTTCACGCGGGCCTGGTTCCAGTCGCGCTATGACAAGGCCGGCCCCGGCGGCGACGGCGCGGACTACATCAACTGCGCGATGGACAAGGAGCAGTACGAGGCCTTCATCGCGGCCCTGCTTGCGGGCGAGAAGACGGACTTCAAGGAATGGGAAAAGAACACGCCCTATTTCGAAGCCTGCCTTCCGATCGAGGTCATGGCCGAGCGCGGACCGGAGACGCTGCGCTTCGGGCCGATGAAGCCGGTGGGGCTGACCAATCCGCATTCGGGCCGGCGTCCCTATGCGGTCGTGCAGCTGCGCCAGGACAATGCGCTGGGGACACTTTACAACATGGTCGGCTTCCAGACGAAGCTGAAGCATGGCGAGCAGACCCGCATCTTCCGCATGATCCCGGGCCTCGAAGACGCGCAGTTCGCGCGGCTCGGCGGACTGCACCGCAACACGTTCATCCAGTCGCCCAAGGTGCTCGATCCGCGGCTCCGCCTGAAGGTGCAGCCGCGCCTTCGCTTTGCGGGACAAATGACGGGCGTGGAAGGTTATGTCGAGAGTTCGGCGATCGGCCTTCTTGCCGGGCGCTTTGCGGCGGCCGAGCGGCTTGGGGTCGACCTCCCGCAACCGCCGCGCACGACGGCGCTTGGCGCCCTCATCGCGCATATCACAGGCAATGCGGACGCAAAGACGTTCCAGCCGATGAACGTCAATTACGGCCTGTTCCCGGACATGGAGCCGCCGCCGGGCGTGAAAGGAAAGGAACGCGGGCGCGCCAAGAAGCAGGCGATGTCGCAACGCGCGATCGCCGATCTCGAGGCGTGGCTGAATTCGCAGGCACGCATTGCTGCCGCGTGAGCGGATTTAGTTCAAATCCCGACGATGAAAATTCTGTCCTGACTTGATTCAATTCAGGCCGCGCGCGTTGGAAAAGCGTTTGCGGGTCTGGCGTATTTTCCTGTGACGACCGACACACATGGGAGAAACAGTCATGGACAACCCGTTCTACAATCTCTGGCGCTACTGGGTCGAACTCTTTGCGGGTCTCGGCCTTCCCTGGGGCAAGACGACGCTCGCCACCGTCGCCATGGCGGTCATGTTCTATTTTGTCGGAAAAGCCTTCAAATTCCTTACGTCGAAGGAGAATTGACGGCGGCATTTCCTTCCTGCCCGCCGGCGACCGCCACAAGTTTCCCGATGCGGCGCTCGATGCTTGGGTGGGTGGAAAACAGGTCCGCAACGGAGTTCTTCTGATTGTCGATACACATTTCCATGATGCCCGATGGCACGGCCGGCATTTCGGATTTGCCTTCAATTTTACGCAAGGCGCGGATCATCGCATCCGGGTTCTTGGTGAGCTCGACCGATCCGGCATCGGCAAGGTACTCGCGTGATCGGGAGAGCGCAAAACGGATGACGAGGGACAGGAACCAGGCAATGGCGATGATGACGACGGCGATGAGGATCGCGATCGCGCCGCCGCCCTTCTTGCCGCCGCCGGATGAGGAAGAAGATCCCATGCGCATGTGGCGCAGGGAGCGGAAGACCATTTCGCCGGCCAGCGTGATGATGCCGGCGATCACGACCGCAACGACCATCAGGCGCACGTCGCCATTGCGGATGTGCGTGAGCTCGTGGCCGAGGACTGCCTCCATCTCCTCGCGATCGAGCGTGTTCATCAGGCCGCGCGTGACGGCGATGCGGTATTGCTTCTCGTTCATGCCGGACGCATAGGCGTTCAGCACGTCGCTCTCGATGACCTGCAGCTTCGGCATCGGAATGCCGCGCGAGATGCAGAGATTTTCAAGCAAGTTGTAGAGATCGGGCTCTTCCTCGCGCGTCACGTCCTTCGCGCCGGTCGACATGTCGATCATGCGCTGGTGGAAGCGGTAGCCCAGGAAGACCCAGAGCGCGCCGCCGAGCGTCGCCCAGGGCAGCAGGTATCCGAACTGCCAGACAGTTTCTGCAATGATGGTTTCCAGGTCCTCACCGCCCATCACGACCCCGTTGAAGGCCAGCGTGAAGGCGAAGACCAGGAGATAGATCAGAACGAACAGGCCCACGATGAGGATCGTGGACCTGGTGCGGTTGGCGCGAATGTGGCCATAGAGGCCGTACGCGTTGCTCATGCCTTGCGGCCCGTGCGGGCGATCAGAACTTTACCTGTGGCGCCGTGTCGAGCGTCTTGCGGTCGGCTTCGCCCACGTCGAAGAACTCCTTCTGCGTGAAGCCGAGCGAGCGCGAGAACAGGACCGCCGGGAAGGATTCGATCGCGGCGTTGAGTTCGGACACCGCATTGTTGAAGAAGCGGCGTGCTGCTGACAGCTTGTTCTCGACATCGCTGAGGTCGCGCTGCAGCTGCTGGAAGTTCGCGCTGGCCTTGAGGTCGGGATAGGCTTCCGACAGGGCGAAGAGCTGGCGCAGCGTGCCGGACAGCGCGTTTTCGGCCTGGGCCTGCGCGGCGGGACCATGTGCGGACATGGCGGCGTTCCGTGCCTGGATGACGGCGTCGAAGGTGCTCTTCTCGTGCGCGGCATAGCCCTTCACGGTCTCGACCAGGTTCGGGATGAGGTCGTGGCGCTGCTTGAGCTGCACGTCTATGTCGGCGAAAGACTGGTTGGCGCGCTGGCGCAGGGCGACCAGGCCGTTGTAGATCGAAATGATCCAGACCACGAGCAGGACGACAACGCCCAGCACGATCCACATTCCGTAACCTTCCATTTCAAACGTCTCCCTTGGCGACTCAGGCCGCGACAGGACGTGAACCTATCACGGCCGCTTAACAAGACCTTAAATGGGGTCTTTTGTGTTTGCAGGCAAGGGAAGCGCGGAAATGGCGGAATTGAGCGGACCGAGGCGGGTCCGCCCTCTCCTGGTTACTGACCCTGCTGTGGCGCCAGCGAGGACAGGTCGCGCGGCGCGAGCACCGACAGCGCCTTGCTCTTCGCGCTCTTGTCGAACGCCTGAAGCGCCTGGTGCATGCGCATCTCGACCAGCGGCCGATACTCGACATGGGTGAACACGTAGAGGTCGTTGTCGCGGATGGCCTCCACGACGCGGTTGGCAACGGGTTCGACCGGAATGCCCGAATTCACCAGCGCCGCCGCCTGCTCGCGATTGTCGCCAAGGCCAAGCTGGACGTTCTCGGCCGAGCCATAGCGGGCGGGCTTGTTGCGCTGGCTTTCGTGGATGCGTGTCTGGACAAAGCCCGGGCATAGGATCGAGACGCCGATGTTCTTCGGCGCCAGCTGGATCGACCAGCCCTCCGACATGGCGACGACGGCGAACTTGGAGGCGCAATAAGGCTCCATGTTCGGCACGCCCAGCCAGCCGGCCATGGAGGCGGTGTTGACGAAGTGGCCGCCCTCGCCGTGGCTTTCGATCAGCGGCGCGAAAATCTCCATGCCATGGACCACGCCGAACAGGTTGACGTCCATGCACCACTGCCAGTCGCGCTCGTCATAGCTGCCCATGGGGCCACCTGCACCAACGCCGGCGTTGTTGCAGACCACATGGACCTTGCCGAAGGTTGCAATCGTCCTGAGGGCCGCTTCCCTCAGGCTGTTGCGGGAGGAGACATCGCAGAGCACGCCTTCGGCGCGGATCTGGCTGTCCTTGAGCTCCTGCACGGCGCGGACGAGTGCCGCCTGCTCGATGTCGGCAATCATCACCTTCATGCCTTCGCGGCCAAAGGCCTTCGCCATGCCGAGGCCGAGGCCGCTTGCGCCGCCGGTTATGAACGCAACCCTGTCACGCAGTTCCTTCACTATGCCGCTACCTTCTGTTCGAGTGAGTCAAATCTGGCCAGGAGTTCGCGGCCGGCAGGCAGTTTCGCCATGCGGGCCTCGATGGCGTCGCGGGACTGCTGGCGGCCGAAGTCCGCCTGCGTGACCGAGTGCCAGTGGATCATGCCTTCCCAGATCGGGTCGATCATCGAGGCACCGGTGATCTGCTTTCCATCGAGCGTGCGGATGGTGAAGCTGCGCATCTCGGACACGAACGCCTGCAGATAGGCGACGTGGATGGCTTCGTCGGTGCGGATGCGCTCGACGATTTCGGCGGCGTGATCGGCGGCGGCGCGACGGTCCCTGAACACGTCGGGCGAACGCATGATGTCGACGCAGAACGAGAAGAAGGATTCCGCGCGCACCTCGATCATGAGCACGTTCATGAGCAGGAGGATCCAGTCCTCGTAGGCCTTGTCGACCTGCGGCATCAAGCGGCCGATCTCGGGGCGGCCAATGCTGGCGGGCACCTCCGGCAGCGGGTAGGCGTTCTTGCCGAACAGGGCATCGCGCACGGCGAACCACATGTCGTCATGGCCGCCCTCGCCGCCTTCGCGGTTGCCGCCCTCGTCGAGGCCATGGGCATAGAGCAGCCCCTTGTTCAGGTGTCCGGTCGCCGTGGCGGAGATGTCCTCGACGATGATCTTCTGGAAGTCAGGCGCCTCCGCGTCGCACAGCGCCTTGCCGCGCGCCTCGATCACGCCGGTGATGGTGAGGGAGTTCCACAGCGTCTCGCCGAGACCATTGCCCAGGAGGAGCTTCTGCTGCTCGGCATTCGGGTAGGCGCCGCGCTTGAGAAGGCGGACCGAGGCATCGATCAGCGGGAAGCCGCGGCGGGTGACCTGCTCCTGCCACGCCCGGACGGCCGGCCAGCGGTGCTGCGTGCGCGGCGAGATGTAGGTGCCGGCGGCATCGAAACCGCCATGCAGCCGATAGCCTGCCTCGACGTGCGGCCTGGCATAGGCGTGGTCGGCCATGATTTCTGCGCGCGTATAGACCAGTTTCGACATGTGGAACCTCCCGGCGGGTCTTGAGCCCTTGCGCTGATAATTTGTCAGTTCCCGTGGGGTGTCAACCCATGAATGGGCTGCTCCCTATGATCAGTGTACTGACTATTTTTCGGGCCTTAGCGCGCGCACAATGAAGCGCGTCAGCGACTTCACGAGCACGGCCCGGGACTGGCCCCGCTCAAAGGAGAAGTGCGAGGCCTGGTGGATAGCACCGACAATGGCCTGGCCGATCACGGCGTAGTCGTAATCGCTGGCCACGAGGCCCTGCTTCGCCTGGACCTTGAGCATTTCGCCCCACTCCACGCCCCAGCGCTGGAGGATGGTTCCGCCATCCACGCTCGAGGCCGCGATGACGGCCTCGTTCGACAGGACGGTTACAAGAAGGCCTGGATGGCTTTCGGTGTAATCGTAGATTGCAATGAGGACTGCCTGCACGAATCCCGGCAGGTCCTTGGCCTTTGACGCCCGCGCCACGATGGCGGCGTCGATCTCGGCGCGGGCCTGCTCGACGAAGGCGATGAAGCATTCCTGCTTGTCGCTGAAGTGCAGATAGAAGGTGCCGTGGCCGAGGCCGGCCTCGCGGGATATGTCCTGTGGACGGGTGGCGTGATAGCCGCGTTCGACGAACAGCTTGCGCGCGGCGTCGAGCAGGCGCTGGCGGCTGGCCTGCTTGCGGGTTGCCCCCTTGTCGGCTGAGCTATTGGAAGTTGCAGTGGGTCGCGCCATTGCGGATGGATGTGGCAGACGCGCTGCAGTGTCAATGGCAGACGGCAACGACGCCTTGCGCCGCGGCGATTAACGATCTTAGCTCGCGCGTCCAAGGGAGAGATGATCATGAGACGTGCCAAGACACTTTTCGCCGCAAGCCTGCTGGCGCTGGGCGCCACGACGCTGGAGCCTGCGCTTGCCGCCTCGAGCGGGCCTTCAACCCGGGCCGAGTCCCCGCGCCCCACGCCCACGACCGATGCGGAGAAGGCGCGTGAAGCGGATTTCGAGAAGGCCGAGTACCTCATCAAGGCGGACAAGTGCGATGAAGCCATTCCGCTGCTGAAGAACGTGGTGGCGGGCAATGCGCGCGATGCCGATGCGCTCAACTATCTCGGCTTCTGCCACCGCAAGACGGGCATGCTCAAGGAATCGCTCGCCTACTACGAGCAGGCGCTCGCGGTGAACCCGAAGCACAAGGGGGCCCATGAATATCTTGGGGAACTCTACCTGCGCATGGGCGACCTGCCGAAGGCGGAGGGTCAGCTCGCGATCCTCAAGGGCCTGTGCCCGTCTGGATGCGAGGAGCTCGAAGACCTCGAAGCCGACATCGAGGACTTCAAGGCGAATGGTGGAAAGCTTCCCTGATGAGAGCGTGCCATCGGGGTAAACTGTCACCCTGATGCAACGTTCCCCGATGAACTGACTCGAGGGGGCTTTCGCATTCAACCGCGGGAGGTAAAAGTAGCTTCAGGATTCGCGAACGAAGCGGCGTTCGCCTGAGTTCGAGGGGAGTAGAAGGTCCTGCCTGTTGCGTCCAGGCGGGACCTTTTTCATTTCGGGGATCAGGCTGCTTCCAGCTTCTTCAGCTTGCCGAGCAGATAGTCGAGATCCGCCACATCAATCGTCTGGTACTGGGTCAGCACGCGCTCGATGACGCGACGGGCAAAGCGCTCGCGGTCATGTTCGCCGCCATCGAGATCCGTCTCGTGGATGACGTCAACCGCCACGCGGAACGCCGGGTAAAGCGCCTCCGGGAAACGGCACTTCATGTAGAGCGCCTTCAGGCCGAGCTTGCCGGCATCATGGATGAGCAGGCTGGCCTTGTCGGCACTGGTGCCTGCGAGTTCGGCCATGGCGTCTTCCACGAAGCGCATGTCGCCCGAGCAGAGCGCACGCAGGACCAGCGAAGCCGTCAGGCGGCCGCTGGCGTGGAGCTGCTGGATGAGCGCGTGCGTGTCTTCCGCACTGGAACTCTGCGAGAGCAGTGAAACGGTCGCGCGCTCGCGCGCGTCGAGGATGATGTCGGTTGCCACGTCGGCCGGCAGCCTGTGGCGCGCGGCGAGCGTGAGCTTCAGCTTCTCGGACACGAGCGACACAAGACGCTCGGTGATCGTGACGGGCAGCTGCTCGCGATGGACCATCGCCGCCTTGACCGTCTCGAACTGTCCATAGCGGTCGAGCGTCTTCTTCAGGAGAGGCTCCGTGAGGGCGGCGCCTTCATTCGATACGAGCGTGGTGACGGCGGCTGCATTGCCGGTGTCGACGATGGCAGAGGCCACCGTCTCGCTGACCTGCGGACGGCGTGCGATGGCGACCTGCTTGGCGCCATTGCCGTCGGCCAGGATTGAAATGAGATCATCGTCCGTCAGGACATGGGAATTCTCGAGCACGGGCAGCGCCACCGAGACGTCGTCGCGCGCGAGGCGCAGCGCGATCTCGTGCGGCAGGTTCTCGGAGCTCTTCATCGATGCAGCGACGGAGCGACGGACGAGAACTTCCGCATCCGCGGCCATGGCGCGCATGATGTCGAGCGCGAGCTGCCATTCCGACGGGCTGAGGCGGCCACTGTCGATGTCGATCGCCAGCTGGCTGACGACTTTCGCGCGCTGCTCGGGTGCCGGATTCGAGAGCAGGGACTGGACGTCCTGTGCGCTCAGGCCCACCTTCGATTCGTGATTCTTTTTGACTTGTTCTGCAGACATGGGCCAAGTCTAGGCCCGCTTGGTTAAGGCACAGTTATGTCACCCGCCATTCCGGCCCCTCTGGCCGCCGCGCTCGCGCAGGAAACCGCGTCGCACGACCGCTCCAGCCTTGCGAAAGCGTCCGAATCCTTATCAATGAGTTACCGCAGCCGGTCGGGGATCCGCCGGGCGCTGTCGCCGGTCGAGCGCGCGGCCTACCTTGCCGCGCGATTCCCGTCGACCTTCGCCGCCGCACGCGCGGTCTGGCGACATGTGGTGCCGCGCACCTCCTCGCTCGATATCCGGACATTGCTGGATGCCGGGTCCGGACCTGGCACTGCGAGCTGGGCCCTGTTTGCGGAGGCTCAAGCACCGGACGTCACGCTGCTCGAACGTGACGCGGGCTGGCAGCAGAGCGCGCAGGCCTTCGCGCGCGCACTCGACGCGCGCTGTCAGTTCGTGAATGGCCAACTGGAGGATACCGGCAGACTGGGTCCGCATGATGCCGTCGTCGCGAGTTATGCGCTGAACGAGCTCGACACGGCGCAGCAGGCGGCGACGGTGCAGCGGTTGTGGCGCCTGGCGGGCTCGCTGCTCGTCCTCATCGAGCCCGGCACGCCGGCGGGGTTCGCGACGATCCGCGCTGCACGGCAACTCGTGCTGTCTGCGGGCGGAACTGTTGTCGCGCCATGCACGCATCAGCTGGACTGCCCTGTTCGCGGTGATGACTGGTGCCATTTCGATGTCCAGGTCGAGCGCAGCGCGCTCCATCGCAGCCTGAAGTCCGGCACGCTGTCGCACGAAACCGAAAAGTTCAGCTACATCGCCTTCCAGCGCGCTGACGCTCCTGCAGACCGCCGCGGGCGCGTCGTGAGGCGGCCCATTCGCGCCAAGGGTCACATGCACTTCGACATCTGCCGAGAGGGCCAGATCGAGCGCGTCACGATTTCGAAACGCCAGGGTGATGCCTATCGCTCGGCCCGAGACACCGACTGGGGAGACCTCCTGGAGACCTAGGCTTTTCGCGCGGGTTCAAGGACGGAGACAAGGCTGGCCAGCGCATAGGCCGCCTGCGGAATGGCAAGCACGAGGAAGTAACCACCCGCACCCTGCGCTGCGCTCGCCGACGCCAGAACGAGCGGCGCCACAACGGCGCCAATGTCAAAGACAATGATCATCCAGGCGCTCGCCGATGTCCGCTCATCCTGCGCGAGCACCTCGCTCACGCGCGCCACGCCTACGGCGTAAAGCGGAAACGTGGCTGCGCCAAAGACGATTGCAAAACCGAACAGCACAGGCGTTCCAGTGGTCATCACCGGTGCCAGCGCCGCGAGCATGGCCGTCGCGCTGAGCGCCAGGAGGACGAGGCGACGGTCCCAGTGATCGGCAAGCCAGCCGGCAGGAAACTGGGACGCCATGCCGCTCAGGACTGCCAGCGCCATGAAGATCGACTTGTCGATGTCCGACAGGCCCAGCATCTGCAAGGTCGCGGGACCGGAGGCCATCAGTCCGGCCCAGCTGAACCCGGACAGTGCGATGCACATGGATCCCATGGGTGACCGCCTGATCATCTGCATGAGCGAAATGTGGCGTGGTGCTTCCACGACAGGATGTTCGATGCTCTCCGTCCGGTACGCCCATGCGGAGATTCCAATCACCAATGCCGAGAAGAGGAAAAGCATCTCCTCTCCTGCCCCGCGCGCCGAGATCAGCAACTGTCCCGTGGCCAGTCCGGAAAGCTGGATCAGGATGTAGATCGAGAAGACGCGTCCCCTGACGGCATCGGCAATGCTCAGGTTCAGCCAGCTTTCAACGGTCGTGAACATGCCCGTGATCGACGCTCCCGCCAGAAGCCGGATGACGACCCAAACCCAGGGATCGTCAAACAGGGCGAACCCGACCGTCGTGGCCGCAAGCGCGAGCGTGAATGCTGCCGCCGAGAAACCATGGGACGTGAGCCTGATCACAAGCGGCGCGACGGCAGCGCCGGCAACGCTGCCCGCGAAGAACGCCGACAATACCAGCCCTTGCAGGAGCGGCTCGAATGACCTTGCTTCCCCGGCGATGCTGATCAGCGAACCGCTGAGGCCGTTTCCCATCTGCACGAGCAGCAACGCGGCAAAGACCGGCCACCAGTTCCTGAGTATCTGTACCATGTGCTCCTGCGCGCGACGTGGGCCTGTTTGCCGAACCGGGCGTCATCAATCCATGCAGCAAGTCGTCGCTCGCGTGGCGGGGTCGCGCGGGCGTGCCGGATCAGGCGGTGTCAGTACTCCCACTCGGCGGCCACACCGACTTTTGTTCCCGTGGCGCCGGCCTCGCCGCGCAGCTTGATTTCATCGGTGATGTCGACGTCCACCGTCGCGCTTCCACCTGAGGCCTGGCTGACACCGACGTATACGCCGCGTCCGATGTAGCGACCCGCATTCACGGAGGTGGATCCGCTCTCGTCGGTGGTTGCGCTGAGCGCATCAATGCCAAGGGCCGTCCTCAGCCGGTCGAGAATGTCCGGCCCACTCGTCAACCCTGACCATTTGCCGACGGCCTCTGCCAGTTGAGCCGCTTCAAAGGGCGACAACTGCGTGGTCTGCTTCGAGAACAGCAGCCGTGACAGGATTTCATCCTGCGGCAATGCTGGAACGGAGGTGAGTGCGATCTGCGGATCGCTTGCCTTGCCCTTGACGGATACGGTTGCCGTAACGCCGTTCTTCGAAATGCCTCCCGCGATGTCCAGCACGGGTTCCACATCGCCCAGGAACTGCACGGTGCCTCGCGAGATCGTTACGCGCTGGCTCAGCAGGGTGATCGAGCCACGACGCAGGTCCAGGCGACCGCGAACAGCCGGATCATCAATCGTGCCCGACAGTTTCGCGTTCCCTCCGAACTCCGCATCAACGCCCTGACCTCGCACGAACACTTCGCGCGGCGCCCGCACGTCAAGATCCAGTGCCGCATTGAAGGCGCTGTCCGGACCGTCGTCGTCACTGTCGTTGCCGGCCACAAATCCTGCGGGTGCATTGACGTGGCTGACCTGGATGGGCGTCAGCGGCCTTGCGAGACGTTCAGGCAGGCGGATGTCCCAACGCACGATGTCCACGGTACCGCTGACGCGGGGTGTTTTCATCAGTGCGCCCGTCAGCCTCGCGTCCAGGCCCGTGGTCAGTGTTGTCAGGTCCGTCGCCACGAGCTGTGCCTTGCGTGCTGACACCGTCAGGTCCACGGGATAGCCGGCGGCCTGATCAATCGTCACGCTGCCGCGTGCGGATACAGCTCCTCCGTTCGGCGCCTTTGCGTCAAGGCTCGTCAACACGATCCGGCGCTCCGAGCCCTCGAAACGCGCATTGATGCCGCGAAGCTCGAGGCCCGCTGCAGGACTGCGGAAAAATCCGTCTTTGATTGTGCCCTGCCCTGCCACGCGTGGCGAAGACAGTGAACCGGTCACCTTCGCTACCAGCGAAAGCCGTCCGGTGGCGCGCTCCCCGGTTGCGCCGAACCAGGCATTGGCCATCGAGAGGTCCGCGTCTCCGTTGGCCTCGATCGACAGCGGGGCGTTTCCGTCAAAGGGCACGCGGCCGCTTGCGCGCAGGGTTGCACCGCGCGCGCCGGACAGATCGGCCTTCAGCGTCACTCCGTTACGATCCGATGTGCCCCTGGCACTCACGACAAGGTTTGCCGGAGCCTGTCGCATGGCGGTACCCGAGAGTTCGGTCAGCTTCACGTCGAACTCCACGCGTCGCTCGCGCGCGAGGCCGAACATGCGAGCCTTTCCGCTGACGTGGCCATCCAGCGGCAGGGGCTCGGTGAAGAACCCGGCCACCCACAGCGGAACCAGGCGCGGCTCGATGGCGAGATCCATCTCACGGCCGGCCTTCCCCCTGATCACCAGTTCGCCCTTTCCGGCGCTCAGGCGTGCGCGTGAAATCTGGACGCCGCCGCGTATGATCGCGATGTCCGTCGGCGCCTCGAGCCGCGCCTCCCGTGCATCCTTCGTCAATGTCAGCGTGTTCAGGGCGATGCGGCGCGGCGCATGGTCCACCTTGAGACGCGCCCGCGCGATCATGGACGCGCCATTGTGCAATCCCCTGGTCGTGACATCGAGCGCCGCCAGCGTTCCCTTTGCCGTCGCGTCAGCGCGCTCGAGCGCGAAGCCGCCTGCATCGACTGACGGAGAGGCGATGTCGAGTTCGAAGAACAGCTTGCCGAACGGCTCCCGTATGCGACCCGTAATGCGGGGACGGACCAGAGTGGTCGTGTCGAGACGCAAACGCGATGAGGTCAGGTCCACGCGCGCGACCTGCTTGCCGGCATCGGATGCCAGTCGAAGCTTGCCTCGCGTGTCGCCGTCCATCTCCAGGTCGGCAATGCGGGAGAGGTCACGCATGTTGCCGGCAATGAAATCCAGGTCTCCAACGACAAGGCCATCGACGACTTTCACGTCGCCTGCAAGTGTCACCGATCCGGTTGACAGCTTCGCAGCTCGCACCCAGATGGTGCCGGCGTCGCCGGGCGACACTGCTGCCGCGAATTTGACCAGCGAACCCATGGCATTCGCTTCGCCCTCGATGCTGGCTCCCAGGCCCGCGTCAAACCAGGAGCGATCGGGTACGGCGCGCAGGGATACGGCCACCGGTCCATCCAGAAGCGTGCTGCTTGAAGCCGTGATCCTGACAGGCGTCCGCGTTGCGAGGGTCTCCGGCATTGCGGCGACCTGATATTCGGGCGTCTCCACGGTCACGCGCTCGAGCGCCAGCTCTCCCGACGCTGATCGCGTGGCCTGCAGACCGAAGTCAGCGCGGTCCCCGAGAACGTCGTGCAGGCCAGCGGGTGCCTGTTCGCTGGTTTCGACATGTCCCCGTACATCGACGCGATGAGCGCCGGCATCAAGACGGACGGCGATGTTGGCTGCCACCTTCAGTGCCGTGCCGGCTGCTGCGTTCACCGTGGCGTGCCAGTCGTTGATCGCTCCCCCTGACGTTCCCTTGACCGACAGGGGGACATCATCGGGCAGACCCGCAAGGCGGGAGAGAATTCCACCGGCAGCGTCGCGAATGTCGAGATTCAGCTTCAGGCCGTCACCCTCGGGATCCCACGCGACGTCAGCGCTGATGGACGCCTGCCCGCCAGTCGTCTCCCGAAGCTGCGTCACAAGCACGGCGCGCATTTCCGGATCCAGCAGATCGAGGCTGGCACTGAATGCGAGCTCTGCCGGCACTCCCGCAACTGCCTCTTCGATCCGGATGGACGGAAAGTCAGCCTTGCCAATCCAGAGGGGAGGCATTCCTGAGCCACCACCTGATGGCGTCGCGCGACCTGGCTCCGGATTGCGGAGCCAGCTGACCTTGCTGACCGTTACTTCATCGATGACAACATTTCCCCAGAGCAGCGACAGCGGGCTCCAGTCCAGGCTCACGCCTTCAAGAGTGATCCAGGTTCCGCGTGCGTCCGACACGGTCACGCGTGACGCGCGTGGCGCGAAAGGCAACCAGCCCTGAAGTCCTTCGATGCTGACGATCGTGCCTTCGCTCGATGCGGCGCTGCCCACGGCGTCGGCGACCAGCCGGCGCACGGGCGCCAGCTGCAGCGCGATGAAGGCGAGCGCGAACAACGCAAGACAACCCGCGATGAACCAGCGCGCCTTTCGTAACCACCGGAAGATCTTCATCTGCTAAAAGGCCTGGCCCAGTCCCACATAGACTGCAAAGCTAGAGTCCGTGCCGCGCGGGTCAAGCGGAATGGCCGCGTCAAGTCGCACGGGCCCAACAGCCGTACGATAACGGACGCCGGCACCAATTCCCACGCCGGCTTCGCCCATATCCGGGACATTCGAGGTAAACGCGCCGCCTGCGTCCGCGAAAAGAGCCAGCCCAATGTCGTCGCGGATCCAGTGCCGCACTTCAACCGACCCTTCGAGCAGGCTCTCTCCGCCGATGATCTGGCCCAGGGAATTGCGGGGGCTGAGGTGCTGGTACGGGTAGCCGCGCACCGAACCGCCGCCGCCCGAGAAGAACCGCAAGTCGTTCGGCAAGTCGGCAAGGTCGGACGCGAGCGTAACGCCGAGGGCGAGACGCCCGGCCAGGACGGTCTGCGCCTCGTCATCGAGGCTTGCATAGGCTGAGACCTGCCCCAGAAGGCGCGTCGAGATGTCGGAACCTCCGGTCAGGCTCATGATCGGCCTGACCTCGGTGCTGGCGCGCAGGCCCGTCACCGGCTCCAGCGGATCATTGCGGGTGTCATAGAGAAAGGCCAGTGGCAGGTTGACCGTCGTGAGATCCCGCGTGCCGAATGCATCTTCTTCCGTGGCATCGGCGAACTCGATGCCGGCTTCGACGGACATTGTCTTGTCGAAGCGGCGTTTCCAGCCTGCACTGAATTCAATGGCGTCTCGTGCATAGGCGTCGGGCCGCTCGCGCACGGCACCCAGCCTGAAAGTCACGTCTTCGCGCGGACCCGGCCAGGCCGGCAGCGTCAACGTCGTTCCCAGCGCGTACTCGTAATCGTCTGTCGCGTTCATCAGCAAGCGCGAAGCTGCAGCCTCAAGGCGCAGGCGCTCTGCCTCCCCGAACAGGTTTCGGTGTTCCCAGTAGGTTGCGAGCGCGGCACCGTCGAGTGTCGACCAGCTTGCCAACACGCCCACGAGGTGACGCGGACGTTCATGAACATTCACGTTCAGGGGCACCTGCCCCTGGGCATCGGGCTCCCTTGCCTCCTCGATCGTCACGGCGTCGAACACGTTCAGGCGCTCGATCTCCTCGCGGAAGTCCTTCAGCAGCGATGCCTGGAAGGCATCTCCTGCCTCGAACGGAGCAAGCCCCGCCACGAAGTCGCCGTGGACCTTTTCTGTCCCCGAGATGGTCACCTTTCCCATGGCCGCTTTCGGACCGGGCGCCACCAGGATTGCCAGGTCGAGTGCCGCGCCTGCGTGGTCCGCGGTCGCCCTGCGATTGGCGATGGCGGCCAGCGGATAGCCCTTCTCCCGCAAGACTTCGACAATATGAGCGTTGGCGGCCACGATATCGGAAGACCTCGCCGGGGCGCCCTGTTCCAGCTTCAGCGCTTTCCTGGACAGGCCATCGTTCACGTCTGCCGGAATTCCCTGCAGGTCGAGATTGCGCAAGCGGAACAGAGGTCCACGGGTGATGCGAATTTCCGTGATGATCGCGCGACGGGGCGGCTCCGCCGAAATGGTGTCCTGCACCTCGAGGTCGTCTGCCGGCTTGCCTTCGATGGTGACCGTGACCTGGGCCGCAAAGTAGCCAAGCGCGTTCAGGGCGCGTCGAACCCTCTCCTGGTCCTTGCGCGCCCGCTCGAATAGCGCACCGACTGAATCCAGCGCTTCTGCTTTCAGGGACACAAGCAACGACGCCGACGCCACCGCTGCGCGCGACTCGTCGTTGTCGAAGTCCGAGGTGATGGTTGTTTCGTATGCCAGCAAACCTGAGGAGGCCTCGGTTGCCGGTTCATCCTGGGCGCTTGATACCGACCCGGCCGCCATTGCTGCCAGCAGCACGGGCACGACAGGCATAAGGCTGCGGGTCAATCGCGAAAGGCGGCGCATGGTGTCTGGTGACACGCATGCAGTTTAGGTCCCGTTAATGGTCGGGTTCTTCACGCTGCCACAGCAGCCACGCGCCATGGTGCGGAGCGTCTCGTTTCTTCGTGATGCCGGGCGGCTAGAGCGTGCTGGTGCGCAGGCGATATTCGTCGTCCGGGCTGAACACGGATGCGAGGCTCGGGAGCGGATCCACCGACGAGAGCAGCTGCGCGAGCAGGGGCGACATGATCATTGCATCCATGCCGAAGCGCGTCGTGACATTGTCAGCCGGCGGATAGGTGATGGACCGCGTCTCGTTCAGCGAACCGCGCAGGCCGGAGGACTCGACAGGCTTCGCGGGGGCCGCGGCCTTCTCGGCGGATGCATACTGGACCGGGCTTCCGGCGCCGTCATGCTTGGCCTTGAGGGACTCCAGGACGGCGGAGACCGACCGGGCCTGGCCACCCTTTGCGTAGAAGATGCGCGCATTGGCCGACGCGGCATCAGGGAAAAGGTTCGCGGCGGTGGCAGACGGCGTTTCCGCGGCTGCCTTGATCATCTTCACCGCCGCCTGGGGTCCGAGGAAATGAGCGACATAAAGCTCCCCCGCCGACACGCCTCGCCCCAGGGCAGCACCCATTTCGCTGCTCATGTCGTTTGTAAGTTCACCTGCCATTAACGCGGCGACCTTGGGGTCCTTCCGCAGGGCAAGAATTTCCTGGCGCACACCCTTGTCTGCCACCGTGAAGCGGCCATCCTTGCCTACCTTGATGGCGTCCGCGTAGGCCGAAAGACCATGCTCGGCCCCGTGGCGGTGCATCGTGCCGAGCCAGGTCTGCTCAATGAACTGGAACAGGCCGGTTGCCGACGACGTCGAGGCCTTGGCCTCCGGATTCAGGCTGGATTCGCGCATTGCCGTGCTCAGGAGGTAGCCGAAATCGGCACCGGTGCGGTCAGCCGCACCGCGCAGGGCGCTCATGACAGAGTCAGCCGACGCGGAGATCGTCGGTCGAAGAGCTGGTACGGATGAGGTCGAGCGGTCGAGCATGGCAGCGCATAACTCGCAAACGTCATGCCAGCGCACAGCGCGCGCCAAATGCTAAGGGACTGCTAATTTCCGGGTGGGTGAAAAACCGACCTCAGGCGCGTGGCGACCGCCTCCAGCTCTTCATCCGGATAGGGAACGGCGGTACCCTGTCCCCATACCGGACCGTTGCCGGCGAAATCGTCCTTCTCGCGCGCGACGATGTGGACGTGGAGTTGCGCGACCACATTGCCGAGCGCCCCGATGTTGATCTTCCTGCACTTCGTCAGCGACTTCAGCAGCTCGGCAGCATGGGTGACCTCGCGCCACAGCGCCGCCTGCTCTGCCGGCGCCAGGTCAAAGATCTCGGAGGCGCCATTGGCGCGGGGCACCAGGATGATCCAGGGGTACCGTCGGTCCTTCATGAGCAGCAGCGAACAGAGGGGCCAGTCGCAGATCCACTGCGTGTCGTTGGCCAGGCGAGGGTCGAGCGCGAAGGAAACGGGTTTCATGGCGCCATCTGACTGGTTTTGGCCACGCCGTGCAACGGACTTGTGCGCCCGGCTTGAAACGTGGAAAAACGTGGGCACACACGCATGGCGGACGGACAGATGAAGACAGCGCTTGAAGGAATCAGGGTCCTCGATTTTGGGCGGTACATCGCCGGGCCGTACTGTGCAGCCCTGCTTGCGGACATGGGGGCCGAGGTCATCCGCATCGAGAAGCGCGACGGCTCGGAAGACCGATCGCTTGTGCCCGTGCTTCACGCCGAGGACGGAACGCCGGGCGAAGGCGCCCTCTTCCTGCAGATGAACCGCAACAAGAAGGGCATGACACTGGACCCCGCGCATCCGCGCGGCCGCGAGATCGTGAAGAAACTGATCAGGACGGCGGATGTGGTCGTCGTCAATCTTCCGCCGCAGACACTGACATCCCTGGGCCTCGACTGGCCTGCGGTCCACGCGATCAATCCCCGGACGATCCTGACGACCGTGTCTGCTTTCGGTTCGGGCGGGCCCTACTCGGAGCGCCTCGGCTTTGACGGCGTGGCGCAGGCCATGTCGGGGGCCGTGTACATGTCCGGCACGCCCGAGCAACCGGTACGCTCGGCGGCTTCGTGGGTCGATTTCGGTACGGCCTCGCTCGCTGCGTTCGGCACCATGACGGCTCTGTTTGCGCGGCACGCAACAGGCCGGGGACAACATGTCGAAGGCGCCCTCCTTCGCACGGCTGTCACGTTCATGAGCCAGACGCTGATCGAGCAGTCCGTGCTCCGCAAGGATCGTGTTGCCACGCTCAACCGCGGACAGACTGCAGGTCCTTCGGACATCTTCCGGTGCAAGGATGGATGGATCACGATCCTGATCAACGGCAACCCGCTGTTCAAGCGCTGGGCGAAACTCGTTGGCGAAGAAGGCTGGATCGATGATCCGCGCTTTGCGTCGGATGAAGCGCGCGGAGACAATGGCGAGATCCTCAGCGCCCGGACAAACGCCTGGTGCAGCACCCGTACGGTCAGCGAAGCGCTCGAGGCGCTCGCCAGGGCCAAGGTGCCTGCCGGTCCGGTCCTGTCCCCGCAACAGCTTCTTGACGATCCGCATGTCAATGCCGCCGGCTATCTGGCCAAGGTTCCCTTTGATGGCCTGCCACAGCCCGTGACACTGATGAACACGCCCGTGACGTTCTCGGAGACGCCCGGACGGATCACGAAGGCGCCGCCGGGCCTCGGGCAGCACACGGATGAACTTCTGACCGAAATCGGCATTTCGCGGGCGGAGATCGAAAGCCTCAGGGCCGATGGCGTGATCTGAGCGCTAGCGCGCGAGGACGACTGCAACCCGACGCCGGATCTGCTCGGCTTCCTCGTGGCCAAGGATGGCGGCCGACAGGGCTTCCGTATGCGAGAGGAATGTCTGCGCGCGCGGACGCTTTTCAAAATCCAGTGTCTTCAGTTCGACCACCAGGCTTTCCGTGTAGGCCAGCAGGAAGTTCGAAACCTCGTCAAAGGCATCCTTGTGGGCTTGGTAGAAGTCGCCGCCGCCGGCATAGGGCGTCGAACCCGCAAGCAGCTTGCCCCAGATCATCGCCCGCTCAAGCCTGACCGCATCGGGGTCCTTCGTGAGGTCGGGGCGCTTGGGTCCGCGACCGCCGAAGGCGCCGAGCTTTTGCACCGGGAGGGCTGCCGTGATCTCGCGCGGCGCGCGCGTGACGAGAGCCTCCATGGCGTCCGATGCGAGATGGCGGATCTTGATGAGACGTTGCCCCCACTTGCCTTCCCGCTTGGAACCGATCTCGCGGACAAGCCCTCCGGACATCTGCGTGAAACGGTCGAGCTTGTTGAGCAGCGTGTCGGGATCGAGCGTATCGGGGCGAACCGACGCAATGTCGAGCGCGAGGTTTTCCATGTCGGCCAGCAGGATGTCGCCGATCAGTCCCATGTCGTGCTGGCTGAACAAAGGCGCGTTGAGGCGCGATGACGTGATCGCGGCGAGCCTGAGCACTTCCCAGGGCCTCTTCAGCCGACCGAGGACGAGCAGGCCGACATAGGGACACAGTTCCGGCTTGCGCGCGGCCAGTTCCTCGTAGATGTCCCTGATCAGTCCGATGTGCTGATCGCTGAGCGTGTCGATGCGCCGGGGAAGGAGCCCGCGCAAAGGCGCGAGGTCGCTGGCGGACGCGAGCAGCAGCGCCATCTCCTCGACGTCGTAGAGTGCGTCTTCGCCGCCGAACTTGACAGCAAGGATGCGCCGCTCCGTCGCTGCGCCGTTGACCTTCTCGAGCGCTGCATGAAGCACGGCCGCCGTTTCCGCCTGGAGCTGATGCACGAGTTCGGACTCGCGGCGCGAATCCCGGGAGAGCACGCAATGCGTGATCCCATTTTCATAGTCGGACAGCGTCGAGCGCAGGCCCTCTTTCGAGAGCCACTTCCACAGCGCCCGGATCGTGGAGCGCGAAATGCGACCGGCCTGCTTGAATTCGCGATGCTCGACGAGAAAGTCGGCGAAGGCCTCGCAGAACAGGCGCTGCGCCGTTGGCGAGCGCCTCACGCCGAGGCGCTTCAGCGTAGGCCTCAGGCCTTCGAGGATGAGATCTGCGGGCAGGCCCTTTTCACCGGCCAGGCGGCTTCGTTCGACGGCTGCAGCGAGCTTCGACGCCTTCTCCGCGGGGAGCGAGGCGAGAAAATTCTTCAGTTCTTGCTCTCGCGCAGATGATCTCATCTGTCCTGGTCACGGCTCCTTGTCCCGCCACCCAGGGACGGGACACCCATTCATGCTTCCGGGCGCTCAATTACAGCATCGGGCTTCCCGGCGGGACAGCATAGCAAGGGAGTATCCCCAACGTCAGTCGTTGGTGGTTGTACCTCCGGAAGAACCCGCGCCATCGCCACCGCCCGAACCCGCCTCAGTCCCGCCGAAGGACTGGTTGAAGGGGTTCAATCCCTGGTCAACGGCCGCGTCGCCGGCGGACCAGTTGGTCTTTGTCGGCGGCGTGATGCTTCCGTCCGCACCGATCCTGACCATGTCGCCTTGGGACATCGGCGTGTTCTGGCCGCTCGCGTTCTGGATGAATCCGCTACCGTGCTCGAAGAACACGGCACCTGAGCCGTCGCCGTTGACCTTCACCTTTACAACCGTGCCGCGAATGCCGATGGAAACCGTGGGTGTCGACAGGCGAACCTGATCCTTGGGCATGGAGCCGGAGACGAAACGAAACAGGCCCTTCGTCATCTTGAGCGTCTGCTGTCCCGTGCCCTGGGACGGGGCATAGACGTAGTTGTCGACGACGATCGAGGAGGCGCTGCCGAGCGTGAGGCGGCTGCCGTCCGTGAAGGTCACTTCAAGCGCGCCCTGCGGCACCGTTTCGAGCCGTCCGTTTCGCACCACGGGGTTCAGGCGATAGATCGGCGCGCGCTGCGCCTGCGGCGGTGTCTGGTACGCGAAACGCTGCACCCGCGTTGCCTGCCCGACTGTTTCGGCTGACGCCGGAACGGATGCCACGAGAACTGCTGCCAACGCAGCTGCCAATGATGCCAATCGCATACGCAAGCCTTTCAAGCATGTCCCGGCCCGGCCAGGGATCGTGCCGCGGGGATGAACCGCAGACGGGCCGCCAAGGAACCGGCTGGAAATGTATGCATTTGGCCATACGACGGCAATGGAGACCCGTCACACGGCAAACGGGTGATTAAGGAGACGTGGTGCTGTCCGCGGGAGCCGCCGTTCCAACGCCCGCACTGCCGCCGCTACCCGCCCCTGGCCCTCCAAAAATCACGCCAAAAGCCTGCAACCCCTGGTCGACCGCATGATCTCCCGCGTTGAACGCGGCCTTCACGGGCGTGCCGACATCGCCGCTCGAGGTAAATTCCACCCGTTCACCCTGCCGGACCGGAACGTGACGTCCCTCACGGTTCTCCACAAATCCTTCCCCATGCTCAAAGTAAACGGTTCCGCTTCCGTCCTCCGCGACGGACAGCTTGAGAACCGTCCCGCGAATCCCGATGGACACGCTGGGTGTCGTGAGTCGAACCGCGTTCTTGGGGATTGAGCCGGACACGAAGCGGAGGAGCCCCTTGGCCAGGGCGATCGACTGCTCGCCGCCTCCCCCGCCATTGAACACAAACCGATCCACGCGCAGGCGGGAATTGCCACCGAGCGTCAGCACGCTCCTGTCCCCGAAAGTGACCTGCAATGCTCCGGACGGAACGGTCTCGAGAAGCGCGTTTTCAAGAACATCGCCGAAGCGATACAAGGGCAGTCGGCTTGAACCATCTGCATCCGGCGAGGGCGTCTGATAGGCAAAGCGCACCACGCGCGTCGCCTCACCCGCCTTTCCGGCCTTTGCCGCGGGCGCAACGTGAAGCAGTAACAGGCCCAAGGCCAGCCATTGGGCGATGCGGCAGACACCGAGCGGCACGCTCAACCTCGCTGCAGAATACGCGTGATGGACAGCAAGGCATGCGGTGACAGGATCGGCCATCCCCCAAAACATGGGATTGCCAGCTTCCCGCACCAGCCTCCCGCGGCATGCGATGCTTTTGTGACAAAGCTTGGTTAATGCGCACGATGTGCGTGCCCGGAAAGCCTCAAGATGATGCAATAGGCGGCGAACGCTTCAATGACAGCCTTGCGTTTCCTTTGCGGGTGACGCTTTCATCCGCCAACCAGAAGAGAGGGGAACTCCATGAAAGGGCATGACTTCAAGCGCTGGCGCAAATCGCTCGACATGTCCCAGAAACATGCGGCGGACGCGCTGGGTCTCAAGCGTCGCGTCGTCCAGTATTACGAGAAGGGCGAGCGCGATGGGGAACCGGTGAAGATCCCGCGCGTCGTGCGCCTGGCCTGCTATGCGATCCTGATCGGCGTCGAGGACTATCACGGCCCCGAAAAGGAAAAGAAGGACAAGAAGCAGAAGAAGTCCAAGCGCGACGGCGAGAAGTCCAAGCCCGATACAAAATCCGGCAAGAAAGACGGCAAGGCACACAAAGCCAGGGAAGACACGGCGCCGAAGTCGTAGTTCCCCGCTTTTCGCTCAGGCGCCAGTCTTCTCCACGGCCGGCAGGTCGAGTTCTACCAGCAGGCCGCCGCTCTCGGAGCGACCCAGGCTGAACGTGCCACCATAGAGGTTCGTGATTTCCTTCACGATGCCCAGGCCAAGGCCTGATCCGGGCTTTGTTTCGTCAAGGCGTTCACCCCGTTCAAGCACGCGCCGCTTCTGCTCTTCGGACAGTCCCGGACCGTCATCCGTCACGACGATGCGAATGCGCCCCGGGCGCGCCGCCGGGGCCGCCGTGATCGCAACTCTTCCCTCCGCCCACTTGCAGGCATTGTCCAGCAGATTGCCCAGCATCTCTTCGAGGTCAGCACGATCGCCCCTGAATACCAGGCCCTCGGGGCACTCCGCGTCCAGCTCAATTCCCTGCGCGTCGTAGATCCGCGACAGTGCCCTCTTCAGGTCGGCAATCACGGGCGCAACATCGCAGCGCGCGCCGATCACGGCCGCGGAGGCGACTGTTCTTGCCCGCGCAAGATAGTGATCAACCTGCCGCCGCATCACGCCGACCTGCTTGTTGACGGCCTCCGCCAGCGGCCCAACTGCGCCCTTCGCCTCATTGGCCAGCACGCTGAGCGGCGTCTTGAGGAAATGGGCGAGATTGCCCACATGCGTGCGGGCGCGCGCGACGACCTCCGCGTTGTGGCGGACAAGCTCGTTGAGTTCATCGGCGAGCGGCTGGATTTCGCTCGGGTACTTTCCTTCGAGCCTGTCGGCCCTGCCTTCACGAATGGCAGCCAGTGCCTTCGATATCTGCTCGAGCGGCGCCAATCCGAGGCGCACGAACAATGCCATGGCGGCGGCCATGCTGAGGCCGAGGATCAGTACCGACCAGAACAGCGTCGTATCGAATGACTCGATCTCCGACTCGACGTCCTTCATGTCCCCGGCAACGACAATGCGATAGGTCTTGCTCGAGAGGCACTGGGCATCAGCGCCTTCCGTTTCGGGGCGCGCGATGGACACCACCCGCTCCACATAACGCAGATGCTGGCCGATCGGCCCGGCGGCATAGCCCTTCATGAGTTCACCGGGCGCCTTGTTGACGCTGATCGGCAATGTCTTGTCCCAGAGGGAACGCGAGCGCATGACGGGACGGGGGCGCGCCTTTGGGTCCGCTTCGATCGGTGCCACCTGCCAGTAGGAACCAGAAAAGGCCCTTGTGAACCGTTCGGCGATGAGCGGCTTCGGCATCGTGAAGGTGCCCGAGCAGTCGATTTCGGCAACGGCAATGACGCTCTCGAGATCAGCGATCAGGCGATGATCCAGGCTGCGCTCCGTGGAGGCACGGAACAGCGTCGACAGGAGGAAGCCTCCTGCCGCCAGAAAGATGATGCCCCAGCCTGCCGCGATCGCGACGAGCCGGAAGGCAAGCGAGTTGCTAGTGGGCAGCGTTGGCCTCGGAATCGGCAGCATCCTCGTCGAGCTTGTATCCCAGTCCACGCAGTGTCTGGATGATGTTCACGCCCAGCTTCTTGCGCAGCCGGCCCACGAACACCTCGATCGTGTTGGAATCACGATCGAAGTCCTGATCGTACAGGTGTTCGACGAGTTCCGTCCTCGAAACCACGCGGCCCTTGTGGTGCGCCAGATAGGCCAGCAGCCGGTATTCCAGGGACGTCAGCTTGACCGGATTGCCGTGCACGGTGACACGCGCGGCCCGCGTGTCGATGCGCAGGGGGCCGCACTCGATGTCCGACGTCGAAATGCCTGCGCCGCGACGCAGGAGCGTGCGAATGCGCGCGAGAACCTCTTCCGTGAAGAAGGGCTTGGTCACGTAGTCGTCGGCACCCGCGTCGAGGCCCTTGACCTTGTCGTTCCAGCGGTCGCGTGCCGTGAGGATAAGCACGGGCATCACGCGTCCCGCCTTGCGCCATTTCTCCAGCACCTTGATGCCATCCATCTCGGGCAAGCCCAGATCGAGGATCACTGCATCGTACGGCTCGGTGTCACCGAGAAAGTGTCCTTCGACACCATCGCTGGCCGTGTCGACGACGTAGCCGTTGTCGCGCAGCGCATCCGCCAGCAGGCGCTGGAGGTCTGGATCGTCTTCGACAACAAGGATTCTCATTTCAGTGTTTCCTTCAGCCAAGCCCGCGCACGCGGAGGACCTGGCCCGAGCGTGCGTCGACTATCACAACGATCTGGCGTCCGTTCTGCGTCAGCCAGACAATCTCGTAGATGAGCTGGTTGCCGCGGCGCATGGGGCCACGCGCATCCAGGGGCTTGCCCGGGTACTGGGACATCAGCCCATTGATCACTACATCAAGCGGGATCACGCGCTCATCGCCGCGATCATCGTCGCGGTTGCGCCAGCCACGACGGCCGTCGCGATCGTCACGCTGGGCGTAGGCATTGTCCGCAACCCTGACCGTCGCCGGCTGTAATGAGTCGGCCACTGCCGGAGACACGAGGGTCACCAGCACTGCAGCCATCAGCATTGATCGGAGCGTGTTACGCATGACGCATGAAATAGCCGAATTTCGCTGAACCCTGCATGAATAATCTGTCCAGACCCTGTTCAGGATAACGCTGTCATTCTCTGCGCCAAGGGTTGGGTTTCGGCCCTTTACACCAGGAGTTAAACATTATGCGCAAGTTTGTGACCGCCGCTGCAACTGCCCTGACGATCGGCATGCTGAGCGTTTCTGCCCCCGCCATGGCTGACGCCTACAACGGCCCCCAGGGCAACCATGGCCCTCAGGGCAATTACCAGTCCCAGCCGGGTTACGGCGCCCCGGGCTACAAGGCCCCCGGTTATGATGCCCGATATGACCGGGATGACCGTTTTGAACGCGATCGTGATGATGGCTTCCGTCGCGGCGACCGCCAGTTTGACTGGAACCGCCACGAAGGCAACTTCGACCGCTGGGAGCGCGGCTGGAAGCGTGACCAGTTCCAGGGCCACGGCCGGATTCTTTCCCACCGCCAGCTGGTCCGTCGCCTCGAAGCCCAGGGCTACTACGGCGTGCGCGGCCTGCGTGAAGCGCGCTGGGGCTGGGGATTGAGGGCCTTCGCCTACAATTTCCGCGGTCGGCCGGTCATGCTGCGCATCAACCCCTACTCGGGTCGCGTGATGGACGTCCGGTTCGTTTAACGATCAGAACACTGCAAAAGCAGGACGCCGGGCAGAAATGCCCGGCGTTTTGCTTTGTGGCTCCGAGGGGACATGGACACCAGAAAGTGATTCGGCCCCCGTCCGCCTTGAGTTTCCGCGCCTTGTGATCAGATTCCCATGCCGCGTATAGTGGAGAGTGTCGTTACTGGCTGGGATTTTGGCGTTGGAACCGGGCGATCGCCTCAAGATGCGCGTGAGCGGGGTGCACCGAGTGGTGCCGACCTTGCGCGTCCTTATGGCCTGGCTGATCCTGTTCGCATTCGTCGCCCAGACACAAATTGCGGGCGGCCACGTTCACCCGCCCAAGACTTCCAACGAACTTGCATCGTTCGCTCCGGCGCATGATGGGAACGTGCCTGGCGATCCGCGCAGCGATTCGCAGTGCGTCTTCTGCCAGCAGGTCACGTCGGGTCATCCGTTCGTGGCCTCCGGTTCGCCGGAACTCCAGCTGCCGCCAACCGTACCTGCCGTCCGCGTCGCGCTCGCAGCGCCCTCTCAATCGGGCAGGCTTGCATCCTTTGGATGGCAGAGCCGGGCGCCGCCCGCCGCGTAAGCGGCATTTCGCGGTTCAGTCCCTGCCCTGCAGCCCGAACCGCGCGACATTTGCCAACACTGACTGATCACGTTTTCGTGCGGTGCAAGGCCGCGCGTGCAAGCAATTCGAATTGGCAAGGAACTACACAATGAAACTGATGAACTCGACGGCCTGCGCACTCGTGCTTGGCCTGGCTGGCGCTGCGATCCCGCAGGCGCAGGCCGACACTGCTTCCGACATCGCCCAGATCCGAAAGGAAATGAAATCCCTGCGTGGTGAGTACGAGCAGAAGATCGACGAACTGGAAAAGCGCCTGAAGGACGCCGAGCAGCGGGCGGCCAATGCAGAAGCCAAGGCCGCTTCTGCCGGAACGGTCGCCAGCACGGCCGTGGTGCCCATGAGCCAGTCAAATACTCCTGCCGTGTTGCCGCCAACGGCACCCACGCCCCGTGCCGCCACGAGCCAGAGCGCCTTCAATCCGGCCATCGCCGTGGCGCTCAACGGGTCGTTCAATCACGTCGAGAATGAAGGAGGCGCCATCCCGGGCTTCCTGATCGACGAGGAAGCCGGCCTGCCTGACCGCGGCTTCACGCTGGACGAGTCCGAAATCAACATCTCGGCCAACGTCGACACGATCTTCTCGGCCAACCTCGCCATTGCGTTCGAGGCCGAGGAAGGTGGTGTTGCCGTCGAGGAAGCCTTCATCCAGACCCTCAGCCTGCCTGGCGGCATCACCGCGCGGGCCGGCCGGTTCTTCTCCGGCATCGGCTACCTGAATGACCGCCATGCCCATGACTGGCAGTTCATGGATGCGTCCCTTCCCTACCGCGCCTTCCTGGGCGGACAGTATGGCGATGACGGCATCGGCGTGCGCTGGCTCGCACCGACGGACTTCTACCTGCAATTCGGCGCCGAGTGGTTCCGCGGCGAAGGCTTCCCCGGAGGCGGAGCCGACGACAACGGTACCGGCACCATTGCCAGCTATGTCCGCACGGGTGCCGACCTCAATGAAGAGTGGAGCTTCCTGGCTGGCGCGTCCTATCTCAGGGCCAAGGCGCAGGAGCGTGACATCGACGGCGACATCTTCACCGGCGAAAGCGACCTCGGCATCGCCACGCTGGTCGTGAAGTGGGCGCAGGACGGCAACCCCAAGCAGGGCAACATGACGTTCTCGGGCGAGTACTTCTTCGGCAACGAAGACGGCGACTTCAACGGCACGCTGATCGACATGGACCGCACGGGCTGGTACGCGCAGGCCGTCTACCAGATCAATCCGCAGTGGACGATCGGCGCACGCTACTCGGCCCTCGATTCAGACTCGGTTCCTGTCGCACTCCTCGGCAGCACGATCGACAATCTCGGCCACTCGCCGAGCGCGACGTCCTTGCTGCTCGAGTATGACACGAGCGAGTTTGGTCGCCTCCGCCTGCAGTACACGCATGACGACAGCGACATCGAGAGCAACAACATCCTGAGCGCCGGCTATACGGTCATCATTGGCCCGCATGCCGCGCACCGGTATTGATGCCATGACGAGCAAAATCAAAACGATCCTGGTTGCTGCGGTTCTGGCCGCAGCCATCACGGCACCCGCGAGGGCTGACCTCAATGTCTTCGCCTGCGAACCCGAGTGGGGCGCGCTGGCGACCGAGATTGGCGGGGCGAAGGTCTCTGTCTACACGGCGACGACCGGGAAGCAGGATCCGCACCAGATCCAGGCGCGGCCCAGCCTGATCGCGAAGGCCCGTGCGGCGGACGTTGCCGTCTGCACGGGAGCGGAACTCGAAGTGGGCTGGTTGCCTGCCGTCACCGAACAGGCCGCCAACTCGAAGCTCAGCGACCCCAATGGCGGGCTCTTCGAAGCGGCGTCCTTCGTGACGCTGCTCGACATACCGGCCAAGCTTGATCGCGCCGAAGGCGATGTCCACGCCTCGGGAAATCCGCACATCCAGACGGATCCCCGCAACATGCTTGTCGTTGCCGCAGCGCTTGCACAGCGCTTCGCCAAGCTCGACCCGGCCAATGCGGCACACTACCAGTCGCAGCACGCGGGGTTCGCGACGCGGTTCAAGGCTGCGATCCAGAAGTGGGAAGCGGCCGCGGCTCCGCTGCGAGGGGCTCCGGTTGCGGTCCAGCACAAGAGCTGGATCTATCTCGAGCAGTGGCTGGGCCTGAAGCGTGTCGTCGCGCTAGAGCCGAAGCCGGGCGTGCCGGCGTCGAGCGGTTACCTCGCCGAAGTACTCGGCAAGCTGCAGGCCACGCCCGTGAAGGCCATCCTGCGCGCGGCCTTCGAGGATGACCGGTCATCCCAGTTCGTGTCGGAGCGCACGGGCACGAAGGTCATCGTCCTGCCGTTCACGGTTGGCGGGACGGATGAAGCCAAGGATCTGTTCTCCCTCTATGATGACACGATCCGGCGCCTGAAGGACGGCATAAAGCCTTGAGCGACTTTGAAATACAGCTGAGCATCCTGGGGCCTGCGCTACTCGCAGGCCTCATCGTTCTTTCAACGCACGTTCCGCTTGGCCAGCAGGTGCTGGCGCGCGGGATCGTGTTCATCGATCTTGCCATCGCGCAGATCGCTGGCCTGGGCGTGACCATCGCCGGGTCATTCGGTTCGGAACCGCATGGCTGGCAGGTGCAGCTGGCCGCCATTGGCGCGGCGCTGGCCGGCTCCGTGCTGCTGACGCTCACCGAGCGCTACTGGCCCGAAGTGCAGGAAGCGCTGATCGGCGTGCTGTTCGTTCTGGCGGCCTGCGTGGAACTGCTGCTGCTTGCCAACAATCCGCATGGCGGCGAACACCTGAAGGACATGCTCGTGGGCCAGATCCTCTGGGTCTCACCCGCGGCGTTGTGGCCTGTCGCCGCCCTCTATGCGGCAGCGCTCGCGCTGTGGTTCTGGCGCCGTGGCGATCTCGGGCATTTCGGATTCTACGTGCTGTTTGCGGTCGTGGTCACGCAGTCCGTGCAGCTCGTCGGCATCTATCTCGTGTTTGCGAGCCTCATCATCCCGGCGCTGGCTGCGCGGCGGTTCGAGCCGAAGTGGCGCCTTCTTGCCGGGTACACCGTCGGCGTCATCGGCTATGTGTCCGGAATCATCGCCTCTTCGGTGCTGGACATGCCGACCGGCGCCATGATCGTCGTCACGATGTGCCTCACCTTCGCACTGTCAGTGCTGCTGGTGAAGGCGCATCCCGTTACCTGGTGATCGCGGGCCAGAAGCCCGCGCCGCCGCCGGCGGCAAGCTGACGCCCGAGGCGCGCTGCCCACTCCGTTTCAGCGCCAAACTCCGCACGCCACGACCACAGGCGGCGCGTCGCGAAGTGCAGCGAGTGTTCGCGCGTGATGCCGATCGCGCCGTGCACCTGGTGGGCAATGGATGTGGAGGGGCCGACCGCCTCTCCCGTCCGGATCTTGGCGGCCGCCACATCGAGATCCCGGCGCGCCGGATTTGCAAACGCGGCCATGGCGGCCTCGGCGGCGATGGCCGAAGCCGCGGCATGACCCGCGAGAACCGCCAGCTGCTGCTGGATCGCCTGGAAGGAGGCAATCGGCTTTCCGAACTGGACGCGCGTGCGCGCGTACTCAACGGTCTGAACCAGCACGCGCTCCAGCGCGCCAGCCATCGCAATGGATCTCAGGGTGGCGCCTGCGAATTCGAGGTCCTGCCCGTTCAGGCCGGGCACCGTGGTGCCGGCCGTGTCGGCGAAGGAGATGTCGTCCCTCGGCTCACCGGCAATGTTTGCGGCACTGGAAAGACGACCGCGGCGGGTCGCCACGAGAACGCATTCGGTTCCATCCCTCGTGCCCAGGAGAAGCCCGGTCGCGTTGCGCGCGTGGGCCACGCGGGAGGCCTTGCCCTTGAGGTGAGCGTGGTCACCATGCTGATGCGTGTGTCCCTCGAGGACACCGAAGCTGAGCGGTCCATCCGGCGCGCGCACCTTCCGGGACGCGAGCAGAGCCCTCACGATGATCGTCTCGCCGAGAGGGATCGGCACCAGGTGGCGCGCGGCGGCGCGCAGCAAGGCGAAGGTGTTGGCGGCACGCTCTTCTGCGGATGAGTCCGTGTCTGCGAGCGTGTCGAGGAATCCGGCCTCTTCCACGGCATTCCAGAGCTGCTCGCTCCACTCGCCCTGTTCGGCGCGCAGGAGAAGTTCGGGCGTGACGTGCTGCTCGAAGAGCCGATGCGCCGCGTCATGGATGAGTATTGCTGTCTCGGTCATCGGATCACCTCAATCCCAGGCCGCGCGCGATGATGCCGCGCAGGATCTCGCGCGTGCCGCCCCGCAGGGAGAACGACGGCGCCGTCTGTGTCAGGTAGTGCTGCACGCGCGTCAGGCCTTCGTCCGATGCCGCCGAGGGCTCCCGCGCGAACAGATCATGCGCGATGTCGGGGATCTCCTGCTCGAAGATCGCGCCAATGTCCTTGACCAGCGAAGCCTCAAGCGCCGGGTTCTCGCCGCGCTGCAGCTGTGTTGCCACCGAAAGCGACAGGCGACGCAGCGCGTGAAGGCGGGCGGCAATCCTGCCAATCGCGATCGAAACCCGCTCGGAGGGATCCGGTCCTGCGGCCTCGACGATCTGCTGCACGAGCGCCATGCTCGAGAGAAAGCGTTCCGGCCCCGAGCGCTCGTAGGCCAGCTCCGCCGTCACCTGCGCCCAGCCCTGCCCCTCGACGCCGATCAGCGCGTCTTCGGGCAGAAGCGCATCCTCAAACACGACTTCGTTGAAGTGCTCATGTCCGGTGAGGTCGGCGATCGGGCGGATCCTGATGCCGGGCAGCGAGAGATCGACCAGGAACTGCGACAGGCCCATCTGGCGCTGGTCGCGGTTTTCGCCGGTGCGGAACACGGCGATCATGTAGGTCGACTTGTGCGCCCACGAGCTCCAGAGCTTCGTGCCATTGACGCGCCAGCCTTCCGGCGTGCGCGTCGCGCGCGTGCGCACGCTGGCGAGATCGGAGCCGGAATCAGGTTCGCTCATGCCGATGGCGAAATAGGTCTCGCCCTTCGCGATGCCAGGCAGGACGCGCTGGCGTTGCGCCTCGGTGCCGAACTTCAGCAGCAGCGGGCCGGACTGGCGGTCGGCGACCCAGTGCGCGGCGACGGGCGCTCCGGCCGCGAGCAGTTCCTCGACGACGACATATCTCTCGAGCGCGGTGCGCTCATGGCCGCCGTATTTCTTCGGCCATGTCATGCCGAGCCAGCCGCGCTCGCCGAGCTTTCGGCTGAATTCGGGATTGAAGCCGCTCCACGAGCGGGCGCGCTTCTCGAAGGGAATGGCCTGGATTTCCTTCGCGAGGAAATCGCGCAGCTCGCTGCGCATGGCTTCGGCTTCCGGTGGAAGCGTCGCGAGCTGGAAACTGAATGGAAGGGGCTGAGCGAGGTTCATGCGCGCGACTATGGCGCACAAGGGAGCCTTCGCTCAACCGGGTTGGGGCCTGCCGCTACGACAAATTGATCCGCTTGGCAGGCGGGCGGCGCTTCCGCTCTTCGCGGTCGCGCATGTAGTAGCCGGAGACAAAGCCGGCGCCCACGATGACGGAAAAGATGATCAGCGCGTCCATACCGGATCCTCGCGGAAATCATACTGGCGAAGCGACGACATCGGCTTGAAGCGCGACGGCGCCGCTGCCTTGCGAGCCGACAGCGCCCTCACGCCGAAACCCGCTCCGTATCCCATGCCAAACAAAATCCCCACCGCGATCAACAGTTCCATTTTACCTGTCTCCGTTCTTTTCTAGCCGGATGTTTTCCTTGCGGTGCGTCCTGCTGCTTTCGAATGTGTGCCCGAGAAGCATCAGCACGACTGGAAACGCCAACGATGTCTTGACACCGTTGAATTTCTTATGAGGTCGAAACCTCGACGCGTCAACATTCGAAACAAAAACAATTTGTAATCGCGCGCGCTGGTTTGCAGTCGCTGTCGGCGACACGCGCAGAAGGCGCAATTCGCGAGTTCGAATCAGAGTTTCCAGGCGGACAAGTTGCGCGGGCCAATCGTCTGCCCGCCCAGCACGTAGTGAGCGCCGGCGGGAGCCGGTGCTGGATGCGAATCGATTCCGAAGTTGAACGCGAAAGTGATTCCCCCGCGGCGACGGATGCGGAGATCCTCGTGCAATACGACGGACTTCACGCCTGCCTTGTCGAGAACGTGCGCCGCGAAGTCGAGCGCCAGTTCCCGCGATGGCCAGACGCCGACGTAGTAGCGCGTGCCATCTTCCACAATCGCAGGTTCTCCCGTGGCGTGACTGCCCTGAGCCGTGGCGCTTCCTGCGATCTCAATGCGCTCATCCCACGTCCCATAAGAATAGGAGCGGTTCTGCCAGCGCAGCTCACGCTTCAGGCCCGGGCGGAGGCTTTCGACGCGTGTCACCTTCACCGGGATCAGGGACTGCAGCGGTCCGGGCGCGAGGTTCTTCGGGATCTGGAATGATTCGGTCTTGGCGCCCGTGCGGATGCCGAACACGGTCACGCCGCTAAAGCGGCTGAAGGCTTCCATCGCCTGCGGCGAGACATGCGGAAGGCTCGGCACGAAGGCCGCCTTGTAAGGCGAGAGGTCGCGTCCGGGCGGAACGATATCCACATCGACGCCGTGCTGCCTCAGCGCCGTGTACCAGCGAAACAGGAGCGACAGGTAGCTGAACGAGCGGCCCTGCGGCTGCACTTCATGGAACCATGCCGCATCATAGTCGAAGACGAGCGCGACGGGGGCCGGGTCATCGGGCTTGCCGGCATTTGACTGCCACCACTGCGTCGCGAGCTCGCGGGCCGTGGCCTCGGCTTCCCTGCCGCCTGTATCCAGCACGTTGTCCGGGCGGTTCAGGCCGGCGTGCATCTGCTCCTGTGCGAAAGGAGCCTGGCGCCAGCGGAAGAAGCTCACCACCTCCGCGCCGTGTGCCAGCGCCTCCCAGGCCCAGAGGCGCACCATGCCGTCTGCGGGGCTGGGGTTCCAGGCGGCCCAGTTCACGGGACCCGGCTGCTGCTCCATCACCCAGAATCGCTTTCCGGACATCCCCCGGTAGAGATCGTGGTGGAAGGCGGAGATATCCGGATGACCGGTCTCGGCGTACTTCACGCGCTCGGCGTCGGAGAAGCCCGTTGCCACGATGCTGTCGGTGAAGCCCAGCGGATAGGAGTCCCACGATGCGAAGTCGATCTGGGAGGACACCTTGTAATGGTCGAAGTCGAGGAAGGCGCCCATGAAGTTGTGGGTGATGAAGCGCCCGGGCGAGTGACGGCGAATGATGTCGACGTGCAGCGCGTTGTAGCTTGCGACCTGGTCCGAACTGAACCGGTAGAAGTCGAGCGTGTGCGACGGGTTCAGTTCGGTGACCGCCGCCATGGGCAGGTCGACTTCGCCAAACGACCGGTACTCCATGCTCCAGAACCGGTTGCCCCAGGCCTGGTTCAGGTTTTCCACTGTCCGGTATCGCGCCTCCAGCCATGCCCGGAACGCTTCCGCGGCGGCGGGTGAGTAAGAGCGCACGGTGTCGTGGCAGCCATACTCGTTATCCGTCTGCCATCCCGCGAGCGCCGGATGTTCGCCGTACCGGCGGGCGACGGCCTCCACGATGCGCCGGCTTTCTTCCCTGTAACGCGGGCTCGAGAAGCAGTAGTGGCGACGCGAGCCGAAGCGCCGCGGACGGCCATGCCGGTCGTGGGCGAGAATGTCCGGATGCCGGTCGATCAGCCATTTTGGCGGGGTTGCGGTGGGGGTGCCGAGCACAACCTTCAGCCCGGCCTTGCCAAGTGTGTCCATGGCCCGGTCGAGCCAGCCCCACTCGAAGCGGCCGGGATCGGGTTCGATCACGCTCCAGGCAAATTCACCAATGCGGACAAAGCGCAGCCCCAATCCTGCCATGCGGCGGGCATCGTCCTGCCAGAGTTCTTCGGCCCATTGTTCGGGGTAATAGCAGACGCCCAGCATGAACTTTCCTTCACAGTCAAAACGCCGCAATGTCACCCATCTGCAGGCTGAGTGACAATGGCTGCTTCCGAACCAAATGGATGAGTGAAAATATACCGGGCATGCAGTACGTGTTAAGGGTCCGGCCCCTGACGGAACACCAATGAGCGACGATCAATCCCCCGCCACTTCTCCTGCAGAACCTGATCCCTGGGAACAGGTCCCCCAGCGCGCGCATCGCCCGTGGTGGTTCTGGCTCGCCACCGGCTTCGGCGGCGTCGTGCTGTTCCTGTCCGCGTGCTTCGTTGCGCTCTACTACATCTACGCGCCCTCGCTTTCGATCACGGCGGACCGGCTTGGCGAACTCAATCGCACGCCCTCGATCACGCTGACGGATGAGGCGGGCAAGATCTTCGCGACACGCGGCGCCGCGTTTGGCTACCGCGTGAAGGTCGAGGAGATGCCGAAGTACCTGCCCCTCGCCTTCATCGTCACCGAGGACCGGCGCTTCTATACGCATGGCGGCATCGACTACCGCGGCCTGATCCGCGCCTTCTTCCGCAACTGGGCCGCCGGCGGCGTCGTGCAGGGCGGTTCGACGATCACGCAGCAATTGGCGAAGAACACGTTCCTCACGCCCGAGCGCACATGGCGGCGCAAGCTCGAGGAAATGTTCCTCTCGTTCTGGCTTGAACGACATTACTCCAAGGACGAGATCCTCACGCTCTACCTGAACCGCATCTATCTCGGTTCGGGTGCCTATGGCGTCGATGCGGCGGCCCGCGAGTATTTCGACAAGTCGATCAAGGACGTCACGCTGCCCGAAGCCGCGATGCTTGCCGCGCTGACACGCGCGCCGTCGCGCTACTCGCCCGATGCGAACCTGAAGCTCGCGCAGGAGCGCGCCGCCCTCGTCATCGACCTGATGTACCAGGAAGGCCACATCACGGAAGAGCAGGCCCGCAAGGCGAAGGCCAAGCCGGCGAAGCCCGTCATCAAGCCGGAACTCGAAAGCGCGAACTACTTCGCCGACTTCGTGATGGACCAGCTGAAGGCGCTCGACATCACGCCGAACAAGGACCTGATCGTCCGCACGACCATCGACATCAAGCTGCAGGGCACGGCCCAGAAGACGATCGCGAAGGTGCTCGACAAGGATGGTGCCCGCCGCAATGTCTCGCAGGGCGCGATGATTGCCATGGAGCCCACGGGCGCCATTCGCAGCCTCGTCGGCGGCAAGGACTATACGCAGTCCTCGTTCAACCGGGCCTACCAGTCCAAGCGCCAGCCAGGATCTTCGTTCAAGCCGTTCGTGTTCCTCGCGGCGCTTGAAGCCGGACTGACGCCGGATGACGTGCGGGAAGATGCGCCGTACGAGAACCGCGGCTGGAGCCCTGAAAACTACGACGGCCAGTACCTGGGGCCGATCACGCTGCGTGAAGCGCTCGCGAAATCGATCAACACGGTCGCGGTGCGCATTGCCGACGAGGTCGGCCGCCGCAAGGTGATCGCCGTGGCGCAGCGCCTCGGCATTTCCTCGCCGCTCGAACCGAACCGGTCGCTGCCGCTGGGTACGTCGGAAGTCACGCTGTTCGAGATGACGCGAGCCTTCGCCGCCTTTGCGAACAATGGCAGCCGGGTGGAGCCCTTCGCCATCGTGGAAGTGAAGACGTCCGATGGCACCGTGCTGTACCAGCACAGGTCACGTCCGCCGATCACCGTCATGAACCAGACGGCGCTCGAGGAAATGAACCAGATGCTCTATGAGGTCGTGCAGACCGGTACGGGCCAGCGCGCGGACCTCTCGCCGCGCCATGTCGCAGCGAAGACCGGCACCAGCCAGGAATGGCGCGACGCCTGGTTCGTCGGCTACACGGCTGACTTCGTGGCCGGCGTCTGGGTCGGCAATGACGACAACTCGCCGATGGCGAAGGTCGTGGGCGGCAGCCTGCCGGCGTCCATCTGGAAGACCTACATGACGGAAGCGCACCGGCGCATCGCCGTGCATCCGCTGCCGGGCGTGTACAACTATGACGGCGACGGCGGCGACTACTATGCCGACGGGCGCAGCGAGGACGAGCCCTGGGTTGAACGCGGCGGCGACGGCTACAGGCCGGGACGCGATGAAGACAAGGGCGTCATCGAGGACCTGATCGACAGCCTGTTCGGTGACGGCGAAGAGGAAATGTCCGCACCGCCTCCGCCGCCGCCTCCTCCGCCGCCCAGCTATCGGCCGCGCGCGGAGAATGACCTTGAAGACGTTCCCGCCGAGCCTGAACCCGTCGTCGAGGAGATGCCAGCCGAGGGGATCCCGCAACCGTCGGTGCCCGACGCCGAGGCCGTGACAGGCCCCGTGGTCCAGGGGGAGCCGGGTTAGGCTTGCCTGCGGGCCGGACGCGAGCGCAGCGGACGCATGCGTCCGGCGCCAAGTCGCTGTCGATGCATCAGCATGCCGACCGGGATCGCGCCCCCAGGATACCTTGCGCCTGCGCCAACTACGCCCCACCGCGCAAACACCAATGACCTTCAATTCCCGATCACCAGCGAGATGGAGACCAGTTGATGCAGCCGACAGTAGCCGTGTTTGGAACGCTTCGGTTTCCACCCGCACGCATTGGCGAAGTGCTGCCGCACCTGCGCGCGCTCGTCGAGGCGACCCGCAAGCTCGACGGTTGCATCGCCTATGACGTTGCCGAAGACCCGTTTGATGCGGGGCTCATCCGGTTTTCCGAACTCTGGCCGGATCGCGCCTCGCTGGAACGACACCTGCAGGCGGATCACATCGCACCCTGGCGTGTGGCGGCACGGTCTTGCGGATTGATGGATCGCCAGTTCACCGCGTACGCGATTGGTGGCTCCTGGCCTGTGTGAGACTGAGTTGGGGCCGGGCGCGCATCTGATGCGGTGGGCAGATTGGGGCCAGCTTCGCCCTTGATACGGTGACATGGTGCAATTGCTGTTTGCCCCAGCTCCCACCTCTCACCCCATTCTACGTCATGGCCGTGTCGCGCGGCAGCGCGTACCGGCCACCCAGAGTCTCTCCAGGCGCGATCGCGCGCGCCCTTTGGCCAACCGGATAAGCCGCGCGCCCTACGACAGGCGCTCAGGAATTTCTGGGTGGCCGGTACGCGCTGCCGCGCGACACGGCCATGACGGGCCGAAATAGCTGGGGCAGGAAACAAGTTGATACGGGGACATGGTGTGAGTCGGGCGCGTTCCCGGGCGCTGATTTTTTCTCGCCTGTGGTTGACTGCCCATTCATCGGCCGCAAGGGCGGGCTGGAAGCCCGCGGTCCCGGGGCTGGCGATCCTGCCAGCACTTCTTGCGGTCAACGCAGCGTGTCTAGCGTTCCGGCAAGGGACCGTCCAAAAGGTCGCGGGTCGAGCGCTTGACGGCAGAGGTGTGTTCTCTTATTGTTCTTTTCTGACCATGCGGCTCCGGCTGCCTGCGATTTGACAATTGAATAGACGACCGGTGGAGCCTGGCCCCAGGGCCTTGCCGACCACCTCGTGAACCCCGCGCGAAAAGGAAATGCGGTGGGAGTGGCCCGGATTCTGTCCGCGGCGCCCCAGCGCGTCGGGAGAGTGGCGCTGACCTGCGGACCTGCCTGAAAGTTCGCGGGACGGTATTGCGGCACGACAGCTGCTGACGGAATCGTTGGCGCGCGCGGCTCTGGAGCCCAGGCGGCTGGGGCCTGACGATCCGATCCCCACTTCAAAATGCTGAAAGCCAAAATGCAAAAACAACGACGAAAGTGTCATCTTCCCTCTTCGGAAGTGGCGGGAATAAGCGAAAAATCGACAAGCGCCGCCGGAGAGAGTGTCATCTTCGGAAGGGGCGCCGACGGCGTGGCTTGAGTGGCGCGATGCCTGATTGTCCTCATGCAGTGGACAAGTGGCGGCTTGGGGCTCGCGGCGCGGGTGTGCTAGTCACGTGGATGCTTGCGTCGGCCCATTTTCAGGGGCGCCGTGGGCCACTGCTGACAGGAAGTTATCGCATCGTGGGCTTCATCATCCGACTGATCATTTCATCGCTCATTGCCGTGGCTCTCGGCCTCGGCAGTGCGTACTACGCCGTCTCCAAGTTTACCGGGCAGGCCGGCGAGGTCCAGAACGGGCCCTGGCGCTCGAGCCTGACAGCCGGCGGCGCGGATGCCGACATGTATACGCGCGCGCGCGTCGCGCTGTTCGGGCTTCTCGCGCTGAACAAGTCCGAGACGATCTACTACACGGCCACGAGCGACAGCGCGGGCGAGGCTTTCAATCCGGCCTGCGCCTACCGCATCGAGGGGCGTGACCCGGATACAAGATGGTGGAGCCTCACGGCCTACGGGCGCGACAGCTACCTGATCCCGAACGAGGGCCATCGCTACGCGGTCAGCAAGAACAACGTGGTGAGGTCGACCGACGGCACGTTCGTCGTTCGCCTGTCCACGACGCCCGAGGCGCAGAACTGGATCGCGACGTCGAAGGACGGGTTTGACGTGACGCTGCGCCTCTACAATCCGGGACCCAGCGTGATCGCCAGCCCGGCCACGGTCGAACTTCCCTCCATCACAAAGGAGGCCTGCGAATGATCCGGCTCCTCTTCTGGTTCATGTTCATCATCGTGGGTGCCGTTGTCACGCATGTGGCGGCCATCAACTATCTCCCGACGCTGATCATGTCGCGGGTGGTTGCAGCGGCCGCCAGCGACGCGAATGGCAAGATCCTGTTCCGCGACCGCGCGACGTCCGACTCCCGGCAGGTCGTCCGGCCCAGCCCCGACCTCCTCTACTCGATCTGCACCTTTGACGTGACGCGGTACCCGCTGAAGATCACGACCGGTGCGCCGACGGATACCTATTGGTCCGTGTCATTCTTTGCGGCCAACACCGACAACTTCCACGTCCTGAATGACAGCCAGGCTGGGGGGAAATCTGCGACCATTCTTCTCATCGGCCAGGGACAGAAGATCCCGCCGCAGGCCGAAACCGTTACAGTCGTGAGCGCGCCGACCACCACGGGGCTGGTGCTCTTCCGCACGCTGATCAGCGATGATGCGCGGCTGGCGGAAATCGACCAGCAGCGACGTGAAGCCAGGTGCGAAACCGTCCTGCCCAACGAGGTCCAGTAAGTCCATGCTTCGCTTCAGCCTGATGCTTGTTCCTGTCGTTGCCCTCGCCCTGTGTCCGGCGGCGATGGCTGCGTCCAAGAAGACGCCGGCCCCGCTCACCAAGGTCACCTTCGTGACCGACTGGAAGGCGCAGGCCGAGCATGGCGGCTTCTACCAGGCCGTTGCCGAGGGGCTCTACAGGAAGGCCGGGCTTGACGTGACGATCAAGCAGGGCGGCCCTTCCGTGAACACGCCGCAGCTGATCGCGGCCGGCGCGGTCGAGTTCGCCATGGGCTCGAACCACTTCCAGCCGATCAACCTGGCTGCTGCCGGCGCGGACGCCGTGGCCGTGGCGGCGATCTTCCAGAAGGACCCGCAGGTGCTGATCACGCATCCGCGTGACGACATCAAGTCGATCGCCGACATCAAGGGCAAGCCGGTGATGATCTCGGATGCCACCGTGTCGACGTGGTGGAACTGGACCAAGTCGCGCTATGGCTTCAACGACAAACAGATCCGCAAGTACACGTTCAACCTCGCGCCGTTCCTGACGGACAAGAACGCGATCCAGCAGGGTTACGTGACGTCCGAGCCCTACACGATCGAGACGCAGGGCAAGATCAAGCCGCAGGTCTACCTGCTCGCGGACTATGGCTATCCGGGCTACGCGAACTTCATCCTCGCGCGCGGCAAGGACGTGCGCGAACGGCCGAAGATGGTGCAGGCCTTCGTGGATGCCAGCATCGACGGCTGGAAGTCCTACCTCCAGGGCAATCCGGCGAAGGCCAATGCGATGATCCGCAAGGACAATCCGGACATGACGGATGACATCATCGCGCAGGCCATCAAGCAGATGCGCGAGCGCGGCATGGTGGACGGCGGCGACGCCGCAAAGCTCGGCATCGGCGCGATGACCGATGAACGCCTGAAGACCTTCTTCGACATGATGGCCGCCAACAAGGTCTTCGACGCCAAGCTCGACTACAAGAAGGCGTTCGACACGCGCTTCGTGAACAAGGGCCATGGCCTCGCCCCCGCCGAGAAGCCCGCTGCCAAGAAGCCGAAGTGATCCGTTGCTGTCGTTCCACTTCGTCACCAAGACCTTCGCCAGCGGCGTTGTTGCGCTCAGTGACGTTTCCTTTCGCGTCGGCAAGGGCGAGTTCCTGTCGCTCGTCGGACCGTCCGGCTGCGGCAAGAGCACGGCGCTTCGCCTGATTGCCGGGCTGACGACGCCGACGTCGGGCGCCGTCAGCTGGGAAGGACCTCGCCCGCGTATCGGCTTCGTGTTCCAGGACGCCGCGCTGCTGCCCTGGTCCACGGTCCGTCAGAACGTGGCGCTGCCGCTCGAGATCAAGAACGAGCGCGCGGCACTCGACGACCGGGTTTCCTCTGCCCTTGCGACCGTCGGGCTGTCGGCCTTCGCGAACGCCTATCCGCGGGAACTTTCCGGCGGCATGCGCATGCGGGTTTCCATCGCGCGGGCGCTGGCGGCGGAGGCGGAAGTGCTGCTGATGGACGAGCCCTTTGCGGCGCTCGACGAGCTGGCGCGGGAAAAGCTGAACGACGAACTGCGTTCGCTCTGGGCGGCACGCCAGCTGACGGTCATCTTCGTGACGCACTCGATCTATGAGAGCGTGTACCTGTCCTCGCGCGTCATCGTGATGAGCCCGCGCCCGGGTCGTGTCGCCGGCGATTTCGAGATGGGCGACCCGCTCTCCCGGTCACCGGACTTCCGGCTCGCGCCCGTCTATGGCGAGCGCTGCAAAGCCGTGCGGGCGACGCTCAATGCCGGGGGCGCGCCATGAACCGCGCGCTGCTTTCATGCGCCCTGCCCGCACTCGTCGCCATTGGCGGCATCGGCTTCTGGGAATGGGCCGTGCAGGCCTTCGAGATCTCGAAGTTCGTCCTGCCTGCGCCGTCGGCGATCGCGGCGGCATTCGCCACGGAC
>CAZYFM010000014.1:0-9210 GCA_964646885.1 uncultured Flavobacteriaceae bacterium
GAAAGGACCTTTCAAAAGGTCCTTGATGGCGATCCGAAGCAAGAGGCGCAGCCGCAACCTCCATCTGCGTCACCACATCAACTATTCACAGCCCTCCCAATGTACACCCCACCCCCTCCGTCATGGCCGCGTCGCGCGGCAGCGCGTACCGGCCACCCAGAATCTCTCCAAACGCGATGAAGCACACCCCGGGGCCAACCGGAGAATCCGCACCCTCTACGACTGGCGCTCAGGAGTTACTGGGTGGCCGGTACGCGCTGCCGCGCGACACGGCCATGACGAATCAAGTGTAGGAAGTAGCGGGTTCAAACTCAATTTCGGTGACATAATAGACCGTGGCTTACGGTGTCTGCCCCCGGTTCTCCAACCTCTCAGGCGACGTGCGCTGCCCCAAGACGCTCAGCTGAAGCCCTCATGGCTCAGGGCGTCATGCGCGCCGACAGGAAGGCCTAGTGGTGCCGCTCGCGGGTTGCGGTAAACTTGATCTTCGGGAACCGCTCCGCCACGTAGCGCAACTCCCAGGCGCTTTTCGCCATGAAGACCGGCGATCCGTCCCGGTCATCCGCGAGGTTGCCCTGGTGCGCATCAAGGAACTTCTTGAGCTCCACCGGATCATCGCTCGACACCCAGCGCGCGGTCTCGAACATGCCCTGCTCGAAGGCCACCTCAAGCCCGTACTCGGCGGCAATGCGGCTCGCGAGAACTTCCAGCTGAAGCTGGCCGACAACGCCCACGAACCACTGGGCGCCGATCTTCGGCTTGAACACCTGCGTCACGCCCTCTTCGGCCAGCGACTCGAGCGCCCGCTGCAGGTGCTTGGCCTTGAGCGGGTCGGAGAGCCGCACGCGCTTGACGATTTCCGGGGCGAAGTTCGGGATGCCGGTGAAGGACAGGTCCTCGCCCTCCGTCAGCGTGTCGCCGACGCGCAGCACGCCGTGGTTGGGAATGCCGATGATGTCACCCGGCCACGCCTCGTCCACGGTCTGCCGCGACTGGGCAAAGAACAGGATCGGGTTGTGGACGCTCATCACCTTGCCGGTGCCGGACTGACGGAGCTTCATCCCCCGCTTGAACTGGCCGGAACACACGCGCATGAACGCCACGCGGTCACGGTGGTTCGGATCCATGTTGGCCTGCACCTTGAACACGAAGCCCGAGACCTTGGGTTCCTCCGGCTCGACCATGCGCGCCGACGTCGCCTGCGCGCGCGGTCCGGGAGCCCACTGGCCCAGTCCCTCGATCAGCTCCTTCACGCCGAAGTGCTTGAGCGCCGAACCAAAGAAGATCGGCGTGATGTGTCCTTCCCGGAAGGTCTTCAGGTCGAAGGCCGGATAGCCGCCACGCGCAAGGTCCATCTCGTCGCGGAACTGGCGAAGCTCGTCCGCCTGCAGCAGGCCTTCAAGGCGCGACGGGTCAACAGGCTGGGCGTCCTTGCCGAAGGGCAGGAACTTTTCGCTCTGGAAATGCATGGCGCCGCGGAAGTTCAGGCCCGAGCCCGCCGGCCACATCGCCGGCGTGACATGGAGCTGGAGCTGGTCGGCGATCTCGTCGATCAGCTCGAACGGATCGCGCGCCTCGCGGTCCATCTTGTTGACGAAGGTGATGATGGGGATGTCGCGCATGCGACAGACTTCGAAGAGCTTGCGCGTCTGGCTTTCGATGCCCTTGGCCGCGTCGATCACCATGATGGCCGAGTCCGCCGCCGTCAGCGTGCGATACGTGTCTTCCGAAAAGTCCTCGTGGCCCGGCGTGTCGAGAAGGTTATAGACCAGGTTCTGGTACTCGAACGTCATGACGGCCGTCGTGACGGAGATGCCGCGTTCCTGCTCGATCTTCATCCAGTCCGACCGCGCGCGCCGGCGGTCGCCCTTGGCCTTCACTTCTCCGGCCAGATGGATGGCGCCACCCATCAGCAGCAGGTGCTCGGTCAGCGTCGTCTTGCCGGCGTCCGGATGCGAAATGATGGCAAACGTGCGCCGTCGCTGCGCGGCTTCGCGCGGCGTCCGATCGATGATGGTCTGCACGTCCGACATGTCATGGCCTCGAAAGAGGCGGCCTTGTAGCGGATTCGAGCGCCCGGCGGAACCCGCGCGGACCGCGCGAAACCGCCGCTGTCAGCGCGCCACCATCTGCCGCGCGGCCCACATTCCCCCCAGCATGGCCGCGACAAAGACCCAGGTCCCGGCCCCGCCGAGGGAAATCGAAACGACCGCCGGACCCGGGCAGAAGCCACTGAGGCCCCATCCCGCTCCAAAAAGAACCGCACCCGATAGCAGCGGCAGGTCGATGTCGGGCCTTTGCAGCCGGGGCCCGCTGCTGCCGAACAGGGGCGCACCCCTCAATGCCGAGAGGCGGAACCCCGCAAAGGCCACGGGAATGGCAGCTCCCATCACGAACATGAGGCTGGGATCCCACGTACCCGTGATGTCGAGGAAGTTCGTGACCTTCGCAGGATCCGTCATGCCGGCGAAAATGAGACCCAATCCAAAGACAAGGCCCGCCGCCAGGCTGGCGGTCACGCGGTGAAGGCGCTGGTTCATCACAGGTGCCTCACGATGAAGACTGTAGCCATCCCTGTGGCCATGAAGACCAGCGTCGCGACGGCGGACTGCGGCGACAGCGAGGCGATCCCGCAAACGCCATGCCCGCTCGTGCACCCGTTCCCGAGCGTCGTCCCGAAGCCGACGAGGATCCCGGCGACGCCCAGAAGGATGAAGTCATCGGGGACAGTTTGGATGATCGTTCCACCCGCGGCCAGGTAAATGAACGGGGCCACAAGCAGCCCGACGACGAACGCGAGCCGCTCCGGCCAGGCGTCATCGACAGGTGGCAGCAGGCGGTTGACGATACCGCTGATGCCGGCCGTTCGCCCATTGGCAATCATGAGCCACGCGACCGCGAGACCAATCAGCACGCCGCCAATGGCGGATTGCACGGGCGTAAACTCAGTCATCAGGCTTCTCCCGAATGGTGCAGTGTTCTTGCCATCACCATAGCACCACATTCTCCCGACAGGAGAATTCAATGCACGCACGTACCTCCTCGAACCGGGCGCACCTCTGCAAATCGTGATCACCACGAAGCAGCGATCCGCTATAATCCCGCCAAGACAGGGGTCCAGAAATGAAACGCGTCACGATTGCATTCCGCCTGGCCGGCCTCGCGACCGCAGCCTTCCTCGCCTTCCTGCTGGTCGTCGCACCAGCCTCCGCCCGGGACACGCGCACCGCGCCGGCGCTCTGGAAGATTGATGGCCCGCGGGGCGACATCTACTTCTTCGGCTCGTTCCACATCCTGCCGCCGGGGCTCGTCTGGCGCACGCCGGAACTCGACGCCGCCCTCGCCGCCGCCAACCAGATCGACTTCGAAGTCGATCTCGACCAGGCGCAGGACCAGGCGATCATGGGAGCCCTGGTGGCACGCTATGGCTTCCTGCCGCCGGACAAGTCCCTGCGCCGCATGATTGCCGTCGAGTACCGCGGAAAGCTGGAAGCGGCGGCAACCGAGCTTGGCCTTCCCATCGCGGCGGTCGATCGCATGCGGCCGTGGCTCGCAGCGCTCACCATCACGTCGCTCAAGGCCCTGAAGCAGACGGCAAAGCCGGGACAGCCCGTGGACCCGTCGGCGGCGACAGGCGAACAGGGTGGCGTGGACCTGAAGCTCTGGAACTGGGCACGCGAGAATGCAAAGCCCCGAGGCGCGCTCGAGACCATCGAGAGCCAGATCCAGGTCTTTGCCAATCTCACGCCCGATCAGGAAACCCAGTACCTCGTCATGATCCTCCAGCAATCGGAGAAGGTCGACGAAAGCATCGCCCAGCTGCTGGAAGCCTGGAGGACGGGAAACGTACGGGAACTGGACAGGGCCATGAATGGCGACATGGACAGCTTCCCCGCCATGCGCAAGGCCCTGTTTGAGGACCGGCACGCCAAATGGTTGCCGCAGATCGAAGCCATGCTGAACGACGGCAAGACCCATGTCATTATCGTTGGCGCCGCCCACCTGGTCGGCAAGGGCAGCGTCATCGACCTCCTGCGCGCGCGCGGCGTGAGGGTCGAGGGTCCCTGACCCACTTGCCTCGGGCCTGCCCGACCTGCCACTCTGCTCCCATCGCCATTCAATAACCGGTTATGGGAGACTGAAATGCTCAAGACACGCTTCACCGAGATGTTCGGCGTCAAGCATCCGATCGAGCAGGGCGGCATGCAGTGGGTCGGACGCGCCCAGCTCGTGTCGGCCGTTGCCAATGCCGGCGCGCTGGGCTTCATCACGGCGCTGACGCAGCCCACGCCCGAAGATCTCACCAAGGAGATCAAGCGCTGCCGCGAGATGACCGACAAGCCGTTCGGCGTCAACCTGACGATCCTTCCGGCCCTCAAGCCGCCGCCCTACGCCGAGTACCGCCAGGCCATCATCGAGGCCGGCATCAAGATCGTCGAGACGGCAGGCTACAAGCCCCAGGAGCACGTCGACCATTTCAAGAAGCACGGCATCAAGGTCATTCACAAGTGCACGGCCGTCCGCCACGCACTGTCCGCTGAACGCATGGGCGTCGACGCCATCTCGATCGACGGCTTCGAGTGCGCGGGCCATCCGGGCGAAGACGACATTCCGGGCCTCATCCTGATCCCGGCCGCGGCCAACAAGGTCAAGATCCCGATGATCGCGTCGGGCGGCTTTGCCGATGCGCGCGGCCTCGTGGCAGCGATCGCGCTGGGCGCCGAAGGCATCAACATGGGCACGCGCTTCATGTGCACCGTCGAAAGCCCGATCCACCAGAAGGTGAAGGAACAGATCGTCGCCAATGACGAGCGCGGCACCGACCTGATCTTCCGCACGCTCCACAACACGGCGCGCGTCGCGAAGAACGCCGTCAGCCAGGAAGTCGTCGCCATCGAGAAGAAGGGCGGCGCCAAGATCGAGGACATTGCTCACCTCGTCTCGGGCCAGCGCGGCAAGGTCGTCTACGAGCAGGGCGACCCGGACTACGGCATCTGGTCGGCCGGCATGGTCCAGGGCCTGATCAACGACATCCCGACCTGCAAGGACCTCGTCGAGCGCATCATCAGCGAGGCCACGCAGATCATCAACGGCCGCCTCGGCAAGGCCGTCGTGGCCTGACAGGCCTGGCGCACAGGCTGCTTTCCGCGGGAAGGCAGCCTGCCAAGACCCATCAGTACGACTTCGGCAGCCCCAGCGCCTTCTCGGCGATGAAGTTCAGGATCATCTCGCGGCTGACGGGCGCGATCCGGGCGATCAGGACCTCGCGGAACAGCCGCTCCACATGGAACTCGCGCGCATAGCCCATGCCGCCATGCGTCATGACGGCCGTCTCGCAGGCCCTGTAGGCCGCCTCGGCCGCCAGGTACTTCGCCGCATTCGCTTCAAGCCCGCAGGACTGTCCTGCATCGTAGAGAGCAGCGGCCTTCATCGTCATGAGCCACGCGGCCTCGAGCTCCGCCCAGCTCCTCGCGAGCGGATGCTGGATCGCCTGGTTCTGCCCGATGGGCCGTCCGAACACGACGCGCTCCCGGGCGTAAGCCGCCGCACGCCGCAACGCATCCTGTCCCACGCCAATGGCCTCGGCAGCGATGAGGATGCGCTCGGGATTGAACGCATGCAGCAGGTAGTCGAACCCCTTGCCTTCCTCGCCGATGAGGTCGTCATGCGGCACGCGAAGCCCGTCGATGAACAGCATGTTCGTGTCCACGGCATGGCGCCCCATCTTGGGGATCTCGCGCACCTCGATGCACGAGCGGTCAAGCGGCGTGTAGAACAGGCTCAACCCGTCCGTGGGGCGCCGCCCTTTCGGTGACGTGCGCGCAAGCAGCAGGATATGCGACGCGCTCTGCGCCGTCGTCGTCCACATCTTGCGCCCATTGACGAGCCACACATCTCCCTGCCGCTCCGCCCGCGTCTTGATCGACGACGTGTCGAGCCCGGCATCGGGTTCGGTCACGCCAAAGCAGCAGCGCGTCTCGCCCTTGATGAGGGGCACCAGCATGCGCTGCTTCTGCGCCTGCGTGCCAAAGACGGCGACAGGGTGCGGGCCGAAGATGTTCACATGCACGGCGGACACGCCCGCCATGCCTGCACCTGAAGACGCGATGCGATGCATCATGGCCGCGGCCTCAGTCACGCCAAGCCCGGCTCCGCCAACGCCCTCGGGCATGGCCACGCCAAGGAAGCCCGCCTCGGCCACGGACTTCACGAAGGCCTCGGGGAACGCGTGGTCCGTGTCGCACTTCAGCCAGTAGGCATCATCGAAGCGGTCACAGATGCGCCCGATGGCCTCGACAATGCCGGCCGTATCACTTGCTGTCATCGGAGCGCTCCTGTTCGACAAAGGTCTGCACGGCCGCGGCGATGCGCGTGCCGCCGGTGATCCAGCACATGAGCGCGTACACGACCGCGATGATGGGAAACCAGTACGGAAGCAGGCACATCAGGCAGATCGTCAGGATGGTCTCGAATCCTTCCGTCAGGCCGCCGAGATAATAGAGGGACTTCCTGCCCCGCAGGTCGGTCGTGATCCCCCGCTTGGCGGCGATGATCGCATAGGCGAGGAACGTCGCCGCCGGCGCCATGAAGCTGGTGGTCAGGAAGGCCGCCGGCAGCGCATTGCGCACCGGATCGGCCAGCGCAAAGCCGAACACCATGCTCGCATACACGATGAAGTCCAGCGTGATGTCGAGATAGCCGCCGAGGTCGGTCAACCGCGTCTGACGGGCGACCGCGCCGTCAAGGCCGTCGAGAACCCGGCTGACAAGGAACAGGGCAAGCCCGGCCATGTACTGCTGGCTGGCGATCAGCCCGGCCGCCCCCATGCCGAGCAGAAAGCCCATGGCTGTCACCGAATTGGCGGAAATCTTCCACGCCACGAGGCGCGCCGCCACCTTCGCCAGGGGGCGGTCGATATGGGGGCGGATGGCAGCGTCAAACATGGGGGAAGTCCCTGCGCTTTGGTGTTGTCGAAGACCCGGCGACGGCCTACCCTGACGACCGTTCCTGCTCAAGCCTGAAGGAATCCTACCATGCGTTTGTTGGTGATAGCAGCCATGTCCGCCTGTCTCCTGGCACAGCCCGCAATGGCGGGCCGCATCGACACGGGCAAGGACCTCGTGAACGAATGTTCGGACTATCTCGCGCGCGGCGCCGCGCAGGACAACAACGTCGCAAGGGCACCACATCCCTGCCGCAGCTTCCTGCAGGGCTTCTTCGTGTCGCTGATCGAACGCGAGAATGCCCGGCGCGATGCGCTCGTCCGGGGCATACCGTATTCGGCGAAGGAGAAATGTGTCCGGCTGCCACCCTTCCTGTCCTTCACCGACATGGCGCAGCGCATCCTGAACTACGCCAAGGCCAACCCGCAGTCCCTGTCCATTCCGGCCGCGACGCTGGCGCAGGTCACGGTCGAGCGGGATTTCCCCTGCCCTGTGGTTCCGGGACACTGACATGAAACGGCTGATCTATCCTCTTCTCGGACTTGCTCTCATGACCACAACGGCAGTTGCCGACACTGCACCCACGGCAGCACCCGGCGGCGGTGACCGCTATTCCGGCCTCGGCTTTGCGACCCGCGCTCCCGTCCTCGCCACGCATGGCATGGCAGCGACGGCCCAGCCGCTCGCAACGCAGGTTGCCATCGACATCCTCAAGCGCGGTGGCAGCGCCATCGACGCCGCCATTGCAGCGAACGCGGCACTCGGCCTGATGGAACCGGTTGGCTGCGGAATCGGTGGCGACCTCTTCGCCATCGTCTGGGACCCGAAGACGAAGAAGCTCTACGGCTACAATGGCAGCGGCCGCTCGCCGATGGGCCGCAGTCTCGAAGACCTCAAGCGAAAGCTGAGTGGTCGAACGGACATGCCCTCGCACGGCTCGCTGACCGTGACGGTGCCGGGCGCCGTCGATGGCTGGTTCGCCCTGCACCAGCGCTTCGGCAAGCTGCCAATGAAGAAAGTCCTCGAGCCCGCCATCCGCTACGCCGAACAGGGCTATCCCGTCTCACAGCTGGTCGCCGACTACTGGAAGCGCAACTTCCGCGGCTTCGAGCGAAATGCAAAGGACATCGAGGAGATCGCCAACGCCAGGGCGACCTATCTCGTCAATGGCGAGGCTCCGGCACACGGGCAGATGTTCCGCAATCCCGACCTCGCCCGCACCTACGGTCTCATCGCGAAGGGTGGGCGCGACGCCTTCTACAAGGGCAAGATCGCCAAGACCATGGATGCCTATTTCAGGCGCATCGGCGGCGACCTTCGCCTCAAGGACTTCGCAGCCCACACGGGTGACTGGGTGGACCCCGTCGGCGTGAACTATCGCGGGTACGACGTCTATGAACTGCCACCCAACACGCAGGGCGTCGCGGCGTTGCAGATGCTCAAGATGCTCGAGGCCTACGACCTCAAGTCCATGGGGCGCGGTTCTGCCGACGCCCTCCACGTGATGGTCGAAGCCAAGCGCCTCGCCTTCGAGGACCTGGGCAAGTTCTATGCAGACCCTGCAACCTACAACGCGCCCGTCGCGGAACTCATCTCGGATGCCTACGCGGCCAAGCGCCGGGCACTCATCGACATGAAGCGCGCCAACCCCGAAACCCCGCCCGGCGAGATCAAGCTGAGGCAGGGAGACACGACGTACCTCACGACGGCAGACAGCGACGGCATGATGGTGTCGCTGATCCAGTCGAACTATCGCGGCATGGGATCGGGCCTGGTCGCCGACGGCCTGGGCTTCATGTTCCAGGATCGTGGCGAGCTCTTCGCCCTCGACCCGTCACATCCGAACGTCTACGCCCCCGGCAAGCGCCCCTTCCAGACCATCATCCCGGCATTCGTGATGAAGGACGGAAAGCCTTTCATGAGCTTCGGCGTGATGGGCGGCGACCTCCAGCCCCAGGGCCACGTGCAGATCCTCGTCAACATGATCGATTTCGGCCTGAATGTTCAGGAAGCTGGCGACGCCGCCCGCTTCCGACATGTCGGTTCCGAGGACTGGACACGCAAGAACTCCGGTGGCGTCGGCAAGCTCCAGCTTGAAACCGGCATCGGCGAGGACGTGCGCAACGAGTTGAAGCGCCGCGGCCACGACATCGAGCCTGGCGACGGCGGCTTCGGCGGCTACCAGGCCATCATGCGCGATCCGGCAACCGGCGTGTACTGGGGCGCTTCGGAAATGCGCAAGGACGGTTCAGCGATAGGATACTGA